>CAYVMS010000026.1:0-21523 GCA_964452615.1 uncultured Occallatibacter sp.
CGGGCGGGTCTATACCCCGCTGAAAAGCACCGGCTTTCACGGCGCACGTTCAGAGTTTCCTAAGATAATAGTTGCACCGAAAACCAAACGGTGAGTCACTTGTTATTCTTGTGGTGGCCAGCCCAGAGTTGATGCTAGTTGAGGCTGTGCCCGGAATGTAAATTTCCAAGCTCCGCGGATCGCGTTCCGAGTTAGAACAGCCATGCAAAGTGAGGCTCCTCTTGTTCCACTGTTCTCGCAGGCAATTCATGCAGACCGTGTCCTTCTCCGCTGCCGGCGCCTTGCTCTCTGCCTCAATTCGAGCCGTGTCTCAATCCGCCGCCTCAGCGGAAGTGAGTTCTCAGTTCGTCACCCGGCTGGATAGCGGCTGGGATTTCCGCACCGATTCCTCCTCTGAGCTCCGGGACGCATGGCTTTCCGAGCAGAACAATCCGTGGCAAAAAATCACCTTGCCGCACTGCTTCAACGGCATGGATGCGTGCGACCCGGAGACGCCCTACTTCCGCGGAAATGGCTGGTACAGGACGCGGCTCTCCGTACAGAATCCAATATCCGGCGGACGCACAATTCTGCACTTCCAGGGCGCAGGCCAGACCACCACTGTTTGGCTCGGTTCGACGCTCCTCGGCAAACATAAGGGGGGCTACGATGAGTTTGCATTCGACATTACAGATGCCGTTGCACAGTTGCCTCCAGCAGAGCGAGCCGACGGCGTGCCAATCGCTGTGCTCTGCGATAACTCGCCGGATCGCGATCGGGTTCCCTCCGACCTGAGTGATTTTTGCCTCTACGGCGGACTCTACCGTCACGTGAATCTGATTTATCTTCCTGCCGTCGCCCTGGATGCAGTCCATGTCCTGCCTG
This sequence comes from uncultured Occallatibacter sp., assembly GCA_964452615.1. Classification (GTDB taxonomy): domain Bacteria; phylum Acidobacteriota; class Terriglobia; order Terriglobales; family Acidobacteriaceae; genus Telmatobacter. Next base: position 865 of record CAYVMS010000026.1, read on the forward strand.
TTGTTGGAATGGATGGGTCTGCGCAGGTCTCCGTGAAAGCCAGGCTCTACAATCCCGCCGGTGCCGATTCTTTTTGCAGGGTTTCAGTTGAGGTCTGGGATCCCGGTGGCCGATCGATCCATCAATCTTCGCAAAGCCTTTCTGCGTGGAAAGATTTTGCTCCCCTGGCCGATTTTCACGTAGCGGTGCCCAAGTTGTGGTCGCCGGAATCGCCAAGCCTCTATACATGCCGAGTTACGCTTTCCAGCTCAGCCGGAGAGACCTATGCCGAGGAACGATTCGGCATTCGCCATATCGAGTTTGTCGAACATGGCCCATTCAAGCTCAACGGGCAGCGGGTTCTCCTGCGCGGCACGCACCGTCACGCCGATCACGCGGGTGTGGCAGCCGCGATGAGCGACCAGCAGGTTCGCGAAGAAATGCGCCTCATCCGCGAAATGGGCGCTAACTTCATCCGTCTCGCCCACTATCAGCAGGACCGGCTGGTTCTGGAACTATGCGACGAACTCGGCATCATGGTTTGGGAAGAGGTTCCATGGTGTCGCGCCGGCGTAGGCGGCCAAGCATTTCAGACCAATGCGAAGGACGCACTCACGCACATGATTGAGCAGCACTACAACCACCCCTCGGTAATATTTTGGGGCCTCGGCAATGAAGACGACTGGCCGGGCGAGTACCCGGCCATGGATAAGGACGCAATTCGCTCATTCATGACCGGGTTGCGCGACCTTGCGCACGGGCTCGACAGTTCGAGGCTAACCTCTTTCCGGCGCTGCGACTTTGCACGCGACATCCCAGATGCTTATTCGCCATCGATCTGGGCGGGCTGGTACAGCGGTAACTATCGCGAATACGAGCAGAGCCTCAACACCGAGCGCGAACGAGTCACGCGGTTTATCCATATCGAGTGGGGCGCCGACAGTCACGCCGGTCGTCACTCCGAAGATCCCGAGGCCGCTCTGAGGGATATCGCAACCGGCAAAGGCACCGATGAACGGGGCCTCGCCTATCTCAAGAGCGGTGGCGACGCTCGCGCTTCAAAGGACGGAGATTGGTCAGAGACCTATGCCTGCGACCTCTTCGACTGGCATTTGAAGACACAAGAGAAACTTGATTGGCTCTCCGGGTCGGCGCAATGGATCTTCAAAGACTTTGCTTCGCCCCTGCGCGGCGACAATGCCATTCCACGCGTGAATCAAAAAGGCGTCGTGGAGCGAGACCTCACAAAGAAAGAGTCCTACTTTCTTTTTCAGTCCTATTGGGCTCAGAAACCGATGGTTCATATCTACGGGCACAGTTGGCCGGTGCGCTGGGGCAAGGAAGGTGAACTGCGCACCGTACGTGTGTATTCCAATTGCGACCAGGCCCAGCTCTTCCTCAATGGAAAACCGCTGGGAGCGAAGAAGCGCGACAGTCAGGACTTCCCGGCAGCCGGCCTGCGCTGGAACGTCGGCTTTGCTTCCGGGCCTAACCATCTCCGCGCCGTCGCCAGCAAGAGCGGGGTGACGGTAACTGACGAGATTGACCTGATTTACCAGACCGAGGCCTGGGGAAAGCCCGCCCGGCTTCAGTTACTTGAGAAGGCGCGCAAAGACGGCCGAATTACGGTAGAAGCGAAAGTGTTCGACGATAAAGGAATTCTCTGCCTCGATGCGCAGATGCTTCTCCGTTTTTCGCTTTCAGGCGCGGGCCGCCTCATCGACAACTTGGGTACCACGAGGGCCTCGCGTGAGTTGCAACTGTCAAACGGCCGCGCGGAAATCTCGTTCCACTCCAATGGAACTTGCAGGATCGAGGCCTCCGTGAAGGGTTTACCCGTCGCTTGTCTTGCGTCTGACCTTCTAGTCAAGCCCCTCAGCCTCGTTTGCGCCTGCTCGTAGCGAGCAGGCGCATCTTTTCCACGGTAAGGCTGCGTATGAACGATATTTCGGCGCCTTCGGAGCAGAAAGCAGAGGCTTCCACTGTTGGCCAGCGAATTGGCAGAGTTATCGGAAGGATCTGCGCTTTGCTCTTTGTCGCTACATCCATCAGTTACATGGATCGCGAGGTGATCGGGCTCCTCAAGCCGACGCCGCAGCAAAGCATCGGCTTGACAGAATTGGATTACGGCTAAGTCGTCGGCGGGTTCAAGCATTTACGATCAATCTCACAAATGAGTAATGTCATTGATTTTTACTGATTGAGAAATTTCAAAGCATGGCGAACACCTCATTGAGTTTTGCAGTGTCTGGCACAGGGATAGGCATTCCATCCGCCTTCGCCTCGTTGTAATCTCGAAACATGTTTGGTAGTTATTACATTTGAGGAGCATCCATGGACGACATTCGTGCCCGAATCAGCGTAACCGGCAGCGCGCGTTGGGATTGCGTCAGCTTGGGCGAGGTAATGCTGCGGCTCGATCCGGGTGAAGATCGCATCCATACCGCGCGGTCGCTGCGGATATGGGAGGGCGGGGGCGAGTACAACGTAGCGCGCGGGTTGCGCCGCTGCTTTTGCCTGCGTACCGCCATCGCCACGGCTCTGGCGGACAATCCGGTCGGCCGCCTGATCGAAGATTTGATCTTGCAAGGGGGCGTGGATCAGGATCTGATCCGATGGGTTCCCTATGATGGCGTCGGCCGCAAGGTTCGCAACGGTTTGAATTTTACCGAGCGGGGTTACGGTGTACGCGCCGGACTTGGCTGTTCCGACCGCGGCAATACGGCAGTTTCGCAACTGAAGCCCGGCGACTTTGACTGGGCATCCATCTTCGGCACGGCTAACGGAGCACGCTGGTTCCACACCGGCGGCATCTTTGCCGCACTTTCAGATACCACGATCACCGTTGCGGGAGAGGCGATGGATGCCGCACGGCAGGCAAACACGCCCATCTCCTACGACCTGAACTATCGCGAATCTCTCTGGAAATCGATCGGGGGCAAGGCCAAGGCGCAAGAGGTAAACCGAGAGCTGGTGCGGAAGGTCGATGTTCTGTTCGGTAATGAGGAAGATTTTTCCACCATGCTCGGCGTCGAAGTCGAAGGCGTGGGCCATAGTTTTGACGAGTTGCCGGTCGAGGGCTACAGCAAGATGCTTCGCGCTCTCTCCAGCGCCTACCCGAACCTCAAGGTGATTGCATCGACGCTGCGCACGGCGCACACCGCCTCGGAGAACGCCTGGGGCGCCATTGCCCTTTATCGCGATGGGATCGCCCTTGTCGAGCAACGCAATGTCGACATCCTTGATCGCGTTGGCGGCGGCGACTCCTTCGCGTCAGGCCTCATCTACGGTCTGCTCGACGGCAAGGATGTGGAGTGGTCTGTACAGTGCGGCGTCGCGCATGGCGCGCTGGCCATGACGACGCCCGGCGATACAAGCACCGCGAGTATGGCCGAGGTGATGCGTGTCATGGGCGGAGGCGCGGCGCGCATCTCACGATAATTCGATTGCATAACACTGGATGCGCAGCATCCGGAAAGAGTGTGACTCCATGAAATTGACACAAATGGCTGACACGGTCCGCTTTCGTACAATGACCACAGATGAACTGCGAGAAACCTTTCTTGTCAGCGATCTTTTTCAACCGGGAGAGGTCTGCCTGACCTATGTCGATCTCGACCGCACGGTGATCGGATCGGCCGTACCCACCATCGCGCCGCTGCTATTGCCAACGCACGAGATGCTCAAGGCCGCGTATTTCACTGAGCGGCGCGAAGTTGGCATCCTCAATATCGGAGGCCCTGGAATGGTGACCGTGAACGGGATTGCGCATGAACTCCAGAAACTCGATGCGCTCTACGTGGGCCGAGGAAATGAGAAGGTCGCCTTTTCCAGCGCAGATTGCCAACGCCCTGCGGAATTCTATCTCCTGAGCTATCCAGCTCATGCGGAACATCCAACCCAGTTGATTCGTTCGGCCAATCTGGCAAAGTCAACCTTGGGCTCGGCGGAAACCGCCAACCTGCGCGACATTACCCGGCTCATTCATCTCGAAGGGACACGGAGTTGCCAACTGGTAATGGGCTTCACGCAACTGGCCTCGGGCAGCGTCTGGAACACCATGCCGCCGCACACCCACATGAGACGCTCAGAGATTTATCTTTACTTCGACCTCGATGCCGATCAGCGAGTCGTCCACCTGATGGGTCCGGGTGAGGCGACGCGCAATATCGTAATCGCCAACAAGCAGGCGGTCATCTCACCCGGCTGGTCGATTCACGCCGGCGTTGGCACCAGGAACTATACCTTCTGCTGGGGTATGGGTGGAGAGAACCAGGTCTACAGCGATATGGACGCACTGACTATTGCCGAATTGAAGTAACTGGAAAGGATTGGCCATGATCTTGGAACAATTTAGCCTGAAGGGGAAGACGGCGCTGGTCACAGGATCGTCGCGCGGGCTGGGCGCGGGAATCGCCCTTGCGCTGGCCGAAGCCGGAGCGAACGTGGCCATTCACGGATCGCGCTCCGCTCCTGAGGCTACGCGCGAACTGGTAAGCAAAACAGGGGTGGAATCGATCGCGCTCGTGGGCGATATAAGTGATCGAGCGGTCTGTGCATCGCTTGTGGAGCAGGTCGTCCGGCATTTCGGCGGCATCGACATTCTGGTCAACAATGCCGGTATCATCCGGCGCGCGCCGGCGGTTGAACACTCCGAGGAAGACTGGAAGGCGGTAATCGACACTAATCTTACCAGCGTCTTTCGTCTTACCCAACATGCGGGTAAGCATATGCTGGCCAAAGGAGCCGGGAAGGTCATCAATATCGCTTCCCTGCTGACCTTTCAGGGTGGAGTCTTTGTTCCTTCCTATGCGGCGGCCAAAGGCGCGGTGGGACAACTGACCAAGGCGTTTGCAAATGAATGGGCGGCCAAGGGCGTCAATGTCAATGCCATCGCGCCGGGATACATGGCCACCGACAACACAGAGGCGTTGCGAGCCGACCCCGAACGTTCGCGCCAGATCATGGAGCGGATTCCGGCTGGCCGCTGGGGATGCCCTGAAGATCTGGCTGGAGCAATCGTTTTTCTTGCGTCGAAGGCCAGTGACTATGTTCATGGCCACGTCCTGGTTGTCGATGGAGGATGGCTGAGCCGATAAATACTGCCAGTGACGTGTTGCGGAATGGATCAAGTTTCGAGGTACATCAAATTTATAGCATTTTCACTGATGCTTTATGGTCTGGGTGCCCCACCCTCGCCGCGTCTTTGTCTTTGCGGCTAGGGTGGGATACCTCGATCCCCTCACTACACGAACAGTGATAATGGTCTAGAGGTGATTGATGGGAATCAAAATTGCAATCATGGCCATGGCCGCGTTGCTATTGCCGGCGGCCGATGCGCAAACGCCGACGGTGGATCACTTCACGCAAAGCCAGTTGCTGGAGAAGGCCAAGGATCTGTCTGAAAAAGCGCTCGGCCCCGGCGGAACAGCAAGTAGCAAGCTGAATGAGTATTCCAGCCACTTTACGATGATCGCGCTGCGAACCAAGGATGGCGGAGCGGAGATTCACGAGAACTATTCGGAATTTTTCCTGGTGGAGCAAGGCCAGGCAACTCTCGTGACCGGCGGAAGCGCGCCGGACGGCAAGACTGCAACTCCGGGAGAGATTCGCGGCGCCTCGGTGCAGAACGGAACGCGAACGGCCTTGAATCCAGGAGATGTTGTGCATATTCCCGCATCGGTGCCACATCAGTTGCTGGTGGCAAAGGGCGTTACGTTCACCTATTTCGTCATCAAGATCAAAGAGAAGTAGGAGGCGTGGCGGAAGCCGGAATTTCCGGCCAGAGAGAGGCTTGCAAATTCAATCGAAACTGCTAAGGAACCTCTGAATAAGTCGATGTTTTGAAAGGGTACGACTTTAGGCTGCGAAAAAACTCATTGGGAACGCTCACAAGTGTCAGGGCACGACTTCAGTCGTGCCGCAAACGCAACAAAACAAGTGCCGGGCTTTAGCCCCTGAGGGAATGTCTGATTACAAGAGTGACTTGTTCAGTTTCCCTAAATGTGTCAGGGCACGACTTCACAGGCTGCGGAAATATTCGACGCGGAGGGAGGCGGGGGTTTCAACCCCCGCAAAAAGTCAGCTAAATGAGTGCCGGCTTTAGCCGCGGAGGGAGGTTTTCTGCCTCGATTACCGGAAATCCCGAGTTTTTCCGCAGCCTGTGAAGTCGTGCCCTGACACAAGCGATAGCCTGAAGGAAATTTTGCAAGAGGCTCAAGAGATTGAGAGTTTTTATCACCATGAGGGTTGTTCTATGAGCAAAGCGGATGTTTTAATGCGCATTCAAGAATCAGGGTTGCTGCCGGTATTGCGGGCTTCTTCGGTTGAAGAGGCTCTAGCTCTGGCAAAGGCCATCGAGGCCGGTGGAATCGTGGCACTGGAGGTTACGATGACGGTTCCCGATGCCGTGGAGGTGATTCGTTCTCTGGTGCGCCAGGCAGGCGATCGCCTTCTGATCGGTGCCGGAACGGTTCTCGATCCTGAGACAGCGCGCGCCTGCATGTTGGCTGGCGCTGCATTCATCGTGAGTCCTGCCCTCAATCTGAAGACGATTGAAATCTGCCATCGCTACAGTGTGCCGGTGATACCGGGCGCGCTGACGCCTACTGAAGTCGTTACCGCATGGGAGGCTGGCGCGGATGTGGTGAAGGTATTTCCCTGCAGTGCGCTGGGCGGAGCGAAGTATCTGAAGGCGCTGAAGGCGCCGCTGCCGCAGATCGAACTCATTCCCACCGGAGGCGTTTCGTTATCCACGGCAGCGGAGTTTCTTGCCGCAGGCGCATTCGCTTTGGGCGTGGGCGCAGATTTGGTCAACCCGCAAGCAATCGCCGATGGCAAGCCGGAGATCATCACGCAAGCGGCCCGGCAGTATATTGAGATCATTCGCAAGGCAAGAGCGGAGAACCGCGGAGTCTGACCTGTGACGGTCTTAAAACTGCAGATTCTATGAGTCCCCCAAGGTCAATCCAGACAGCGCCGTATAATCAACAACCTAAATCAGTTTCTTGCCGATTGATCGGCATGAGCGCTTGACATGCTATCGCTCTGGCTTTAGCCTATGGGTAATCGGTTTGCCGCATAATTAGCGCGCAGCCGGTCAAGGACATAATGGCCCAATTCTCCACTCCCGCGACATGTATGTGCTGCTGTCAGAGCTGCACTGCGCGGGCGTGTTTGATGGGCTAGATTCCGAAGCAAGAGTCTCGAAAGCCTACAACCCACCCGCCAGATGGCGCGGTGGGTTTTTCATTTTTCGGTGTAAGTTGCCAGGTTCTTTCGATTCTTGTTGAACGCTGACAACTGCTCCACAAGCATCGGTGGCGAAGTGGTTAACGCGCAGGTCTGCAAAACCTGTATTCGCGGGTTCAAATCCCGCCCGGTGCTCCAAGATCCCGAACAGAGAGTCGTCTAAACCAACTTGTAAGAGAAAGCCCCATCCGCTCGATGAATTGTCCCGTCTTGCATTCTGACGGGTTGTCATCCAGAAACTGTCGTGATGTTCAGCGCTTTGGAACGCCCATGAATCGCGTTTTGCAAATCCACACGGAGTGAGCAAAGTGAGAAGCCTAGTTCGCAAAATCAATGCACTTATCGTTATCGCCGTATTCATGACCGTCTCGGCGAGTTTTCTCGGAGCGCAGACTCATCTGCTCAATGTCTCATACGATCCCACGCGCGAGTTCTATGAAGAGTACAACCAACTGTTTCAAAAGCACTGGAAAGCGACAACCGGACAAGATGTGGTAGTGAACCAGTCGCATGGTGGAAGCGGCAAGCAGGCGCGAGCAGTGATTGACGGGTTGGAAGCGGATGTGGTCACCCTTGCCCTCGCATACGACATCGATGCAATTGTGCAGAATGGCGGCCTGCTGGACAAGGACTGGCAGTCGAAGTTCCCGAACAACAGCACGCCCTACACGTCGACGATTGTGTTTCTGGTTCGCAAGGGGAACCCTCACGGAATTCACGACTGGGACGATCTGATCCGCCCCGGGGTCAAGGTCATTACCCCGAATCCGAAGACCTCTGGCGGCGCTCGCTGGAATTATCTCGCGGCCTGGGGATATGCGCTGCGCAAGTCAGGCAACAACGAGCAGGGCGCGCGCGATTATATGAAGAAGCTCTTTGCCAACGTGCCGGTGCTCGACTCCGGTGCGCGCGGTTCCACCACGACCTTTGTTCAGCGAGGCGTGGGTGATGTTCTCATTGCATGGGAGAATGAGGCGTTGCTGGCGCTCAAAGAGTTTGGTCCTGACAAATTCGAAATTATCATTCCCTCCGCCACGATCCTTGCCGAACCTCCGGTTGCCGTTGTCGACAAGGTTGCTCGTAAGCATGGAACGGAAGCGGTCGCTCATGCTTATCTTGAATATCTCTATTCGCCGGAGGCGCAAGAACTGGCTGCGAAATACCACTATCGTCCGCGGCTCAAACCGATTGCCGACAAGTACGCCAGCGTCTTTCCCAAGGTCAACACCTTTACAGTAGCCGAGGGCTGCGGAGGATGGCAGCAGGCGCAGGCAAAGCACTTCAGCGATGGTGGAACCTTCGATCAGATCTATGGAAAGTAACGGGTGAAGATGCCAGCTAAGAAGGCGAACAACTCGTGGAGCCTGGTTACGCGGAGTTCGCCGCTCCCAGGATTCCGGCTGAGCATCGGATTCACGTTGACCTATCTGACGGTCATCGTGCTGATTCCTCTTGCGGCGATCCTTCTGCACGGAGCGCGCTTGGGGTTCGGCGCATTTCTGCACACCGTTACGGCTCCGCGTGTGCTCGCATCGTATCGTGTCACTCTGGGTTGCGCAGCGGCTGCGGCGTTGCTCTCTGCGCTCTTCGGAATGCTGCTGGCATGGGTGCTGGCGCGCTATAGCTTTCCCGGCAAGCGGATCGTGGACGCCATCGTAGATCTGCCATTCGCCTTGCCGACCGCGGTCGCCGGCATCTCACTTACCGCACTCTACGCCGAGAACGGATGGATTGGACGCTTCCTTGAGCCGCATGGAATTCATGTGGCATTTACTCCAATCGGCATCGTGATGGCGATGTCTTTCGTCGGCTTTCCGTTTGTTGTGCGCAGTGTGCAGCCGGTGCTTGAGGATCTCGATCCGGCGATGGAAGAGGCTGCGGCAAGCCTGGGAGCGAATGTCTGGCAGCGTTTCACGCGCGTCATTGCTCCAGTGGCTTTCCCCGCATTGTTGACAGGCACGGCGTTAGCCTTTGCGCGAGCAGCCGGCGAGTATGGCTCGGTGATTTTCATCGCCGGCAACATGCCGATGAAGACCGAGATTACCGCGCTGCTGATTGTGACCAAGCTGGAAGAATACGATTACTCGGGCGCGGCAGCGATTGCCGGAGCTATGTTGGCGTTGTCGTTCACTATCATGCTGGCCGTGAATCTTCTTCACTGGTGGGTCCAGCGCAGAGAGGGGAAGCGAACATGAGCGTTGGGCAAACAATCTCCTCATCTGCAATGCTGCGGCCATCGACCGCGCAGAAAGCGGGCCGCGTGGCGCTGATATTGTTGGCGCTTTTGCTCCTCGCTGGTTTTCTAGTTTTGCCGGTGATTGCCGTCTTCACGCAAGCGCTGTCGCAAGGCTGGAAGATGTATCGGGATTCGATTCACCAGGAAGACGTGCTCTCTGCTTTGCGGCTCACCGGTCTGGTCGCTTGCATTGCGGTTCCACTCAACGTGGCATTTGGCATTGCCGCTAGTTGGGCCATTACCCGCTTTGAGTTTCATGGCAAGAATCTGCTGATTACGCTTATCGATATTCCTCTGGCTGTCTCTCCTGTTGTCGCGGGTCTGATGTATGTCGAGGTCTTTGGCTTGCATGGATGGCTCGGCCCATGGTTATCAGAGCACAATCTTCATGTCATCTTTGCAGTGCCGGGAATTGTTCTTGCCACGGTCTTTGTCACCTTCCCCTTCGTGGCCAGAGAATTGATTCCCTTCATGCAGGCCCAGGGAAGCGATGAAGAAGTCGCCGCTGTTGTTCTGGGCGCCAATGGCTGGAGCGTCTTTTGGCGTATCACTTTGCCTAATATCAAGTGGGCGCTGCTTTATGGGACTATTCTGGCGGCCTCACGCTCCATCGGTGAGTTCGGAGCGGTCTCAGTAGTTTCCGGCCACATTCGCGGTCAAACCACCACACTGCCGCTTCAAGTGGAGATGCTCTACAACGAATACAACTTCACGGCGGCCTTTGCGGCTGCCTCGCTGTTGACGTTGGCCGCCATCGTTACTCTTATCCTCAAAAAAATTATTGAGGTGACCTCTGGAGTGCATCGGCACGTGGATGAGGAAGAAGTCCAATCATGAGCATTCAAGTCGAGCAAATCAGCAAGACATACGGCTCCTTCACGGCGCTTGACGACGTGTCTCTCACCATCGACGGCGGTGAGTTGGTGGCGCTCCTCGGGCCGTCGGGTTCGGGAAAGACAACTCTGCTGCGCATGATCGCAGGGCTCGAAGCACCCGATAGCGGATCGATTCTGCTGCATGGCGAGGAGGCTACCGAACAAAGTGCATCAAAACGCGGAATCGGCTTTGTCTTCCAGCACTATGCACTTTTTCGTCACATGACGATCTGGGAGAACATCGCATTCGGACTGCGTGTGCAGGCAAGGCGGCTCAGGCCATCGCGTAAAGAGATTCGCGAACGTGTGCAGGAATTGCTTCACCTGGTGCAATTGGATTCCTATGCCGGGATGTACCCCGAGCAGCTCTCCGGCGGGCAAAGACAGCGCGTAGCATTGGCGCGCGCGCTGGCGGTTCGACCGAATGTGTTGCTTCTCGACGAACCTTTCAGCGCTCTGGACGCCAAGGTGCGCAAAGATCTGCGTGACTGGCTGCGGCGCATTCACGATGAATTGCATGTGACCACCGTTCTTGTTACGCACGACCAGGAGGAAGCACTGGAGGTCGCCGACCGCGTGGCAATTTTGAATCAGGGAAAGCTGGAGCAGATTGGAACTCCGCAGTCCATCTACGATAATCCAGCCTCGCCCTTTGTCTATAACTTCCTTGGTAACGTGAATCTCTTCCATGGGCGCCTGCTGGCCGATCTTTCGTCGCAGGTGCATGGAGGCGGCACGAAGGAGTCAGCGCAATCCGCAATCGGATTTGTACGACCGCACGAGCTGGAGGTGTCGCGAGATCTTCCTCCGGACAATAAGGCGGTTGTGGCCACCGTGGAGCGCATTCACGCGGCCGGCCCGCAGATTCGTCTGGAGTTGAGCATAGCCGGGAACGGAAAGCCCGTGACAGCGGAGTTAAGCAGGAAGCAGTTTGAAGAGTTGGCGCTTGTTACAGGAGACGAACTCTTCGTTTGGCCGCAATCCATGCGCCTATTCGACGATCCTAAGGCAGAAGCGCTTCTGCTGGATCAAGGCGCCGGAATTTAGGATTGCAAATAATTCTTCAAGAGTTCCGAAGCGAAGAGGTCAACGCGCAGGCCTTTAAATCTTGTATGCGCCGGTTCAATTCCCGGCCAGCGCTCCTAGAGCATTTTCGGATTTACTGTAGACTTCCGTGCCCCATCCATTCCGCGTTTTTCAGCGGAATGGATGGGAAACCTACAAAATTCCGGTCTACACGTTCCCGAAAATGCTCTAGTTTTCCTTGCATGAAATAGTGCGCCTTCCGTGATGTCATCGGGCCAGGCTGGCATTGCGCTTGCGATCTTTCGAAGCCTCGACTTCATCCGAGGTTTCCCAGCCAGTTTGGATAACCGGCATAATCTGGAACATATTGATCGCGTTGTTGAATAGGGTACCGATAAAGAATTTCATCAGATTCTAGAGATAATTAGTGTTTGTAAAGAGGCCATTCGTCGACTATCGTATGTTAGAGCGAGTGGCTGACTCAGAGCGGCGTAGTGACTTAGCGCCGAGATGGTTAAACTGCTTGTCCGAATGAATCAGGGAGGAACCATGGGAGTATCTGAAATTCTGGCAACGATCGATCAGGAAATTGCCCAATTGCAGCAGGCACGCGCGCTGCTGAGTGGTGGCGCTGCGCCGGCAGCGAAAAAGAAAGTCGGCAGACCCAGAAAAATAGATGTTGCAGTTATACCGGTCGCCGCCAAATCCGCGAAAAAGAAGAAGCGGAATCTCTCTCCTGAAGGCCGGAAACGGATCGCTGAAGCTGTGAAGAAGCGTTGGGCCTCACAGAAGGCATCGACGGCTGCACCCAAGAAGGTAGTTGCGGCTTCAAAGAAGGCGGCAGTTGCGAAGCCCGCCACGAAAAAGAGACGCCTCAGCCCCGAAGGACGGCAGCGCATTGCCGAGGCCGCCAAGAAGCGCTGGGCTGCGCAGAAGGCTCCAGCAGCAAGTTAATAGCAATATTTCTGCATAGACCTGGGCTGGCGAAGGTTCCGCACCCGCGTCAGCTCGTTTCTTTTCTTACTTCCTCTTCAGGCCATAACGGCGGCTGCACGGCGCGAACACGTTCGTGCCTGAGGTCGCCAACAACTCGTGTCCAATAAACGATGCTGCGTTCTGCGCGCGCCAGGCGACGTTGCGCTTCTTTGAGTTTGCGTTCGGCGTAGCGCATGCGCTGGCGCCGGGCCTTGTCCATTTTTCTGATCTCCGCCATGCAAGGCCTTTCGTCAAAATTTAGAATAATATACACGGGTGCTTTTGCGCCGGTTTCTATTACCGCACGGTCTCCCATTGTCCTGAGTTAGCCGATTTGAAGATGGCGGCGATAACGGCCATGTTTGCGATGGCATCCTCGACCGGGACGGGCACGTCGGTGTCATCCAGAACGGCTTTGGAAAAGGCATCGCCTTGCAGCGTGTACTGATCGCAGACCGGGAAGATCTCCGTCGTGATGCCGCCGCCGAAAAGGTCGCCGCTCGTATCGATGATGAGGCGCGTGGGCCGGTCGGGAGGCGCGTTGAAGGGAATCTCAATCTCGATGCGGCCATGCGTGCCGAAAAAATGAATGCGCTGATAAGGAACTAACTGTGTGCTGCAACTGAAGATCGATTGCCCACCGGGGAAGTCCCCGTTTGTAAAGTCAAGGATCGCAGACGTTAACCGGTCGGTGCGCATCTGCGGATCGCGATCGATAAGTGCGACGACGCGTGTGGGCTCTTGCGCAAAAGCGTAACGCGAGGCGTGGATGAGATAGCAACCGATGTCCATCAGCGCGCCGCCACCGCTCTCGGTGTTGTTACGGATGTTATTCGGGTCGATGTTGAAGTAGCTGAAGAGGCCGGCAATGGAGCGTAGTTGGCCGATGCGGCCTTCGGCGAGCAGTTCGCGCAGGCGAAGCCATTGGGGATGGCAATTCACCATGAAGGCTTCGCCTATCTTGACTCCAGTGCGGGTACGAACGGCAAGCAGAGTTTCAGCCTCCGCGACGGTGAGGCTCATTGGCTTTTCGCAGAGAACATGCTTTCCGGCTTCGGCGGCTTTGATCGTCCAGGGAACGTGAAGCTGATTGGGCAGCGGAATATAGACGGCGTCGATCTTGGGATCGGCTAGTAACTCCTCATACGAGCCGTAGGCCGTGGGAATGTCGAGGTCTATTGCCGCCTTCCGTGCCTTTGCAAGATCGCGGGATGCGATGGCGGTGATGCTCGTGTATTTCCCCTGCTGCATGCCAGGGATGACTTTCTTGCGGGCGATGTCGGCGGTGCTGAGAACTCCCCAGCGGAGTTTGTTGTTCATGGTGGATATGATAAAGCGTGATGCGACCGCTGCACCGGTGGGCAGCCGTACACTCTCCAGATTGGCTATGCGGACCCAAAAGCAGCACTGTTGGGGTACGCAGCAGCAAATATGGGGCGACCAACTTGCGGCAAAAGACCTAGTAGGAACCCATGGTTACGGGGTTACACGAATTCGTTCCCGGCGGGTCCGCGTACGGAACCGGCGGCGTGGGCGGCGTGGCCCAGGGAATATTGTTGAAGTCGAAGAAGTCCAACAGGTCAGGCTGCGCCGCGTCCCGCGCGGTGAGATGTTCCGACGGGCCGATAAAGCGGTTCTCAACAAACTTGATCACCGCCGTATGATCCATGGGAATGTGCGAGACGTAGTGACGCCGGGAGAAAGGCGAGACGACGAAGTTGGGGAGGCGGAATCCAATCTGCGCAGCGAAGCCGTCGGCTGCGGCCACGTCTCCAGGATGCGCTCCTGGGTCGTCGAGGCGCAGGTCGCAGTGGTCGGTGGGCAGCTCCGGCGTTGTTGCTGAATCGCCCGGCGGCAGGCACGGCGGATAACCGTCGGGATTCACTGAGATCGAAGCGATATCCGGAATTGTGCCCAGCGACTTGTCGGTAAAGTCGTTGGAGTGTCCGGGAATCGGCGGAACGTGATCGTAGGGACCGCCTCCTTCGTCGTAACTGAAAAAGAAGACCGAGTCGCTCCAGGACGGGCTTGCCATGAGGGCGTTGATGATTTTTGAGACAGCGACCTGGCCGAGTAGAACCGGTTGGTACGACCCTGGATGTTCGTCGTTGAGGCCATACCCAGGTTCGATAAACGCAAAACTTGGCAGTGTGCCGTTGGCGGCATCGCTGTAATACTGGCTCAGCGGCGCAACGTGATTCGGATCGATGCAATAAGAGTTCTCCGTATCGCCAACAACGCTGGAAGGCTGCGTCGGAGGTGTGCAGGCAGCATGAGTTGAATTCAGATACAGATACTTGTCGTCGTAATAGACATACCCTAGATCGGTGGCTGGGTAGCTCTTGATCCCTCCTCCGCAATCGTCCGCGCTCGCGCACTGTCCTTCCGTCAGGCTGTAATACACCTTCCAGGAAACGCCCGCTGTATCGAGTTCCTCGAAGATCGGTTTGGCTGGCACACCACCAACGTGATCGTCGTAGCCTGGGTCGTAAACAAGACCCTGTGTGGTGCCTCCGGTATATGTCGCGACACGGTTCGGTGTGCTCTTGCTGGCGATGGGCGAGAACCAGCGATCGGAAACCACAAATTGCGAAGCCATGTAGTAGTAGTAATTGAGGAAGTCTTGATCGTAGTAGCCCATGGCGCGAAGGCCTTCGGTGTCGGTATAGGCGCCGGAACAAGTGCCCGAGAGTAGGCAAGCGTTAGCAAAGCCTTGTGCCGTGTGGACAAAGCCGTCCATGTTGATCGAGCGCGAAGTCAAAAAGTCATAGCGGTTGGCATCGCCGTAGCTCGAGAGCCAGGCGGAGCTATCGTCGTCGATGCAGGTGCTGGTGAATTTGTACAAGGGGATGGATTGTCCCTCGTCCGACTCGTTGCTGATCTTATTGAGCTTGTCGTCGATCCCATCCACAAGATAGGTATTGCCGTCGTCGCCGACAGAGAATCCGTTGGCTACACGGTAGGGATTGAGCATGCCGAAATAGTTGTCGAAAGTGTGGTTCTCCTGCATCATGAAGACCACGTGGTTGATCTGCTGGATACTGCCCTGGGGCTTTACTGTGACGGTGGCTGTAGCCGTGGCGTTTGCCGAGGCGCCCGTGGCTGTGGCCGTATACGTGGTGGTTGACGCAGGAGTGACGGTCTGGGTGCCTCCGGTCGCGGAGAGGCTATAGCTGCTCTTGTCTGTTCCAGTCACCGAGACGGCCGTAGCATTGGTAGCCGTCACCGTCAAGGTTGACGAGCCCCCCGCGATGATCGTGATTGGGTTGGCTACGAGGGTAACGGTCGCCGACGGGGTCGTTGGCGGAGTGATGGCTATGGCAACCGTGACGGTCGCCGTCGCGGTCGCATTGCCTCCGGCGCCGGATGCCGTCGCGGTATACGTGGTGGTTCCAGTGGGAGTCACCGCCTGCGTGCCGCCCGTTGCGGCGAGGGTATAGCTGCTGCCGTTGGAGCCCGTGACCGTTACCGACGTGGCATTGCTGGCGGACACGGACAACATGGCTGAAGCGCCCGCGTTGATGGAAGCCGGGCTCGCTGTGACAGTCACCGTGGGTATCTGGACGGTCACCGTGGGTTGCTGTGTGGTTGGTTGCGTGCTGGAGCTATTCGAGCCGCACCCGGCGAGTCCAAGCAGTACCGGAACCATCAGAACCGAGGCAAACTTCACAGAACTACCAAGGAAAGACAGGTGTGCACGCGCATTCATCGGCATGTTTCCTTCTTTGTACGCGAGCAGTGCTCGCAGTTACGTCCAGCGACTGAAATCGATTGGGCTTGGCCGATAGAGTCACCAGTAGCCTCCCACTCCGGTTACGGCGAGCTCGGTAATGTGTTCTTTGGGAGTTCGGTTTCGTGGGTTGCGCCCTCAGTGTGACCGGGTGCCTGATGGCGCATCTCCTATACTTTGATGCGGGTTTCAAACAACAAGGCAGTGACAAGTATGAAAAAATTCATCGTCCCATGACCTTCCAAGAAACCATCAATTATTTACTATTTTTCACCAAGGAAGATTGCTACAGCTTCAAGGGGCAGACTGGAGCATTTTTGCTTTTACTGTAGACCCCCGCACCCCATCCATTCCGCGTTTTTCTGCGGAATGGGTGGGGTACCAACAAAAGTCCGGTCTGCACTATTTGCAAAAATGTCTTAGTAGTGAGTTTGTGCTTAACGTGTTGACAATGCGGCGACGTGCTTCAATCGCGATTTACACATGTGGCGGAGTGATGCACCGGCAGGCTTTGGTCGGTTGACCGGCAAACCAGCGATTATACTTCGACTCGCGCATGACATTCATTCCGCGACAGGCTCTGTGCGTATACTCTGTATCTGATTGCGCTTCATCCCGGAATGCGCTCAGATCGCTCTGGAGGAGAAACAAAAGATGCCCAAGAAAGACAAAGCCGTAAAGGCCGTGAAACCCAAGAAAGCCAAGACCGCAAAACCAAAGGTGAAAAAGACCCCAAAAACACAGGCAGCCAAAGCCCTGAGGCCCAAGACGAAAAAGGCAGCAAAAACGAAGGCCGCAAAGCCCAAGGCAAAAAAGGCTCCCAAGGCTCTTCCACCGGCGGTTGAGGAGAGCGAGCAGATGATCAGCTCCGTGACGCTCTTCGAGGGGCCGCTCTTCCGCGTGGTTCATGACAAGCTGCTCGAACCCGGCGGCCGCCCGAGCGAGCGCGACATCATCCGCCACCACGGCAGCGTCGTCATCATGGCCATGGACAGCACCAAGAATAAGCGCGATCCCTGGATCGTGATGGAACGGCAATACCGCCATGCCGCTGGACAATTCCTATGGGAACTGCCGGCTGGCAAGCTCGATCCGGGCGAAGACGCCCTCGCCGGGGCGCAGCGAGAGTTGGCTGAAGAAACCGGCTACAGCGCCAAGAAATGGAAGCCGTTCCTGGTCTACTACGCCAGTCCCGGTTTCCTGGGCGAATCAATGCAGGTTTTCATTGCCGAAGGGCTGATTGCAGGCGACGCCCATCCGGAAGATGACGAGAAAATTGAGTTTCGTCTTGTCAAACTCTCCGAGATCGTCAAAATGATCGAAAAAGGAGCAATTCTAGACGGCAAGACACTTTGCGCGGTCCTCTTGTACGCGCGCAAGATAGCCGCGAAGCGAAAATAGCAGACCCGAGATTCCATCGAATCAAAGGCTTCCAAAAGGGACTGGCGCTTCAGCGCCGGTCCTTTTTGCACTTGTTGATGTTCCTCAAAGAAGTTTTGGACCTTTCCGCTCAAACTTGCGTCTTAATGGGAGTCGGCGAGCAAATTCGGAGGCCCGCCGGTTCATCTGAAACAAAGAAAGGCAAACTCTGTGGCTCAATACAAAGGTAAGGTCAAGTGGTTCAATAACGCCAAGGGCTACGGATTCATTGGCCGCGAAGACGGGCCGGATGTATTCGTTCACTACTCATCGATCCAGTTGGACGGATACAAAACACTGAAAGAGGGCGATGATGTTGAGTTCGACATCGTCCAAGGTCAGAAGGGCGCTCAGGCGGATGCTGTTGTCCGGTTGAGAGATTCCATCCGCAACACGGCTTAGGGGTCCTGAAGACTTTGCTCAAACGCTACACCGCTGCCATGCGGTGTAGGTGGATTGTGGTCATTTTTTCAAAGCTTGTCACAGAGAATAGAAGACATGCGGAGCGGTTCTCAGCCGCTCTTGGCTCCCCACTTGCAGGCAGTGCCTTCAAAAAAACTTCCGGCAGGTTTTGCTGGAATTCATGGCCCATTGTGCGCCAGTCGAGATAAGATAAGGCGCTATGAGCTTACTCCGTCAGGAACCTGGACAGGAAATTGACGACGCCGCCCTCGGCGAATCGTTCACCAAGGGAAGCAGCCACGTGGTCTGGGCCACGGTGATCGCGGTCGTGGTAGTGTCCCTGATCATCGCTTTCTATGTTTGGACCGGGCAGAAGCGGCCGGTAATCAGTGGAGAGATCGTGCAGGTGTGGGCTCATCCACGGCACGTCCAGACATCCGGCTTCGACGCTGCCGGTGCCGCGATGGCCGTTGACAGCTTCGACGAAGTACTGGTCTTCGCTCACATCAAGCTGGAAAATCAAACCAAAGACCCGCTGTTTTTGCAGGACATTATGGCCAATGCCACTCTGGAAG
The DNA here is from genome assembly GCA_964452615.1 of uncultured Occallatibacter sp. Taxonomy (GTDB): domain Bacteria; phylum Acidobacteriota; class Terriglobia; order Terriglobales; family Acidobacteriaceae; genus Telmatobacter. The sequence continues at coordinate 19,333 of CAYVMS010000026.1, forward strand.
ACGGCATTCTCTCCGTCTCATCCGGAAACGCCGCCCAGTACGAGGAGGTTTTCATTGCCTATCCAGAATTGGCGGCGCTGCACAGTATACCTCTGTCGCCGCGCACCATAATCGAGCCCGGACAGAAGCTGGACGGGAATGCTTTCTGGGCCGTCCGGCGAACCAAGCAAGAGTGGGACGCGCGCAAAGATCTGAACTTTACCTTCAGGTTTCAGTATCAGTCCAGCGTAACGCTCGCGCCCCACACGCCTGTTATTGAGCAGTAGGCGGAACCGGCGCGCCTTTGGGCGTCGTCAGATAGCCTGTGATCTGCGAGTTCTTTCCGCCCACGGTGTTCACAACGATCTCGAAGAGCTGCGGATCCTTGCCGCTATAGAACTGAAGTGGCTCGTTCAGGTTCCGGTCCTTCTTCTCATACTGCTTATCGTCGGAGTAGACCTCGAGGGTAAACTTGTTCTTCTTGCCGTCAGCCTTCTTCAGCTCCAGGCTCACCGTGCCCACCGGCTTCCTCTGCCCCTTGTTTAGAGTGAACTCGTAGTAGTTGCGATCGCCCTTGTGCTTCAGAAGTTCCAGCTCGTCGCGGTTGCGGGCGATCAGGCTGCTGTGGTCGCTCAGATCACCCTTCATCGACGTCAACTGGCTGATGGTGGTTGCCAGGTCGCTCTGCGTCTTGCCCAGGTCGGTTCTCACGCCACCCACGTCTGTCTTCACGCTGGAAACATCGGCGGAGACAGCGGTCACTGCCTGCGCAGTCTGCTTCTGGGCATTCTCAAGCCGCTTGTTGTCGGCCTCCTCCCGCTTCAGCATCTCCTGAGCGCGGGCGTCCATCTGCTTCTGTGTCAGTCCCAGGGAGTTGCCCAGCTCCTCGGTGGCTACCTTGAGGCGGGCATCGGTTTCGCGCAGTTCAGACGCCAGCTTCACATTCTGCTGCTTGGCATCGGCCAGCGCGGCTTCCTGGCCGTTCAGACGCGTATTCAGGGTGTAGCTCCAGATCAGGCCGCCCACTCCAATCAGCAGCGCCACGGCCAGAGTCGCCAACAGCGCGCCGGAGTAGCTTCGGGGGGTTTCGTCAACTTCACTCATGTGTTTCCCTTTCGTTGGCAGCCCGCCTCGCGGACCGCTTAATGTGAGTTGGCGCCTTCCACTTCGGGTCGGTCGCCTTTTGAAAATGAACTTCCTACCGGAACTCCCGTTTCTCCGCCGGAATATTTAGCCGGACTGCCATTTTGTGGAGCTCTCGCTCCCGCATCGCCAAGGCAACTAACAGAATATAGAATTATTCCGCACTTGTGCAGGAAAAGCTGCGCCGTCTTGACCAGTGCGGGACGGGTAAAGAGGGCATTGGAACCGTTTTCTCACCCTGCCGTCCCGCATTTCGTGACAATCGGGGAACCACTGAGATATAAACATGTATACAGTACATTCAGGCGCCGGGCTTTTTTCGTTAGGCCAGGACAGCCGCCCTATCAACAAGGAAATCATCGCAAGGGGGGAGACCCAAGGGCTATGTCGACCGCTGTCGCTGGAAAAGGATTGGAAGGAATCGTCGCGGCCAACTCCGGGATCTGTTGGATCGACGGAGATGCTGGCGTGTTGTCCTATCGCGGAATCGACATCCACGAGCTTGCCCTGCACTCGAACTTCGAGGAAACCACCTTTCTGCTATGGAATGGCTTCCTGCCCAATCCCATCGCGCTACGCGAGTTCCAGTCGCAGCTTTCGCTGGCCAGGGGCCTGGATTTCCGCATCGTCGACATGCTGCGCGGCATTCCCGCATCGGCATCTCCGATGGAGGTACTGCGCACAGCCGTCTCGGCCCTCAGCTTCTACGATGCCGACGAAAAAGACAACTCCCACGACGCCAATGTGCGCAAGTGCTACCATCTAACGGCTCAGATGGCCATGATCGTGGCAATCTACGACCGTCTGCGCAAGGGCCTAGAAGTGGTGCCGCCCGACCGCTCGCTCAACCACGCCGCCAACTTCCTGTGGATGCTGAACGGCGTGAAGCCCTCCGAGACCGCCGTCAAGACCATGGACATGGCGCTGGTGCTGCACGCCGAGCATGAGTTGAACGCGTCCACCTTCGCCGCCCGCGTCATCGCCGCCACTCTGGCCGACGTCCACTCAGCGATTACCGGCGCCATCGGCGCGCTCAAGGGCCCCCTGCACGGCGGCGCCAATGAGGGCG
>CAYVMS010000027.1:0-21234 GCA_964452615.1 uncultured Occallatibacter sp.
CTTGTGTTGGAATCAAAGCCCTCCTTCAGGCTCATCTTGTGTTGGAAGAGAGTCTTCCACGCATACATATGTAATTAGTGGTATAATCTGCGGAATTGCGGAGGAAGCATAACGATGCGCACTTTCCTCAGTGGGTACTTTCACTCTTCCGCTCTTCGTCTCGCAGCCGTTGTGTTGGCGGCCCTGGCTTGGAGCAGTTTCGGCATATGCGGTCCCATCCACGAAGCGGCTCAGCAAGGTGACTTGTCCAAGATCAAAGCTCTGCTTGAAGCCGATTCCAATCTCATCGTGAGCAAGGACGACGACGGCGACACTCCTTTGCACGTTGCGGCGCGCATGGGCCACATCGACGTGGCGGAGTTGCTGTTGGCCAGTGGGGCCGAGGTGAACGTCAAAGACAATGACGGCCACATGCCTTTGCATTTGGCGGCGATGGGCGGCTACAAAGACGTGACGGAGTTGCTGCTGACGAACTGGGCCGAAGTCAACGCCAAAGACAGTAACGGCGATACGCCTTTGCACCTGGCGGCTCGGCTTGGACAACTTGATGTTGTGGGGTCACTGCTGGCCCACAAGGCTGACGTGAATGCCAAAGATGCGGCAGGCTACTCACCTTTACATTTGGCGGCTGTGGACGGTCATGCGGACGTAGTGGAGTCACTGCTCGCGCATAATGCCGATATTGGCATGAAGGACAAGGATGGCGACACCTCTTTGCACCTGGCCGCGCGCATGGGCCAAAGGGATGTTGTCAGTTTGCTGCTGGCCCACAAAGCTGCGGTCAATGCAATCAACAGGGACGGCGATACGCCTTTGCATTTGGCCGCCTATGACAATCGGCTGGAGATAGTGGAACTGCTGCTGGCCAGCAAGGCCGATGTCAACGCCAAAGACAACCTCGGCAATACGCCTTTGAAGACCGCGGCGCAGAACAACAACAGCGACGTCGTAGAATTGTTGCGCAAGTACCACGGCCACTGATAGATCTCGGGTTCGAGACCTGCACAGCGCCAACGCGAGACTGATCCCCACATAGGTCAAATCAGGAGAGCCCTGACGGCGGCCGTCATTCCGGCATTGGCGTCTGCATGGTCGTTTAGAATCTTTGCATGTGCGGAATTGTCGGTTATGTCGGTCCTAAGAAGGTAGTTCCCGTCATCATTGAAGGGTTGCGGCGCCTGGAGTACCGCGGCTACGACTCAGCGGGCATCGCCGTTGGAAGCCCTTCCAGCTCTACCCTTGAACTTCGGCGTGCGCCGGGCAAGCTGCACAACCTTGAAGAGGTGCTGCGCGAGCATCCACTCGATGGCACCTTCGGCATCGGCCACACCCGCTGGGCCACTCACGGCCGGCCCACCGAAGAGAACGCCCATCCCCATCGCGATTGCTCGGGCCGCATCGTCGTGGTCCACAACGGCATTGTTGAGAACTACCTCGACCTGAAGCGCGAACTCATCGCGCAGGGCCACAAATTCGTCACCGAGACTGACACCGAGGTCATCGCCCACCTCATTGAACAGGTCCAGCAGGATGCAGACGCCGCAGGTCTGCCCATTGCGCTCGAAGTCGCCGTCCGTCGCGCCGTCAAGCGCCTCACCGGGGCCTTTGCGCTGGGCGTGCTGTCGGCTCTCGAACCGGACAAGATCGTGGTTGCGCGCTTCGGTCCGCCGGTGATTATCGGCGTGGGCGAGGGTGAGTATTTTGTCGCCTCCGATGTCCCCGGCGTGCTGCACCACACGCGCAATATCTATTTTCTGGCCGACGGAGACATGGCTATCCTGACCCTGGCCGGAGTCGAACTCACCGACTTTGACGGCAATCCCATTCAGCGCGCGATCACCCGCATTCAGTGGGATCCTATACAGGCGGAAAAAGGCGGCTACAAGCACTTCATGCTCAAGGAGATCTGGGAGCAGCCTCGGGCCGTTCGCGACACCACGCTGGGCCGTGTTTCGCTCGACTCGGGCAAGGTCTTCCTCGGCGAGATGAAGATCTCCGATGAAGAGCTGGCCATGGCCTCAAGCATCAACATCGCGGCCTGCGGCACCAGTTGGCACGCGGCCCTGGCCGGTAAGTACATGATCGAGCGGCTTGCCCGGCTGCCTGTCGATGTGGACTACGCCAGCGAATACCGCTACCGCAACCCCATTCCCGATCGCAACGCTCTCGGCCTGTTGATCACTCAGTCTGGAGAAACTGCCGACACCCTTGCCGCGCAGCGGGAGATGATCGGCCTCGGCTCAAAGACCGTGGCTATCTGCAATGTTGTCGATGCGATGGTGGCCCGCGAGGCTCACGGCGCCATTTACACCCATGCTGGACCGGAGATCGGAGTCGCTTCCACAAAGGCCTTCACTGCGCAACTCACAGCGCTTTTCCTGTTGGCGCTCAAGCTGGGTCAACTGCGCGGCCGTCTCGACCAGGCTCAGTCGGTGGTGCTCATTGAGCAGTTGAGCCGCCTTCCGGTCAAGATCGAAGAGGTTCTGCGTTCCCGCGCCGGTCAATGTGAGCAGTTAGCCAAGGACTTTTCCAACGTGCAGGACTTTCTTTACCTGGGCCGCGGAATTCACTTTCCCATCGCTCTGGAAGGCGCGCTCAAACTCAAGGAGATCTCCTACATCCATGCCGAGGGCTACCCGGCCGGCGAGATGAAGCACGGCCCGAATGCTCTGATCGACGAGACCTTGCCCGTTGTTGTGCTAGCCACCCGCGACGAATCCGACCCGGCCTCAGTGCTTCGCTATGAGAAGACTCTCTCCAACATTCAAGAGGTGACCGCCCGCTCGGGCCGGGTGATCGCGGTGGCAACCGAGGGTGATACAACTATCGGAGGCCTGGTGGAGCACGTCATTCACATTCCTCCGGCCATCGAGCTGCTCTCGCCGCTGATCGAGATTGTGCCGCTGCAACTGCTGGCCTACTACATTGCCGTTCGCAGAGGCTGCGACGTTGACCAGCCGAGAAACCTGGCCAAGTCGGTCACCGTCGAATAGCCTTTCAGGGCTTTGTGCGCAATGTGTTTCAGCGGGAGCCGAGAAAAGCTTCAGGCGCCGCTTGCCGTGCAGAAGTCTCACACTGCAGGCGTGAATTGTTCAATTCAATCTGTCGGCACTTCACAACGGCGACATTCGGAGGTTTGATGCGCGTGCCCAACCTTTAGATGCCTCGTACAAAATGTGGTGTGAGGCGAGAGCGCATACGAGACTCTGTAGCCGTTCTACTCGCATGGGAGGGCCGTATTCAGAAAATGCGGACTAACCCTTGCGCCGGTAGAGGACCTGGAACTCGTAGCCCTGGTTGGCGGGAAAGAGGCTGGCGACCTGGCGCAACCGTTCGGCGAGGGCCGGAGCGGCGAGTAGCGGGTAATCGCGCTCGCGTAAGTCGTGGTAGTCAAAGTCCACAGCCAGCGACAGCATGTAAATGGCTAGCGCGTCTGAGAAGGCCGACTCGAAGTAGGCACTGCGCGCGCGCTCATCAATGCTCTTTTGGGCGGTTTTGCCTTCAAGAGACTTGTTGTCTTGAGCGCGTCGGCGGGTCTCCCAGGCGTCCTGGCTGGTCTCGCCGCGTACCTGGGCCTCTGCCTGCTGCCACACCAGCGACGAAAAACTCTCCGGTACCCCGGCGGCCTCGACAAAGTTGTGAGCCACGTTGATGAAGAACTCAAAAGCCAGGCCGAAGCGGTCCTCGACCAGGCGCGTCGAAAGAAAGACAGCCTCCGTCGATCCGAATACGGCATTGCGATGGCAGATGGCACGATCACCCAGATCGACGGTGTAGCCGGGCGCGACCATCGTATCGTCCGTGTCGGCGATGGCCAGAGGAACGAAGTAATAAGCGCGGTGGTCGAGCGCGGCTGAGAGCGTGGCCGGCACGGCGCTCACCAGCCGCTCCAGGTCCGCATCCGAGATACGCGTCTCGCCCCACATTGCGTAGTGAATTCCGTTAGGCGCATTGGCCACGGTCACCTGCGTTGCCACCTTCTCCGCTTGCCAAAGCTCGACTTGTGCACTGCTTGACATGAACTTGTAATCTAGACCTCAATGCCCTTAGTGCCCACTATATCAGGGTTTAGTGTCCAGAGGCCTGGCTGTCTCGCCGGTTAAATCGACAGTGCGGCGCTGTGTCGTTTTGGACACTCACACTCTGTCCGAGGCGGCTTCACTCTTGGCTTCTTGGGGGCTGATCACCTCGCCAGAAGTCCGTTGAGATCAGACCGCATCTTTGCGGACAAGATACTCATCGAGCAGTACGGCCACCAGCACAGCCGTAGGGACCGAAACCATTGCTCCGAGAACTCCTTCGAGCGCGGAGCCGAGAATCAAGGCCACGAGGATGGCCAGACCCGGCAGGCCCACTCTGTTCTTCATAATGCGGGGTGTGAGGTAGGAGTTTTCAACCTGTAGATAGATCAAATAAAAGATCGCAATGCCGAGCACCCGTCCCCACGAGTCGATGGCTGCCACAAGCAGCGCCAGCGCGATACAAATGGCAGCTCCCAACACTGGAATGAAGTTGAGCAACCCGGTCAGCACGCCGAGCGCATACGCATAGCGAACGTGAAGACAGAGATAGACGATCGTGCTGACAACTCCCAGGATAAGCATCAGGGCGCCTTGGCCAAGTAGCCATTTGCCCATGCGAATCTCAGCCCGCTGGAGGGTCTGGTCTAGCCGTTCGCGGTTTTCGAGCAGGAAGAAGGAGAGAAACCAGCGGTAAGCGTGATCGCCTTCCAAAATGAAATAAATGGTGAGAACGAAACCCATAATCACATCGAACAACATACCCGCCCAATGGCTGATTGAGAAAAGGAGATAAGTGGCTGTCTGGCTAACAAATCCCTGAAGCCTGGAACTGAGATCTGCAATATCCAGGTGTTGCGCCAGAGGAACATGTTCAAGCCTGTCTAAAAGTCCAGGTAAGCGCGAGGGCATCTCCTGCGAGAACTCCTGCAGGTCGCTGATGACCGGTGGCAGAGCGAGAAACGCGAATGCGGCAAACGCACTGGCCACAACAAACAGGAGGATGAAAACAGCTGCGCTTTTCGATGGCTGCCAACGGCCAATGTGAAGCCGGGAAGTGAATTGAACCATCGGCGTCAGTACGACCGCAAATAGCGCGCTGACATAGAGCATCACCAGTACGTCGCGGATCAGCCACGCCAGATAGCAGGCCAAGGCAAGGGCGAATGCGAAGACAATGTGGCGACGAGGATTGCGGGCGTTGCCCGAGGCTTCAGTCATGAACGATACTCCTGCAAGCCGGAGGCTGAATTGTTCGGCATCGCCTACTGATCCCCGCTCAGAATCGATCCCACAATGCCGCCCAGAAGACCACCGCCGGTTGCGGGTCCCACTTGCCGGTTTTCGGTGCGCGGCAAGTACTCGCTGATCTGATGCGCCAGCCGCGAGATAGGCAGCGTCTGCAGCCAGACCCGGCCAGGACCCTGCATCATGGCCAGAAAGATTCCGTCTCCGCCGAAAAGCGCATTCTTGATCCCAGGAACCGTGGTGATGTTGAAGCCGACAGAGGCCTGAAAAGCTCCGACGTGGCCCGGATGCACACGCAGAATTTCACCCGGAGCCAGATCCTTCACGATCAGTTCGCCCGAGAGTTCCAGCCACGCCGTACCCTGGCCGCCGACCCTCTGCAGCAGGAATCCGGTCCCGCCAAAGATGCCCGCGCCCAGCGACTGCTGGAAGCCTACTCCGATGGTCACCTGCGTGGTGGCGCAAAGAAAGCCATGCCGGTGAACCATGAATTCGTTGCCCGGTCCCACCTCGACGGGCACAATATGGCCCGGCACCTTGGTGGCAAAAGAGACCACGCCAGTGGCTCCGTAGGCGCGGTATTCGGTCATGAAGAGGCTGCCGCCGCCCGCCACCCGCTTGAGCACACCAAAAAGGCCCCCACCCCCGCCCATCTGCGTGTGAGTAGTCATCTGGATGGAAGCAGTCATCCAGGAGAGTTCGCCGCTCTCTGAAAACACGCTCTCGTTCGGTTCAAGCTGCACATCGAGCACGGGCATCGTGGTGCCTTGAATTTGGGTACGCATGGGATAAGGCCTCCTGTCAGCAAACAGTTTACCTGTCCCCGGACGATTGCACGTTACTGTCGTGCGTTTTTCATTACCGGATTGGCCGATAAGAAGAAATCCTGACCAGGAAGGGCCAGATTCCGGGTAGAGAGTACCTAAACTTGACTCCCCTCATCAATCACCGAAGCAGCGAAATGCCCACGGGAAAACGGACTGGGAGGTCGGGCCCGCTTGCAGGATGCGGCCGATTGAAGCTCGGTTTCGCCATCTTCCTACTGTTTGTCGGGACGTTCCTCACCGAGCCGGTCTTGGCGAGCAGTCTAGTAGCTTCGCGCGCCATGCCAATGGATCACCAGCACGATCTGGTGATGATGTTTTTCGTCACCGCAATGCTCTTTCTGTTGCTCTGGGGTCTCCTCAACTATGCCCTGGACCGGCAGCGCGAAGTGGGTCTGTTTGCCATCTACCAGGCCGTTTACACTCTCTATGCCGTCGCCGCCGCCGGCTACCTGGCCGCTTTTTCTTCCGTTGGACTATTGCGGCTGGCGGACTCGGTCACGACCGTGCTCTACTTGGCCATCAACTTCACAGCCCTGCTCTTCTGTCGCGAATTGTTCAAGCTCTACGAACCGCCTCCGCTCTTGATGCGCGGGTTCAACCTGCTCCTGTGTGTGTTACCTGTCCAGATGGTGGTCCTTGCTCTCGGGTACAACACATTTGCAATCAACTCGAACGCCGTACTCATTCAGATCGCGTGGTTCTATCTCGCCGTCACCGCCATCGCCTTCCGTGAGGAAGAAACACCGCCCCGATGGGTCATGCAAACATTTTTCGTGGCTGTCTGCCTGAGCCATGCCGCGTTCTGGCTGTGCAGCCGAAGCGCCAGACTTTCCTCCGCATTCAACCTCAGTGAGATACAACTGCTCGCCGTCAATGGCCTAGCCGTTTCCGGCTTCTTCGTCGTCATTCTGAAGGCGCGTACGCTTCATACCCAGCGAAGGGCCGAGCAGTCCCTCCTCGATCTGCTGCGGGTCCAGAAGAAGTTCGAGATCGAGCGGAAGCTCAAGAAGCAGGCTGAAATTGAGGCCCAAACAGATTTTCTGACCGGGCTTTTCAATCGCCGCAGCTTCGTCGAATCCGCGGATCATGAACTCGAACGTGCGATCCGATTCCAAAGACCCCTCTCGCTGTTGATGTTCGACATCGACCACTTCAAATTGATCAACGACACTTGGGGCCACGCGATGGGCGACGTTGTTCTGCAGGAGATTTCGCATCTGATCCGCGATGCGCTGCGCAATGCCGACATCTTTGGCCGCACCGGCGGAGAGGAATTCGCCGCAATACTCGTTGAAACAGAGGGGGCTTTCGCCGCCAGTGTTGCGCAGAGGCTCTGTGCAACCGTGGCGAAGGCCAACATCGCGCCTCCAGGAGCCGGGCGCATCCCGGTTACTGTTTCCATCGGACTGACTCAATTGAAGGGACGAAGCATGTCATTCGACGAATTGATGAATGAGGCGGATCGCGCAATGTACGCCGCCAAAGCAGCCGGGCGCAACCGGATTTCAATCAACGCATCGGAGCTTCCCGGAGCCGCCGATGAAAGCGATCAGCAAGTGGCTACAATCTAGCGAGTTCTGATTCGTTCCACTGAACTTCAGGTTCATTCGATGTTTCTAAAGGCAGGACCTTACAGGCTGCGGAAAAACGCCTATTCCCGAGGAAACTCGACAAAAGACATCCCGCAGGGGCTGAAGCCCATCATTTGTTTTGTTGCATTTGCGGCACGACTAAAGTCGTGCACTGACACTTGCGAGCGTTCCCAATGAGTTTATCCGCAGCCTGTTTAGTCCCCCGCAAACTCGGCATGAGCTTTACGGGCAGCGGAAAAACTCGACATGGAGGGAGGCGGGGGTTTCAACCCCAGCGAATAGCCTGCAAAATGAGTGCCGGCTTTAGCCGCAGAGGAACATTTTCCGCCGCTTTACACGATAGGCGCGAGTTGAATTCCCAACTTCCGGGTGCTTCCAGAGCCTCTTCCAGCATCTCAAGCCCGCTCGCTGGCCCGCGTTTCTCTATCCTTTCATCATCCGAGAGCAGCAGCCTCTCGCCCCAGCCCCCCGTCATGCTCTACTCTTGCCTGTGGGGCGTATGACACTTTTTTTCCGTCGCTTTAAGAACGCGATCTGGCTGGCCCTCGAGCACGACGTGCTCAATACGGCCAAGGCAGCCGCTTATTCTGGAATGCTGGCGCTCTTCCCGGCGCTCGTGGTTCTCACTGCACTGCTGGCTCTGGTGCCCGAGGGCACTTCGCTGGTGGGCGAGGTGCGCGCCTCCTTCGAGCAAATTCTGCCTGCGGACTCCATGTCCCTGCTGCAGTCCGCGATGCAAGCCCGCCGCTTCCACTCCGCGCAGTTGATCTTCTCCGCCGCCAGCCTGTCGGTCTTTGCCGGCTTGGGCCTGATGCTCACCTTAATGGAAGGCTTTCGCCGGGCATACCGGCAGCCGCGCGACAACTGGGGCTTCTGGCAGCGGCGGTTCAGGGCTCTGCTGCTGGTGCCCATCGTACTGGTTCCATTGTCTCTGGCCACTTTGGTGCTGGTCTTCGGCCGCCAGATCGAGGCCTGGATGATCAATAATGCCGGCCACGAGTTGCGGCACTTTGTGCTCTTTGTCTGGAGAATGGCGCGATGGGCACTGGCGCTCATGACCGCGGTCAGCGTGCTCGGTGCCCTCTATCATTTCGGAACACGGCGCAAAGAGCACTGGGCCTGGGTCGGTCCAGGCGCATTGGCCGCTACGCTGCTATGGTTTCCGGCCACGCTGGCCTTTGGCTGGTACGTCACGCGGATTGCCGACTATACGATGTTCTACGGCTCATTCGGCGCAGGCATCGCCACGCTGGTCTGGCTCTACATCACTTCATTCAGTGCGCTGCTGGGCGCGGAGCTGAATGGCGTTCTCTTTCGGGAACGCCAGCAACAAGCCTCTGAGTCCGCAAGCCCTGAACCTGACCTCACAAGTCAGTGACAGTTTTCACATACTATTGCACCTTGCCGCCCGCATAATAGTAGTGGGGCTGTTGTGGTCCCACTCGCCACGCAAAGTGCTCCGAGCCGCTCACACATTCAATCATCCAGTCGTCTGATCAACTCAATAGCTTCCCCCGGAGCAGCCATGTCATTCGTACCATTGAAGTTGAACGATCCATCGACCCAGCGCCGCGCCAAAATCGTTGCGACGCTCGGCCCGGGCTCCAACACCGAGCCCGTCATCCGAAACTTGGTCCGCGCAGGCATGGATGTGGTCCGCCTGAACTTTTCCCATGGCTCCCACGAAGGAAAGGTCGCGGTCATCCAGATCATCCGTAAGATCAGCCGCGAAGAAGGTAAGCCAATCTGCATCCTCGCCGACCTCCAGGGACCGAAGATTCGCACCTCCGATCTGAAGGACCACCAGCCCGTGTTGCTCAAGGAAGGCGGACGGCTGGTCATCACTCCGCGCGAGGTTCCGGGCACGGCCGAGCTTGTAGGCACCACCTTCAAGACCCTGGCTGAGAACGTCGAACAGGGCTCGCGCATTCTGCTCTCCGACGGCCTGATCGAGCTGCGCGTCCAGCAGAGGAACGGTGACGATGTGGTCTGCGAAATCGTCAACGGCGGCATGTTGGGAGAGAAAAAAGGCATCAACCTGCCCGGCATTCCGGTGCGCGTGCCTTCGCTCACCGAAAAAGACGCCGAGGATCTTGAGTTCGCGCTCAAAAACGGCGTCGACGCGATCGCCGTCTCCTTTGTCCGTACTGCGGAAGACGTCCGCCTGGTCCGCAACCGCGTCGCGGCACTGGGCTACGAAACCTGGATTATCGCTAAACTAGAAAAGCCCCAGGCCATTGAGGATCTCGACGCCATTCTCAACGCCGCAGATGCCATCATGGTGGCCCGAGGCGACCTCGGCGTTGAACTGCCCCCCGAGCAGGTTCCCGCCATTCAGAAGCACATCATCCGCCGCGCCGCCGAGTTCCGCAAGCCGGTCATCACCGCGACCCAAATGCTGGAGTCAATGATCGAGAATCCGCGCCCCACCCGCGCCGAGGTCTCCGATGTGGCCAACGCTGTCTACGACGGCACTGATGCCGTAATGCTCTCCGGCGAGTCGGCCATCGGCAAGTATCCGGTGGAGGCGGTCGCAATGATGGCGCGGATCGTCGTCGATGCCGAGCGCCATATCAAAGAGGAACGCGGCGATCATCATCAGAACAGGAAGAGGCACTTGTCGATCGCCGAGACGATCTGCGAGGCCACAGCGCACGCAGCCGACGACCTGGACCTGCGCGGCATTGCGGTCTTCACCGAGTCGGGAAAGACTGCCCGCCAGATCTCGAAGTATCACCCCATTTCGCCGATCTACGCATTGAGTCCGTCTGAAAACACCATCAATCGCCTCAGTCTGCTTTGGGGCACCACCCCTATTCTCTGCCCCAAGGTCAACACCACAGAGGCGATGGTCCAGTGTGTCGAGAGCCTGCTCGAACAGGGCGGCTTTGTGAAGCCGCGCGAAGTGATCGCCATCGTCGCCGGAACGCGCACCAAATCCGGCTCCACAAACTTCCTGCGCCTCCATGCAATCAGCGATCGCGGCGTGGAGGATGTGCGGTTCGTTACTCCGAAGGTCAAGCGTCCGGCGGCGGAGCCTCCTGTCAAAGAGGCCAATGCGTCAGAGCTTGCAGAAACGTCTCCGGCAGCGCCAATGGTAACCACCACCAAGCCTGCCAGAAAGTCCCGCGCAAAGAGCAAGTAATCTGGTGTCGTCGCTCAACAGCGAACGGCGCTACTCCGAGCCGTGGACGGTGTCGGTGCCGTCGGGATGTATATGCAGAGCGCTCCTAGCGGCCGATCTCCGGGACCGACAATCCCCGGCAAATCTTCCGCGCAAGTAAGTCGGCGATCTCGGTGTGGCGAGGAACAGCCTCGGTTTGCCCAGTATCTGGGTTGCACCACAAGGAATGCGAGCCACCTTCGCGCTTAAGGTAACACCCATGCAAGCGCAGATGGCGCAGAAGCGATTCGCGCTTCACTGGACCGTGACCGTCTCGCGCAGAGCATCAGGCGGAGCGCCGCGAAGCCCGTCCTCTCGGCGATCTTCCAGAATCAGTTGGATGGCCGCTCCCAGATTCTCACGGCACTCTTCCACGCTGTGCCCCTGCCCGTTGGCGCCGGGAATCTCTGGTGACCAGCCTACAAACCATTCGCCGTCGCGCTCAATGACTGCTGTGAATTCGTTGCGCATGGGATGAGTATAGATCAAATTAAATTTTCTCCAATACTGAAGGAAAGAAAATCACGAAGGGCTAGCTTTCCAGGTCCAAGAATCCTGACCTGGACACCTTGCCTTTGTGGTGGAATTGGCGTTCCATACCGGGACCACAACCCGTCTCATATATCAATCGCAGCTGTGATAAACCGATACTACAGAGCATGACCGACAGAGATGGAATACGGTCTGCACGCCTGAGTTGTCTACAAAGCTCTCGCTGGCGCTTTTAGCATCTCCATTTCCACGAGTGTTATCGGCGATTGCGGCGAAGGTGGGCATATCTTTTCCACATCGCGGGCAGATCTCGGATTGAGGATTGTAGATCATCGGATCGCCTCCCACTTGATGCCTGGGAAAATCGAGACCGGAAGACAACTCCTCTTCCGCCCCTTCAGAACGCGCCCGCAGTGAGCGCTGTTCCTCTTCGGATTGAGGCTCCAAGCAGAAACTCGTCGAAGGGAATTGGCCGGTGTATCCGTCGTAGGGTCCATCCGTTCCAAAGGCGTCTTCATATTTGTTTAGAAATGTCAGGATTTGAACCGATCCATCCGGCTGGATGGAATATCGGAACTCGCCGTACGGAATGGCGCATGTCCAGCAATACAAGAGTGGCAGTGATGGAACCCGCGCAGGGTCAAGCGCCACCGCAGGGTCAGCCGCCGAGAAGACAGCCAGTTTCAGCAAGAGCCTCTTGCAGTTTGGACAGTCAGCCTCCGGGATGGCGTTGGGACCGCAAAGCTCGTGGAGATGCGCACCGGAAGGTGGCGCAAAATTCAGCCAATAACCCGTTGCCGGATTACCTGCGGATTGCTTGTTGAATTCCATGAGTTCTACCTCGCAGGCCATTATAAGACTGCGAGGTGCAAGGTTGATCCCAGATAAGTTACTTAGCCGCCAACTGGCGCAACACGTATTGCAGGATGCCGCCGTGCTCGAAGTACTCAATCTCCTGCGGTGTGTCGATGCGGATCTTGGCGGTAAAGAGTTTCACGGTGCCGTCGGCGGCCGTAGCCTTCACCGTCAGCGTCTTGCCCGTGGCGAAGCGGCTCGCAAGCAGCGCGGAGAGATCGGCGAAGTCATAGACTTCTTCGCCAGTCAGCCCGAGCGACTCAACATTCTGGCCGTCGTCGAATTGCAGCGGCAGAATCCCCATCCCTACAAGATTCGACCGGTGAATGCGCTCGAAGCTCTCGGCAATCACAGCGCGCACTCCGAGCAGCTTTGGCCCCTTGGCTGCCCAATCGCGTGAAGATCCTGCCCCGTATTCCTTGCCCGCCAGAATAATCAGCGGCACGCCGCGCTCGTCGTACTTCGCGCTGGCGTCGAAGATCGACATCGGCTCACCCTCAGGCAGCAGACGCGTGACGCCGCCCTCGGTGCCCGGAGCCAGCTTGTTGCGCAGGCGCACATTGGCGAAGGTGCCGCGCACCATGACTTCATGATTGCCACGCCGCGAGCCATACGAGTTGAAGTCCGCCGCCTTCACTCCATGCTCGGCGAGATACTTGCCCGCCGGCCCGTTTGCCTTGATGTTACCCGCCGGAGAGATATGGTCGGTCGTCACAGAGTCACCTAACACCGCCAAGACGCGCGCTCCCAGAATATCTGTAACTGGCGCTGGAGTCGGAGTTATCCCGTCAAAGTATGGGGCCTTGCGGATATAAGTCGAGTCCGGCTCCCACTGATAGACATCGCCCGTTGGAAACTTAAGCCCCTGCCAGTTAGCATCACCCGAGTTGACTGTTGCGTATTCGCGGCGGAAGCCCTCGCTGGAGAGTCCCTTGTCGATTGCAGAGGCAACCTCGGCTTGCGTAGGCCAAATATCTTTGAGATAAACCGGCTGTCCTGCCTTGTCTGAGCCTAGAGAGTCTGTCTCAAAGTTATGCCCGATTCGACCAGCCAGCGCATAAGCAACCACCAGTGGCGGGCTCATTAGATAATTCGCCCGCACGTCCACATTCACGCGCCCCTCAAAGTTACGGTTGCCGCTCAAGACGCTCACTGCAACAAGGCCGTGCTCATCAATACTTTTAGATACATCGGAGGGCAACGGCCCCGAGTTACCGATGCATGTGGTGCAGCCATAGCCCACCACGTTAAAGCGCAGCTTTTCAAGATAAGGCAGCAAGCCTGCCTTGGTGTAGTAGTCAGTAACAACACGCGAGCCCGGAGCGAGCGAAGTCTTCACCCATGGCGGAACTGTAAGGCCCTTTTCGACCGCCTTCTTCGCAAGGATTCCCGCCGCCACCATCACCGATGGGTTCGAAGTATTCGTGCAACTGGTAATTGCGGCAATCACCACCGAGCCATGATCGAGATACTGATCAGGATCGACGCCAAACCGGCTCTTGACAGTCGTGACCGCCAGAGTTGCACCGTGCCCCATCCTTTCGCCTTCATTCTGGCGTAAGGGTGGGAGACCACCAACTTCAATAGCGGCATCTGTTACAGTTTGGCGCTCCCACGCCACCGCCGTGCGCGTTCCCAGCGGCTTCGCCGTCGGCGAAAGCAGCGCAGGCAATTGCTGCGCAAAGCTGGCCGCGGCGTCTTTCAACAGCACGCGATCTTGCGGTCGCTTGGGACCGGCAACGCTTGGCTCGACGGTTGCCAGATCGAGTCCGAGCGTCTGCGTGTACTCGGCCTCCTGCGTGCCGGCCGTGTGAAAAAGCCCCTGCTCTTTGTAATAAGCCTCGACCAGCGCAATCTGCTCTTCGCTGCGGCCGGTGAGGCGCAGGTAGCGCAGCGTCTCTGCGTCCACCGGGAAGATGCCGCAGGTGGCGCCGTACTCGGGAGCCATGTTGCTGATCGTCGCGCGGTCGGCCAGCGATAACTCAGCTACGCCAGGACCAAAGAACTCGACGAATTTTCCCACCACTCCCAGCTTGCGCAAGGCCTGCGTGACCGTCAATACGAGATCAGTCGCTGTCGCGCCCTCGCGCAGCTTGCCGGTGAGTCTGAAGCCCACCACCTGCGGGATCAACATGGAGACAGCCTGGCCCAGCATCGCAGCCTCGGCCTCGATGCCGCCCACGCCCCAGCCCAGTACGCCCAGGCCATTGATCATTGTCGTGTGCGAGTCCGTGCCGACAAGCGTGTCGGGATAAGCAAAACTCTCCCCATCGATCTCAGTTGTGAAAACGACACGGGCCAGATACTCGAGATTCACCTGGTGGCAGATGCCCATGCCCGGCGGGACTGCTGAAAAATTGCGGAAGGCCGTCTGGCCCCACTTGAGAAATGCGTAGCGCTCACGGTTTCTCTGAAACTCCAGCAAAGTATTGGCTGCAAGAGCGCCCACGGCGCCGAACTCGTCCACCTGCACCGAATGGTCGATGACCAACTCGGCCGGGGCCAGCGGATTCACTCGCTCTGGGTCGCCGCCCAATGTCTTTATAGCGTCGCGCATCGCGGCCAGATCGACCACAGCGGGCACGCCGGTAAAGTCCTGCATCAGCACGCGCGCCGGCATATAGGCGATCTCGCGGCTGGGCTCGGCGTTCGCTTCCCAGTTGGCGAGGAACTCGATGTCGCCGGCGGTGACGTTAACGCCATCCTCGCGGCGCAGCAGATTTTCGAGCAGTATCTTCAGGCTAAAGGGAAGACGGCCCAAGTTGAAGCCGCGCTCAGTGAGCGCTGGCAGGCTGAATACCGTAAAGCTGCGGTTGCCGGAGGCGAGCGTTTTCCGGCTGGCAAAGCTGTTCATCATTGGAGGCCTTTGGCCTTTCTATCCGCACATGGGCGGATACGCAGAGTATGGATCGAACTGGGAAATTCGACGTGTGTGGATCTCGGCTCTCAATTCTGAGGCCCAAGAAACCATGGATCATCTTGAATAGCTTACTCAGCGGGAATGGGGTCGTCCACGGTCGGGCCGTCTGCGGCGAAAGCGCTTGAGCAGCGGCTCTTCCTTGCTCGAGATGGCAGAGGGAGTGCGCATCGGATACGAGTTAATTTTAGCGCGAAATCCATGCCGAGGTGAACCGGTGTGCGCTCCATAACCTGAAGACGAGGAATTGTCGCCGGCGGCGTAATGTAAGTCACTTGACCACCCGCGTTGAAGCCATCCTATGAGCGAGCGGCTCCGGTCTTTTTGCCTCCTTGCGCTGATGGGCAATTTGATGCGCGCCCTTGATAATCTTTTCATGCGCCTCTTTGTTGGGATACCTTTGGCGGCCTCTGTGATCGATGAGCTCTCGGCGACCACGCTGCGGCTTCGACCCGTCGGGGGCGGGCTTCGCTGGGCTGCTCCCGAAACCTGGCATATTACCCTGCAATTCCTGGGCAATTCCAGTCCGGAACAATGCCAGTGCATTGTCGGGTCGTTGAAAAAGCTGCATCTGCCGCCCGTTCCGATACGGCTTGAGGAATTGGGGTTCTTCGATCACGCCGGTGTCCTTTTTGCCGGTGTCAAAGTCTCGCCTGAGCTGCTTTTGCTTCAGCAGCACGTGATCGCCGCGACGGCACTCTGCGGCTTCGCCTCCGAGGCTCGCCCTTACCAGCCTCACATCACGCTGGCACGCAGCAAATCGAGAGGCCGGCAGCACGGTGTGGATGAACTCAAGGCCAGGATTCGCCGTCCGTCGAGCTTCACCAGCTTCGTCGCCCACGAGTTCTTGCTGTATGAAAGCTTCCTTGGTGCAGGCAGTTCGCGCTACGAGATCCGCGAGCGCTTTGCTTTAACTGCGAGCTAGATATTGGCGCCGGCGTTGTTGAAACCGTAGGCGTCAAGCACATCCTGTAGCACCACCACACCTTCCAGTTTGTGAATGTCACCCCGGGAGATCACCGGCAACAGATCAAGATGGCTTTTGCTCATCCGTTCAAGCGCTAGATGCAAGGCGTGATCTGCGTGAAGATGAGGGACTTGGTCCTTTTCGAGCAGAGCCTCAAGCGGAAGCTCCCTCCTTCCATCAGTAAATGCCCTTTCAAGAGCCTCTTTGGTCAGCACACCCAGAAAGTACCCCTTGTCCGCCACAGGCCAACTGTGGAACTGGCTGGCGCAAGCCTGTTCCATCGCAACCCCGACGAGCGTCTGCGCAGAGAGAATCTCCGGAGGCTTCCGCATGGCTTGAGCCACTGTGCGTTGGCTGGTCTGGTGCAATGTGGCGGGGCCTGGCAGATCAATGCCGTCCTGATGCGATAGCGCCTCATAGATAGGCTGCTTCTGAAATCGCCGGGAGATGAAAAGGCTGGTCAGATTGGCGATCATCAATGGAACAATCACCGCGTAATCCCGCGTCATCTCAAAGATCATCAGTACCGAAGTCATGGGAACGCGCACAATGCCGGCAAAAACAGCACCCATACCGACCAGTGCGTAGGCCCCCGGCGACGCCGTATAACCGGGCAATAGATGATGCGCTACGGTACCAATCGCGCCTCCCAGCATGGCGCCGAGAAACAGGCTGGGGCCGAAGATTCCGCCCGCGTTGCCCGAGGCATAACTGACTGTAACGCTGAAAAGCTTGAGCACCACGAGCAGCAACATCAACTTGAGCGCCATCGAGCCGTTGAGTGCGCTGCCTACGTAGGAATAACCCACCCCGAGAACCTGCGGCACGAACAAGCCCATCACGCCAACCGTCACGCCGCCCGCCACGGGATGCCACCACCGCGTTTTGATAGGCAAGCGCAGAAAGTAGCCGCGCATTCCCAACAGGAGCTTGGTAAAAGCCACGGAAAGAAAGCCGCCGGCAACGCCAAGCAAGGCGTAGACGCCAAACTCCAAGGGGTGAACCAGCGTATATTCCGGCACCTGAAAAAGAGGATTATTGCCAAGCAGAAGACGCAATACCGCCCATGAAGTGGCCGAGGCCAGTACGACAGATCCCAGGATCGGCGCATTCATGTCTCCCATAACTTCTTCGAGGGCAAAGAGCACCGCGGCCATCGGCGTGTTGAATGCCGCGGCGATGGCGGCTGCAGCGCCAACGGGAATGAGAGCTTTGACCTTCTCTGGACGCAATCCGAGCCAGCGGCCGAGCACCGAGGCGATTCCAGCGCCGACCTGCACAGACGGTCCCTCGCGGCCGAGCGGAATGCCACAAGCCAGCGTGGTCGCGGTGCAAAAGAACTTCCCCAAAACTGTGCGCAGCGAGATGAATCCGTCGCGGACAAACAGTGCGGTCTTGGTCTGGGGCACGCCGCTGCCCCTGGCGTTGGGAAAATAGCGATAGAGCAAGAATCCCATGGCCAGCGAACCCGCCACAGGTATTGCAATACGCCTCCAAGCGGCGCTGCCCACCGGGTAAAATCGCATTCCCACCCGTTCGGTGAGCAAAATGAATGCCACTACGGCGAGGCCGGTAAGCGCACCAATCAGCAATGAGAGAAGAAGGAAAATCTGACTCTCGCGCTCAGCGAGCTGAGCGGTCCAATGCGACCCAAGCGCCGTACGCCAGTTCATTTGTGGCTGATTCGGGGAAGTATCAGACTCCATGAAACTAGTTTACTCGGAGAGCATTCGCGGCTCGACGAGATGTCACAACAGTGTTCTCAAGACAGGATGGCTGTCTGGCGACCCGGCTCGCTTTCCTCGCAAGAGCTTCAGGTATTGGACAGTCTTGCATTTCGGTTGGTGGCGGGAGGCAGGATCGAACTGCCGACCTACGGGTTATGAATCCGTCGCTCTAACCATCTGAGCTACCCCGCCGGAAAAAGCCATCAGCTCAGGCCAACAAGGCCCGGCTAGGGATGGGCGAGAAGGGCTTTCGCGCACGACTCCCTCTTCCGATGATAAGGGCGGCTGGAAGAGAGGTCAAACCCGACTACCCGATTCGGGACCACCAGACTGCGGGCGGGCGCAAGAACAGGCTCCACGGATGAATCCAGCCGCGCCTCTCGTGTAAACTCGGGGCAGCATGAGTACCTTCCAAGTTGCTGGAGTAATACCGGCCCGGCTGGCGTCCACACGGCTCAACCGCAAGGTGCTGCGGGTGATCGCCGGCCGGCCCATGATCGAGTGGGTGTGGCTCGCCGCAACAGGCAGCGGGCTGATGGATTTCGTGGTCGTGGCCACCGACTCGGACGAAGTGGCCAATCTCTGCCGGGAGCGAGCGATTCCCGCGGTCTTCACTTCGGCAAACTGCCCCAGCGGGTCAGACCGGGTGAGAGAAGTGGCTCGCCTGATCGATGCCGAAATCTACGTCAACATTCAGGGCGACGAACCGCTGCTCACCCCGGAATTCTTTCCTCCGCTGTTGGCTTTGCTTGAGCGGCCTCAAGTCGACGTGGCCACCCTGGCCGTTCGTTGCCCTCCGGACGAGATCGCCAACCCCAACGCCGTCAAAGTGGTTACCTCTCTTGACGGCCGGGCACTCTACTTTTCGCGGTCAACAATTCCCTTCGACCGTGACAGCAGCCGCGAGCGCGAGCCAGCCCGCGACGCTGCGGGATTCAAAGGCTACCGCAAGCATCTGGGGATCTACGCTTATCGCAAGGCCGCGCTGGAGCGGTTTGCTGCGCTTCCGCCCTCGCCGTTGGAGCAAGTCGAGCGGCTCGAGCAGTTGCGGTTGCTGGAAAACGGGATTGCTCTCTATGTGGCCGAGGCGCCGGGCGACACGATCGGTGTGGACACGGAGGAGGATCTGCTGCGGGCCGAAGCGATGCTGAGGCGGCGCGCAATCGATTGAGTCAGAATCGGCGCTCAAAAACTGAATTAGACGCAAGAACCGGGTAGCGCCCAGGCGCAGTCATCGGCGACTATTGTCCTCGTGGACAGAACTTTCCAACTCGCAAAGCAGGTTGCCAGCGCCGCAGCCATTGACCCCGAGACGGCGTGGCGGCAGCTTTTAGCCCGCGATCCCCATGCGGGATTCTTCTATGCGGTCAGCACAACCGGTGTCTTTTGCCGCCCGGAGTGCTCCAGTCGCAGACCGCTCAAGGCCAATGTGCGGTTCTTTTGCTCGGCGGCAGCAGCGAAGGCGGCAGGATTCCGCCCCTGCAAACGCTGCAAACCGGGCATTGCATGCAGCAGCCCTTTGGATACGATTCGCGGCCATATTGAGGCCAATGTTGACCGGACGGTTCCCCTCTCAGAGTTAGGACGCCTCGTAGATCTGAGCCCATTCACAGTCCAGAGGCTTTTCAAACAATCGTTCGGCGTAAGCCCATTGCAATATCAGCGGGCTCTACGGGCAGGCTCGCTGCGCGACTCGCTTAAACAAGGAGAGACCGTGACCAACGCCATTTACAACGCCGGATTCGGCTCATCCAGCCGTGGCTACGACGGCGCGCAACTCGGCATGACGCCAGCCCGCTTTGCCAAAGGCGGCAAGGGAGAAGAGATTGGTTACGCTTCGGTCCCTTCATATTTTGGTTGGGTTGTGGTCGGAGCTACAACGCGTGGGCTTTGCTGGCTGGCTCTGGGAGCTACGCCTGAGAAGGCTGAGGCCAGCCTTCGCGAAGAGTTTCCACTCGCGACGCTGCGGCACGATCCGTCACTGAAGAGCATGGTAGACGCAGCGCTTCACGTGGTCGTTGGCCAGCAGAACTCAACCAAAGATCTGGCCCCACCGCCGATGGATCTGCGTGGGACCGCCTTTCAACTGCGCGTCTGGCAGGCGCTGCGGTCGATTCCACGCGGCGAAACGCGGAGCTACAGCCAGTTGGCGCGCGAGTTAGGCAATCCTAACGCCACCCGCGCGGTTGCACGGGCCTGCGCCACGAATCGAGTAGCTCTGGTAGTCCCATGCCATCGCGTGGTTGGCGCGAGCGGCTCACTAACAGGCTATCGCTGGGGCGTCGACCGCAAGCGCAAATTGCTGGAAGCGGAAAGCCGGAGAGGCTAGCTTCTCTTGTCTCCAATCGCAAGCAAAGTCTGGAACTGCGGACTCTCCAGCTCTTTGTGAACGACCGACGTCTGTACCTCGACGAATCCAGCCTCTTCGAGCATCGCTTCCAGTTCCGGCTCGCTGAAGCCGAGCCACTCGTCTGCATACAGTTCACGCGCCTCTTCAAAGCGATGTTTCGCAAGATCGAGAATGACGATGCGCCCGCCGGGACGGAGTATCCTATTCGCTTCCCTTACAGCGCGATCCGGATGCAACGCGTGATGCAGCGATTGCGAGAAGAAAACCAGATCGACCTTGGCGTCACGGATGGGAAGTTCCTCCATGTCGCCGAGGCGAAACTCGATGTTCTTGATGCCGTTGCGGCTTGCCTGTTCGCGGCCCACCTCGATCATCTTTGCGGAAGTATCGACGGCGATCACTTTTTTTGCGCGCTCGGCCAGCAGCAGTGCAAAGGCTCCTTCGCCGGCGCCCAGATCGGCAATCACCATCGGCGGCAGCAGTCGAAGCAGCGCCTCGGCCACGCCCTTCCACGACTTTCCGGGAACGTAGTCCTTGCCTAGCCGTCCGGCCACAGAGTCAAAGAAGGCGCGCATCTTGTCCTGGCGCTTTTTCAAGACGCGGCGCATAGCCGTCTGATCTGTGCGGGCCTCGCGAATCTCTTTGCGCGCCTGGGCCAGAAGCTCTGCGACAACGGCGTCCGACTTCAGCAGGCGATAGAGGCTGCTCTTGCCGGTCCGGCGATCCTGGACAAGTTTGACTAATTTCAGTTGGGAGAGGTGCGTGGAGATGGTGCTCTGGCCCATCGCCAAAATCTCCTGCAACTCGGCGACGGAGAGCTCCTCGCTTCCCAAAAGCAGCAAGATACGGAGCCGGTTGGGATCGGCCAGGACGCGAAGGATTTTTACGATTGACGCCATAGGCTGATTCTGATACATATCAATATATCACGATTTGACGATATAAGGAGCATTAGAATGACAACCGCAACCGTCGAGATGAAGGATCTGGCCTGCAAAGTCGCCGACATGGCGCTGGCCGGATGGGGCCGCAAAGAGATCACCATCGCCGAGCAGGAGATGCCGGGCCTGATGTCGA
>CAYVMS010000028.1:0-18365 GCA_964452615.1 uncultured Occallatibacter sp.
CCGTGCTGGAGCTGCAAAAGATCATCTTCGATTTGAAGGCCGGCGGCATCGGGGTCCTGATCACCGACCACAATGTTCGCGAGACGTTGAGCGTAACTGACCGGGCCTATATCATCGCCGAAGGGAAGATTTTCTTTGCGGGAACACCGCATGAGCTGGGCAATAACGTCGATGTACGGCGGCTCTATCTGGGGGAGGGTTTCTCTTTGAGTTGATGCGGGCTTCGGGTGGGGCTGAGGGCCGGATTCAGGCAGTTTGTCTTCCGTCAACCACTTGATGCTGAAAGCGGTAGGATGATTTCCGGACGGAGAGTTCCGGGTTGTTTCCCGCCCAAACCGGAACTATTGTCTCGATCTGGGGCATTTTGCCCTTTAGACTTTTTCTCACTCGGTTACACTGACGGTAAGTCCAAACTGGAATTGAGTTCTTCTTATGGCGCTGCTGCAACCCAAATTGAGCCTGAAGGTCGCACAACGACAGATCCTGACCCCAGGCCTGATGCAGATGGTGAGCGTGCTTGCGCTCAACAAGCTGGAACTGAAGGAGATGATCGATGCCGAGATGGTGGAAAATCCCGTCCTGGAAGAGATTGACGAAACGGTTCCGATGCTGGATGAGGTGGCGGGCCGTCAGGAACTCCTGGAACGTGGGGTCACGGAGCGTCAGGAGATTGTGGCCGAGGAGCCCGCGACAGCACCCAAGGATTCCTTCAATGAGGTCGACTTCGGATCGTATTTTCAGGAATACCTGGACCCCGGCTATCGCACACAGCCGGAATACGAAGAGAGCGAAAAGCCCTCGTTTGAGAACTTTCTCTCCCAGCC
Source organism: uncultured Occallatibacter sp. (assembly GCA_964452615.1). Classification (GTDB taxonomy): domain Bacteria; phylum Acidobacteriota; class Terriglobia; order Terriglobales; family Acidobacteriaceae; genus Telmatobacter. The sequence goes on from CAYVMS010000028.1 coordinate 825, forward strand.
TACGACTCTCACCGATCACCTGGCGTGGCAACTGGGAGGTCTGACCCTGGAGCCGGATCTGCGCGAGGCAATGGAGTTCGTCATCGGCAATTTGGACGGCGATGGGTACCTGGCCGGTAGCGAAGAAGAGCTGGCGGCGGCACTCGAAAAATCTCTTGCCCTTCCGGAGACGGGAGCGGAGTCAGCGCTCGAGCTGCTGCGTCGCGGCCTCGAGCAGGTTCGGCGTCTTGACCCTGCCGGAGTGGGCGCGCGCGACCTGCGCGAGTGCCTGATGCTCCAGATTGCGGCACAGCAACGCGAGTTCGTGCATCTGTTTTCCCAGCCCGCTGCTGAACCGGCCGAAGATCCGCACGGCAGCTTCAGGGCCGAGGCCGAGGCGCATATCGAGGAACGGAGACGCAGCATGGAGGTAGCGGCGCTAATAGTCGACCGGCACCTTCCGCTGCTGCAGAAAAGGGACGTGAAGGAACTGGCGAAGGCGGCCCAGATTACTCCCGAAGAGGCACATGCCGGCGTGGGATTCATCCGCACCCTCGATCCCCGGCCCGGCCGCCTGTATAACCGCGAGCAGGCGAGGCTGATCGAGCCCGACGTGGTCTTTATCAAGCGCGGCGACACATGGGTCGTGTCGATGAACGAGGAAGACATGCCCAGCCTGCGGCTCAGCCGGCGGTACCGGCGGATGCTGGCCACCGAAAGCGTCGACAAAGAGGTGAAGGACTACGTCAAGGAGCGCTTCCGCTCCGCGCTCCAACTGATGCGCAATATCGCCCAGAGGAAGAGCACGATTCTGCGTACCTGCGAGGTGATCGTTCGCCGCCAGCAGGACTTCCTCGAGCGGGGCGTCGAGGGCTTGCGTCCGATGATGATTAAGGAAGTGGCCGAGGAGATCGGCGTTCATCCCTCCACGATCAGCCGCGCTGTGGCCAACAAGTATGCTCACACTCCACAGGGTGTTATCGAACTGCGCTTTTTTTTCTCGGAAGGTTCGAATGGACCGGAGGGCGCCGATACGCCTCTGCCTGTGCTCAAGCGCAAGGTTCGCAAGCTGATCGAGGAGGAGGATGCGCGACATCCGCTCACCGACGACCAACTGGCAGCCATGCTCCAGGCGCAGGGGATTCAGTTGACCCGCCGCACCGTGGCCAAGTACCGCGAGGACATGAATATTCCCTCCACTCATCAGCGCCGCCGGCGTGATGAGTGAAAATTGCCAGGGAACAGGGACTAGGGAATAGAAGACCTGCATTCCGTGCTGTTTTTGCTGAGTGTTGCGTGAAGAGCTTTTTGCAGATGGTAGATGTTTGCCGACGCTTCTTGAGGAGAACTATTCCCTATTCCCTTTTTTTTGAGATTTTCGTTCCACCGGTCCCGTAAATGCTATAGAATCCGAAGTTCTCCAGCCGATAAACTGGCTGTGTGAAGAAGCAACAAAATAAAACAGAAAGCGGAGGCTGACCATGGAAGTGGAGTTCACCGCCAGACAAGTGAAGATCTCCAAGGCGCTGCGCACGCAGGCCGAAGAGGGGATGGAACGGATTGCCCGCATTTTGGGCAAGAGTGCGCGGGCCAGTATCGTTTTCAGCGCGCTGAAGCGTCTGCAGGTTGCCGAGGTGACTATTCAAGCCCGGCTGCAGACCATTGCCGCCTCGGGTGAGGCCGATACGCTCGAAGGCGCATTGCGCAAGGCCCTCGAACACGCCGAGAACCAGGCGCGCCGCCACCGCGACCGGCGCATTGGGAGCAAACGGCTGCCCAAGGAGGAGAAGGTGCTCACCGCGCCTCCAGTGGCCCGGACCAAGGCTCGCGCGGCTCAGTCGGAGAACGGCGCCGCAGAGGGCACTCCAACCCGGGCCCGCAAAAGGGCCAGTGCGGAGATCGCCGTACACTCGTTTCCTGCCCGCAAGACGGTTGTCGAGCCGCACATTGTCACCAACGGCGAGGCCATCGCACTGAAGGCCATGACCATCGAAGAGGCGGTGAAGGATGCCGAATTCCGCGACCGCGACTTGCTGATCTTCCGCAATCCTTCGGGAGATACGTTTGTGCTCCACCGCCGACGCGACGGAGAGATGGAGCTGGTGGAGCTTCCCTAGCGCCCGCACAAAAAACGTTAACGCATATTCACGCGAGGTCCGGCGCAATGAAATGCGCCGGACCATGCGCATTGGCCGCCTTTCGGTGTAGCATGGGCCCATGACGCCTTCAGAGCCTACATCACCAATGACTTCAGCGGATGCCGCAACCACACCTGCCGAGGGAACGGAAAAAGCCGCCAAGGAGCTGGTGATCGTTACTGGAATCTCCGGTTCGGGAAAGGCCTCGGCCCTCAAGGCATTTGAGGATCTCGGTTTTCACGCCGTGGATAACCTGCCTCTCGAACTGCTACCCGATTTTGCCGCGTTGGTCGAAAAATCTACAGAGGTCCGGAATGCGGTCATCGTGGTTGATGTCCGTGAAGGCCAGAGTCTGGACCGTCTGCCGGAGATTCTCAAGCGTGTGAAGATGCTTCTGCATACGCGCGTGGTCTTTCTCGACGCACAGGACGCGGTGCTGGTGCGGCGCTACTCCGAAACCCGGCGGCCGCATCCTCTGGGGCGGCAGGAGACGGTCTCGCGCTCCATCGTCGAGGAACGGCAATTACTGGATCCGATCCGCAACGTCGCCGACACGCTGATCGACACCTCAAACTTCAATGTGCACGAGCTGCGCGCCAATATACAGGCCCGGTTTGGCCAGGAGGAAGAGACCAAGCGCCTGCTGGTCTCCTGTCTGAGCTTCGGATTCAAGAACGGCGTGCCGCTGGATGCGGACATGGTCTTCGACGTGCGCTTCCTGCCCAATCCGCACTTTGTGCCGGAGTTTCGCAAGCTGACTGGCCTCGACACCAGGGTGGCCGCCTACGTGCGAGGATTTCCGCAGACGATTGAATTCTTGGGCAAGGTGAAGGAACTCCTGCTTTACCTGTTGCCGCACTATGTGGAAGAGGGCAAGAGCTATCTGACCGTAGCCTTCGGTTGCACAGGCGGCCAGCACCGCAGCGTGATGATGGTCGAGGAGATCGCAGCGGAGCTCAAGAAGGCCGGCTACCAGGTGAAGGCGCTGCACCGGGATACGCCGCGGTGACCGACAATCTTATTCTGATCACGCTGCTGGTCAAGCTGGGCGTGGTTGCATCGGTGGCAAGCGTACTGGCGCGTGTCAGTACCTTCCGGCGGCTTTTCTTTGCCGAGCAGCGCCGTCCACGGCAGACGCTTGCGCTGCTGGCGTTCTTTCTGGCGCCACTCACGCTGGGAGTGTGGGTGCGGATTGCAGTGCCCAACTTTCTGGCCGCCGACATCTCTTTTGAGACGGTTATTCTGCTGGGCCTGCTGCTGGGACCGGAGTGGGCAATGCTGGGCGGCGTCGTGCTCTCAGGCCCGGCCGTTTACCACCACGAGTATCTGGCCTTGCCCTTTAACGCGGCGCTGGGTTTGGCGGCGGGGCTGCTGGGCCGGTTTGTCGAGAGGGAGGAGATCTGGTCGTTTACGCCATTCATCGACCTGAGCCTCTACCGCTGGGTGCGGCGCAACCTGCGCAAGCCGCGCATCGACCGCCAATTCCTCATGCTCTTTCTCATCGTCGCAGCCGAAGCCTGCCGCGACTGGATTGCCCACACCTTTCCGCGCCGGCTCTTTGCGCTGCTCTCCAGCCAGTGGTGGCTACAGGCGCTGGTTTGGCTCAGCGCACCCATCGTGGTTGGCATTGCGATCAAGGTTTGGAATGCGCTGCGCATCGAACTCAAACTCGAAGAGCAGAAGCGGCTCTTGCTCGAGGCGAGGCTTGACGCGCTGCAACGCCAGATCAATCCCCACTTCCTCTTCAACACGCTCAACTCCATCGCGTCTCTGGTTCGGTTGCGGCCAGAACTGGCGCGCGAGATGACGGTAAAGCTGGCCAACATCCTGCGCGCCTTGCTCAAGGATCACGATACGTATGTTCCGCTGAGCGAAGAGCTGAAGTTTACCGATGACTACTTGGACATTGAAGTGGTGCGCTTCGGCGCCGAGAAGTTGCGCGTCGAAAAGGAGATTGATCCGCGAACGCTTGCGGTTCTCGTGCCTAGCATCCTGCTGCAGCCGCTGATTGAGAACAGTATCAAACATGGGCTGGAGCCGCGTATCAATGGGGGTACCGTTACGTTACGCAGCCAGCTCAACGGGGATCGAGTTTTGATCGAAGTGGCCGACGACGGCGTCGGAATGGGCAACCGTCCGGCGTCGGCGCTCAGCCGCAGCGGTGCAGGCATCGGCATGAAGAACGTGCAGGAACGGCTGGAGGTTCTTTACGGCAATCTGGCACGCTTCAGCGTGGTCAGCAACCCTGGGCGGGGAACGCTGGTCTCGATTGAGATTCCGGCGAATCTGCCGGGGACGACTTAGGCGGGCTGGAGCATCATTGCTTTGGGGGAGCGACCCTGGCTCTCGCACGGGCGAGCAGCCATTGCTTGTACTCATCCTGAACAGTCATTCCGGGCTTTCTAGGCGGGCGCTTGGGCTGGGCGAGATATTTGAGCCACTCCTCGTAGTCATCGACTGTGGCGGCGGCGGCGACAGCTGAGGCAACAAGGGCAGCTTTTTTCTCAGCCTCCTGCTTTGAGACCGGGACCGGTTTGTCCGTTTTTCTGTTCTTGTTGCCGCTGAAAAGCCACCTGACCTCAAAGGGAGCCAAGGCGGGAACGAAAAGGCGAATCCACCCGAAAAATGGGATATGGCCCCGTCCGAGCGCAAAGCACACGACGACCGCAAGACAGGCCACATGGGTAACGATTGTCGAGCCAATGGGCAGGGAGAAGCCTGTCTCGTGCTCGGCGATCATCGCATGATATCCCAAATATAAGTGATAGGTGATAAGTAGATAGCCAAATGTCGACCACGCGCCATGGGGCAGAAAGGATGAGACTATGAATCCGATCAATGCGCAGAATAAATATACGGCTCCATTTTTGCCGAACGCCATGGGTCTATCTCCTTCTTGGCTGTATTGATCGTTTCAGGGATGATAATTCCGCTGCCGCGTAGACTGTCAAGCAGACCATCGGAATCCGTGCTAATCGCTCTTCTTCGCGGTATCCTCAACTCATGGTGCGATTCACGGTATTGGCGTCGGGTTCCAAGGGCAACAGCACGGTTGTCACTGGGGGACAGACGCGGATCCTGGTCGATTGCGGGTTGAGTTGCCGCGAGCTCTTCCGGCGCATGAAACTGGTTGGCGAGGAGCCGGAGACGCTGGACGCCATCGTCATCACACACGAGCATTCCGACCACGTAAACGGCGTTGCGGTGACGGCGCGCAAGCTGGGCATTCCGGTCTACTTCACTGAAGGCACACACCGGGCCTGGATGCGCTGGCTGACGCCGCGACGGCAGATGACCTATGCACAATGGCGGGAGCAGTGCCGCAAGCAGGCCGCAGAGCGCCAGGCCGAGGCGGACACTACCGCCGAAGAAGGTGAGCCGGACGAAACGGATCTTGTCGAGGTGACTGATGAGTTGGGCGAAGAGGGTGGCGCAGGGGCTATAGCCCTCGTTGGTCCAGCAGCACCTTCGACACGACTTAAGTCGTGCCCTGACACGTTGCCTGATGCACCGGCGGCCGAGCCCGCCAAGGTCAAGGACCCTACTTCGCTTCCGAAGGTCGAGTACTTCCAGGCCGGACAGCCCTTCGAGATCGGCGACATTGCCATCAGCCCTTTCACCATTCCCCACGATGCCGCTGACCCGGTGGGCTTTGTCTTTAAAGCCGAGGGGGTTCGGATGGCCTTTGCCACAGACCTTGGCTATATTTCGCCCAATGTAAAGGCTCAGCTCAAGGGCGTGGACCTGCTGCTGCTCGAATCCAACCACGATCTGGAGATGCTGCGCGACGGCCCTTACCCCTGGGCGGTGAAGCAGCGAGTGCTTTCGCGGGTGGGCCACTTGTCAAACGAGGCTGCGGCAGGGTTTCTGGAGGATGGCTACGACGGTCAGGCAGCCTACGTTATCCTTGCGCATCTATCTGAAAGCAATAATCTTCCAGAGTTAGCGCGGGTTGCCGCCGAGCATGCCCTGAGCGGCCAGGCTAACCTGCTGGCGAATCGGCTGTTGCTGGCAATGCAACACGAGCCACTTTCTTCTATTCACTTTTAGGCGGTTAAGTTACAATAGTTACAACACGGGTATCACTCTGTACCAGTGGGTGAGGAACCCGGCAAGGCGGAGTCGATTAAAGCGTTCGATTCAAGAACGCAGACGGAGCCTTTAAGAGACTGAAACATTTCGTTGCCACGTAAGCCGTGCAAGGCCTTGGCGGCTAAACGCATCCTGTAAAGTGAGTCTTTACGATTATGGCAAGAACCCGATGCACAGACACGGTTATTGGTGGCATTCTGGCCAGTTGGCGATATGACATCTCAGGGATCTCCCCGGAGATGAGCAAAGACTACGAGCAACATCTGGATGAATGTCCCCACTGTAGCGCGCGGCAGAGCTTTCACCGCGGTGTGGATGTATCGCTGGCGGTGTTGACGTCGCTGGCGGTCTTCTTCTTCCTTTTCGCATTGGCGGTTCTGCAGCACATCAAGCCGCTGGAGCATGTTGCATTCAATGTCTTCGGCCTGGATATTGCCGATACCTACCATATGCTGGTGTCGGCGGGCATCGCGGGGCTTGGATTCTCAGTGATTGCCTTGCTTCTGGTGCTCACGGCCACTCCGGCGCCGTCGTACCTGGGCGGCATTGCAGTCGAGCGCGCCAGACTGATCGAAGAGCGGTTGCCCGCGGCAATCAAGGCGTTTCGCTTGCGCTAGGTAAGTCGGCGCAAATCATTTCAGGGCCTCCCAGAGTGGGAGGCCTCTCTAGTTTGTGGGAATGAACGGGTGGTTGGTGCGGGACATCGAAGCTCTCTCAATGACAGCCCAGGGGAAGACGAGACGCCGGCTGCTGCCTGGGCTCAGGGTTGCGGACGGGTTCACTCGTCACCCATTTGACGAAGAGTTTGGCATGCGCACCAGTGGGCTGGTAGCCGGACGGCACCTAAAGAGCGGTCACCAGCATGATCGTCATGCAACTGCTTACTACGGCGTTGCGCCGTCGGTCCTTCACGCGCTGCTGCGCCGTTGGCAGAGAAGTCGGCCAACCGCGCCAATCGAGCACTATAGCTTCATTGATCTTGGCGCGGGTATGGGGCGGGCAGTGCTTTTGGCTTCACAACTGCCTTTCCGCCAAGTGACGGGAGTGGAGCTGAATCCAACACTGGTGCGGATTGCACGACGGAATCTGACAGCGTGGCGGTCGGCTGGCCTGGCCTTGTCGCCGATGAAGATGATCTGCTGCGATGCGGTCGAATTTCCGCTTCCAGCGGGACCATGCCTGGCGTTTCTCTTCAATCCCTTTGGCGCGACGGTGATGCGGCGTTTGCTCAAAGCATGGGGCAGGAGCCTGGCCGAGCCGGGGCGGCAACTGGATCTGATCTATGTGAACAATGAGCAAGAGCATGTGCTGGAGAGCGTACTGGGTCGGCGTGCGGGGGCTGCCCGGCTCTTCCTCGGCCAGATTCGCCGTTCCCAGGTTGACGCTATTGCGGATCACAGGATTCTGGCCAACCAACCGGAGGGCGAGTATGCCTCGTCGAATGTCGAGGATTGCTCGATTTGGCACTTGGAAAAACCCGGCAGGGACTTGGGAGCAGAGATTAAAACGAATCGCAGATAATGCGGTTGACGAAATGCGCCGGAACGTGAAGACTGTCTTAGCTACTGATCCGCGTCTACCCTCAACAATTCCTTGCTCTATCCCATCCGCAGGCAGAACGCGGACAGGGTGGGAGAGCAGGGACAGGCCGGATTTACGGGTGTTTTAGCCGTGAAAGGTCGTATCGCCTTGAAGCAACCGCATTTGATCCTCGGAATCGGTGAACTGCTCTGGGACCTGCTTCCTGGAGGACCACGGCTGGGCGGTGCGCCGGCCAACTTTGCGGTGATGGCAGGACGGTTGGGCAATCATGCCGCGATCTTGAGCCGCATCGGTCGCGATGAACCGGGCCGCAAGGCGGTTGAGCGCCTGGATCCATTGCCAGTCGACACGAGTTTTCTTGAGGTGGACCCGGCGCATGAGACGGGCAAGGTGTCGGTGGCCTTTGAGGGCAGCCAGCCCCAGTACACAATTCATCGTCCGGCGGCGTGGGATTTTCTGGAGGTGACCGACAGTTGGGTGCAACTGGCTGAGAGGGCCGACGCTATTTGCTTCGGTTCGCTGGCTCAGCGCACTGCTCAATCGCGTCAAGCCATTCAGATGCTGGTTGCGGAGAGCTCAGCCTCGTGCGTGCGAATCTTCGACGTAAACCTGCGAGCTCCGTTTTACTCTGGCGAAGTGATCCAGGAATCTCTGGAACTGGCCACGGTCATCAAGATGAACGACAGCGAGATGCCAGAGGTATTGGCGAAGCTTGGAATGCCCGCGATGCCGTGCTTGCCGGAGCAGGCTGAGTCCATCCCATTGCGCTTTACTGTCGAGCGGCGCGGTCTGATTCGGCTGGGCGCAGATTGGCTGCTTTCGGAGTTTCCTTCGCTTCAGATGGTGGCGGTGACACGCGGCGGACGCGGCAGTCTGCTGGTCACGCGCGACGAATGGCATGTGCATCCCGGTATTCCCATCCAGGTGGCCGATACGATTGGCGCGGGAGATGCATTCGCGGCGGCCATGACTCACTACCTGCTGCGCGGGGCAAGGCTAGCCACGCTGAACGAAGCCGGCAACCGCTGGGGCGCTTGGATGGCCTCTCAATCCGGCGCGATGCCGCCATTGCATGACTCGGTGCGCGCGAGAATTGCCGCAGCGATCGAGGGCTGAGTTTCGCACCGAGATCTGATCAAAATGTTTGGTGACGACTAGCTCAGGCCGCGCCGTTGGATGGTTTCCAACGGCGCGGCCTGGGTCAGTGAACCAATACGCGGCTTAGGGTTCTTCTTTTAGCGACCTAACGGCGCAAAGCCGAAGGTGACAGAGATCGAGAAGCTGCGTCCCGCCATGAAGGTCGGCTGGTCGGCTCCGCTGATCGGTGTGGGGCCATTGGTGTTGAAGGCATCGCAGGGATTCGTTGCGGTCGCAGTTGAACTGGTGCAGGCGCTACCCCCGTTAACGAAGATCGTGTTCGCCGCACCTGACAATGTGAGTGCGGTGAGGTTGTGATCGTTGAGCATATTGTTTGCGCCCAACTGGATCTTGGTCCCGTCAAAGATGGAGTGATTGCGAAAGGTGTAGTTGAAGTAGCTATTGACCATGCTGAAGGCGGGAACAATCGCCTGGTTGTGGTATTGGCCATTGTCCACGCGCTGTTCGCCCACGCGCTTGTTGAAGATGCCCAGGTCGAGGCCGTGCTTCTGGTAGGTTAATGCTTGCATCTCTGTGTCGGCAGGAGTCTGCTGCACCCACAGGCCCGAAGGCGCGGTTTCGTAGTAGGGTGCTGACGGTGTGCCGGCATTCATCGTCCCCGAGTAAAAAGCGTTGGCAGCGGTCGCATTCAGATAAAGATTGAGGCCCGGCAAGAGGACTGCAGTTGTTTCAAACTCGAGGCCCTGAGTTACAGAACTCGGCTGAAGGTAGTTGACCGTTTCCGAAGTTGTGGGGTCGATCAAGCTGGAGTAGCTGTTCTGGAAGCGGACACGATAGGCATCGGCATCCAGCGTGAGCCTGTTGCCTTTGTAGACGCTGCCCACCTGGTAGGTGGTGGATTTCTGCTGCTTGGGAGGCGTCAAGAGACCCGGCTTGGGAACGAGCGTCGTGGGCGTGTGGGAAAAGTCGTATACGCTGCTTGGCGGCACGATGCTCCCAGTCGAGGCTTGGGCATAGACTGACCAGTCGGAATGGATGCGGTAGTTGATGTCGAGCGAAGGCAGCGGGGCGAAGAAGGTGCCAGTGTCTTCGGCAGTAGCCGAGCAAGCGGCGGTAAGACTGGTGCAGGTCAACGGACCCACGGTCTTGCCATCGTCGGCGTGATGCAGAATGTCAAAGGTGTAGTAGGCGAACTTGGACCCGGCTGTGATGTTGAACTGCGGGGTCGCATGGAACTCATACTCGGCGTAAGGCTGATAGGAGTTCGTCCAAAATTGCTCGGCGAAGTTGGGCAGCGGCTGGTCGGCCCAATTGTTGAGCGGGTCGGTGGGGTATTGATGCCGGTCGGTGCGCGCCCACTCATACCACAGGCCGGCGCGCAAGACGCCGAGGCTTGAAGTCTGCGTAACAACGGCTGTTTCACCGTACTTGCGATAGCTGTTGTACTTGTCAACCGCGCAAGGCCCCGACCATATTGTGAGTCCGGTGGTTGCGCTGGTTTTGCCCTGTGCAATGACATTGCAGGGAGCAACCGCAGTGCCGTTATAGTAAAGCGTCGAAACGCCTTTGCTATTAGGAGCCACGAGCGAGCCTGGGAGTAAGGATGGGTTGGCAACCCCGGCGGCCTGCGTTACGTCAGTGATAGCGGTGGCGTTGGTATAGAGTTCGCCATTGTCGTAGTTATATGTGTAAGGCTTTACCTCCATATACCAACCCCTGCCGAGATCGGACTTCAAGCTGACATACTCGAAGTCGGTGGGGACATGGTAGTGGTTGTATTGATAGTCGAGCCAATTGGCAGGATCGGAGTTGTTGACCATCATAAATTTGTAGCCGTAGCCGGTGTAAGGAAGCATACCGTTGGGCGCAGTGTTATATGTCACTCCCTTGTAGGCTGTGTTGGCGGTGCAGAGGGAAGAAGGGGTTGAACTCAAGGTCTGGCAACGGGTCGGATTGAGGCCATAAGTATTGGCGTCGAGTTGAATCACGCCGCTGAAGCCAGTCAGCACGGTCTTGGGCGAGAACTGGTACTGGTAGAGCAGAGAACCGGCATTGCGGGTGTTGTAGTTGAATGTCTGATAACCGTCTGACGACATATGATGCCAGTCGACAAAGAGATTCGACTTTTTGGGGCTGCCAAACAAGCCAAAGCTACCCGAGTTGAAGGCGCCATCATAGAGCTTGGTATTCCAGGTTGAGTACGAAACTGTGCCGCGTAAATCAAACTCACTGGTGAGTGGCATTGAGAGCAAGTGGATCGAGCCACCGAAGGGGGTTGGCCCGATGGTGGAGGCCGAACCGGGGCTGCGGTCGAAGTCCACTCCGCCGATCCACTGCGAGGGGAAGAAGGCCCAAGAGTGGTGGGTCGGCGAGTTGGTGTCGTAGAACGGGATGCCATCGAAATCAATGTCGAAATCGCCGTCGGGGAAGCCGCGGAAATAGGTCTTGCTCTGGCCCAGGCCCACACCATCGCTGCTGATGGTGAAGGCGCCGGGTACAATCTGGACGATCTCGCCGTAGTCGGCGGTAGGCGCAACGAAGTTGCGGATGTAGGTGTTCGCGATCAGTGATTGCGCAGAGCGCTCTTCGAGGAATCCTCCGCTCGGGGCTGTCTGTGCGGCGACCGAATCCACACCTGCGTTGACTGTGATCTCCTGGAGGACTGAGCTGATCTTTAGAGACAGAGTCACAAACTGGGTCTGCCCAGCACTCAGTGCGACGTCAGATTTGGAAAGGTTTGCAAACCCATCTGAGGAAGCTTCGACGGCGTAGGTTCCGGCAGGCAATTCACCGATTGAATAGTACCCATTCGAGTCGCTGCGGGTTGCTTTTAGCGCTCCGGTTGCATTGTTCTTTGCCGTGACGACGGCTTTGACCAAGCCTTTTCCCTGCGCGTCCGTGACCGTTCCTTCGAGTTTTGCACCGGCGGACTGAGCATTCAGTAGAGCGCCAAGGAAGAGAATAACAACCGATAAACACATTGCGGTTATACATTTACGCAAAATCGGGGCGGGATGTGACAAGAAGAGCCTCCAAAAGATGAGTTAAAGTTTTCTTGTTTTGATTGCAAATGAAGACAGGGCGCGGCCTATCCCTGCCTTATATGGAGCGTAGCGATCCAAAATGAATATAGGGTTTCGGATGTGTTGACCAGAGATGAATTAGCAGCGGAAAGGCGTAGCCTGGTGATGATGGGCCGTTGTGACGATCACCGATGTTCACGCGCTAAATTCACCGGTTTGGGCTGGTCAATATGACGGTGCGATCAGGCTGGTATGCGAGTGAGTTGCGGCGCGAACTGGGGCTGCGCAACCGGCAATGGGCGCGGGGGCGGGCGCATGTCGAGAGCTACGGCGATCCGCCGGTGATCGTCTATCCGCCGCAGCAACACGCAGACGAGAGCCTGGTGGTTGGGGCTTCGGCAGAGGGCAAGCTGCATGGCAACTTCTTCGATGAGGCTTATGCGGCGATTGCGTGCCATCCAGAGTGGATGCGGCGCTTCGACAAAATCCATCCCAGGGAAAAGTCGCTGCCCAAGGCGGAGTCCGAGTCAGGACCAGCCCGGCGCTGGCGGGAACTAGACTCGTCGATGAGTTCCGATGCGCTGCTGATGAATATCTTTTGCACGCCCGGTGTGGTCGAGGCACCTGCGGTACGGCAGACCCTTGGAGTGGATGGGGAGGCTCCACCTGTCTTCGGCTGGAAGGCGCGGGTGCCTCTGCAGAACGGGCGCTTTGATCGCACCGAGGTGGACATGAGGATCGGTTCGCTGCTCGTCGAGGCCAAGCTGACCGAAGGCGATTTTCAGACCAGGGCAGCGGCGGTGGTCGAGGGCTATCGGGACTTCGACGCGGTCTTTGACCGGGAGCTGTTACCGCGAGTGCAACTGGCGACAAAGAGGCGGAGAGAGGCGGCTGAGTTTCCCGAGGACTATTCGCAGGAGTTAGAAGAGAGCAGGAACTCTCCCATGATTGGCGCACATGACTCGGCAGCGTTGCTCCTCAATACTGCGCCGTATCTTGCAGTCGCCGATTCGACGAGCGCGGAGGCCGGTTATGCGAGCTACCAGCTGATCCGCAATGCACTGGCGGCCTATGCGCAGGGGTGCAGCTTTTGCGTGGTGCACGACGAGCGCCGGCCTGATCTGCGGGAGGCGTGGTTTGAGGTGATGGCCGCTGTCAAGTCCGTCGAGATGCGCGTGCGGCTGAAAGCGCTGACCTGGCAGGAACTGGCTGCGATGCTGCCGGAGGTGTTGCAGGAGTTCCTGGACAGAAAATATGGGATTGTGGCGCCGGGGAGGGTGGCTTCGCCTGTGGAAGAGAATGAAAGAGCCGATTGACGGCGGTTTCAGGTTCATGCTCCCCCACCCTTGCGCCAGCTTTCAATCCGCAGGTTCTTCGACTCCGCTCACCTGCTCAGAATGGCAGGCAAGGATAGGGGCACGGAACTCTGTTGAGCCAAAAGGGAAAGCCTGGTCTCGATCAACAGTTCACAGAATGGGATGAATGAGGCAAAATGGAATGGGCGGTGCGGACGTTCCGCATCTTTTGGCCAAAGCACCCATAAAACTGGTACGTTGATTCAGAAGGATGTTGTTTTTAAAGATGGCATCAAATCCCTATTTTTCTCTGGTAGTTCTGTTCGTGGCGGCGCTGGGCTTTGGGCTGGCTCCGCTGGGATTGGCTTGGCTCTGGGCGCGGATCTTTTCGCCGTCCAAGCCGAATGCCGTCAAGAACTCGATCTACGAGTGCGGGCTTGAGTCCAGGGGCGATGCCTGGATGCAATTCCACTCGGCTTATTACCTGTATGCGATCATCTTTTTGATCTTCGACGTTGAGGCGGTCTTTCTGCTGCCCTTTGCGGTGGCCTTTACCGGACTAACCGCAGCGGCTTGTGGGGCGATGCTGGTCTTTGTGCTGCTGCTCATCGAGGGGCTGGCATGGGCATGGGCCAAGGGCGTGCTGACGTGGGCGTAATTGCAGGGAACTGGCAGTAGCGAATAGGGAATAGAAAAAACTGCGGAGCGAAGTATGGCTGTCGATGAAGGGCTGAAGATCGAGCTGGGCAAGCAGGGGGTCTTCGTGACGACCATCGAGGAGCTGTATAACTGGGGCCGGCGAAACTCCGTCTGGCCGATGCAGTTTGGACTGGCTTGCTGCGCCATCGAGATGATCGCCACCACCATGGCGCGCTACGATCTGGCCCGCTTTGGCGCAGAAGTCTTCAGGCCCTCGCCGCGCCAGGCCGATCTGATGATTGTCTCGGGTACCGTCACCAAGAAGATGGCTCCGCAAGTCGTCAGGCTCTACAACCAGATGGCCGAGCCGAGATATGTGATCGCCATGGGGGCCTGCGCCATCTCTGGTGGTCCCTTCAAGCAGGGCTACAACGTGCTCAAAGGGATCGACCGCTACATTCCGGTCGATGTGCACATCCCCGGTTGCCCGCCGCGGCCAGAGGCGCTAATCCAGGCCTTTATGACGCTGCAGAAGAAGATCGATGGCCAGTCGTTGACTGGAGAAGACCGCCCGCGGCATCTCGACGCAGGGGCGCAGGGCGAGTTTCCTGTGCCGGTGCAGGGAGAGCACGATCTCGAGCCCGCTTCCAATCCAGGCGTTTGGCCGGTGCCGGTGGTGATTCGCTGATGAAGACAGTGGAAGAGATCAAGGCGGCGATCGAGGCGGCTGTGCCAGGCGCGCGTGTGGGGATCGTTCAGAACCCCAGCGTCTCCGGGCAGCACTCGCTCAGGCTCGCTCCAGAGTGTGCTGTCGCGGTGGCGCAGTTTTTGCGCGACGACGCGGAGCTTGCCCTCGACTACCTTTCCAATGTCACAGGTATTGACTGGCCGGACAAGGAGATCACGGAGAAAGTTAAAGTAGCGCATCGGGTAATCGAGACCGTAGATGGTGTGGAAAAGACGGTCGACGAAACAATCGAGGAGACGCGAAAGCGCCTTGAACCGGGTTGTCTAGAGGCGGTCTATCACCTCTATTCTGTGGCTAAAGAGCACGGGCCGGTGATCCTCAGGATGCGGACCATCGACCGTGCCGATGAGGTGGAGCTGCCCTCGTTGACGCCAATCTGGCGGTCGGCGGAGTTCCAGGAGCGCGAGATCTTCGACCTCTACGGAATCGTATTCACCGGGCACCCAGACCTGCGGCGGCTGTTGATGTGGGATGGCTTTAAAGACCACCCCATGCGGCGGGATTACCGCGAGCCCGACGATTTCGATTACGAGCCGACGGCCCACGACGAAGTGCTCAGGCGAGTAAAAGAGCATCAGATGGCCAGCGTCCAGCAGGAAGCGGGGGCCGGCCAATGAGTGAGTCGCAAATTCACGCCTCGGCAATTGCAGAGAGGCCCGAAGGCTGGAACCGTCCTGCATTGATTCAACCCTCCGGCGATGGAGAGCTGCTGGAAGTGGCTATGGGGCCGCACCACCCCTCGACGCATGGCGTCTTCCGCATGGATGTGGCTCTGGATGGCGAACGGGTCATTCGCCTGAAGCCCGTCTTCGGCTACCTGCATCGCAACCATGAAAAGATCGCCGAAGGCGTGAGCTATCTAGCGTCGATGCCTTATACCGACCGGCTGGATTACATCTGCCCGATCACCAACAACTGGGCGTATGCGCTGGCGGTCGAGAAGCTGACCGGCCAGGAGGTTCCAGAGCGTGCCGAGTATCTGCGCGTGATTTTGGGCGAGCTGACAAGGTTCCAAAACCACGCGTCTTCGATTGGCTTTCTGATTCAAGAGATGGGCGCCAGCGGTACGCCGCTCATGTATGCCTTTCGCGAGCGCGAGAAGATTCTCGACCTCTTTGAAAAGCTGACAGGTGCGCGGATGATGGTTAACTACATGCGCTTTGGCGGCTGCCGCGTGGATGCTTCGCCGGCCTGGCTGGACGCGACGCGCAAGGTCGTTGCCGGGCTGCCGGAGTTTGTTGACGAGTTCGATAATCTGCTGAGTTCGAATGAGATTCTGATGGCGCGCACGCAGGGCGTGGGCGTGTTGAAGGCCGATCTGGCCGTAAACGCCGGGGTGACGGGGCCGATGCTGCGAGCCTCGGGCATCAACTATGACATTCGCAAGGTGGACGGCTACGGCATCTACAACCGCTTCAACTTCCGCGTGCCGCTGGGAGATCATGGAGATGTCTATGATCGCTTCATGATCCGACTGCTGGAGATGCGCGAGTCGATCACGATTCTGGAACAGGCGCTCAAAGACATCCCCGGTGGTCCGATTATGGACCCCAAGGCGAAGCTGCGCGGCTTCCGGCCTAAACCGGGCGAGGCCTACGGGCGGATCGAAGCGCCGAAGGGCGAGTTGGGCTTTTATCTGATCAGCGACGGCGGGCCGAATCCTTATCGCTATCGGATTCGCCCGCCGAGCCTGATCAATCTGACGGTGCTTGAAGATATGTGTCTGGGGCATGATGTAGCGGATGTGGTGCTAATCTTCGGCAGCGTGGATATTGTGCTTGGGGAAGTGGATCGGTGAAGCAGGGAACAGGGAATAGCGAGGATATTTTGTTAGGCGAAGGAATACTGAAGGGTATGGCGGAGACGGCGAGGAATTTCGTCGGTAGCTTTTTCTCTGCCCAGCGGCTGACGACCGTCCAATATCCGGAGGAGCGGATCGCTCCCTACGAAGCTGCGCGCGTCTTTCCCTTTCTTGTCTACGACTCAAAGAACACGGCGGACCCTGCGGACTGGGAGGCTGGGCTGCGCTGCGTTGCCTGCCAGATCTGCGAGAAGGAGTGCCCGCCCAAGTGCATTTATATCGACAAATCCAAAGACAAAAAGCCGGATGCCGTCGGCAAGCAGCAGTTCTATCCGGCGCGCTTTGACATCGACATCTCGGTCTGCATGAGTTGCCAAATCTGCGTCGAAGTCTGCCCGTTTGAAGCGATCAAGATGGACACGGAGTTTGAGTTGAGCACGGTGGACCGCTTCGGCGGTCTTCTCTTGGACCGTAAGCAACTGGCAAAATCAAATGAGTATTACCACCGGATTCATCCCACTGAAGCGGCCGAGGTGGACGACCGGCTGTCGGAAGGTAGAGCGAAGACGGATGCAAAGATCACGGCCGGGGCGATTTCTGCGGCGATCAGGGGCGCGGAGTTGCCGGCCCGAGTTGCGCCGAAACCCATTCCTGAAAGTGCTCAAGAAGATATTGCGACCAGAACTGCTGCTGAACGGCCAAAAGGAGCAGGGAACTAGCCCATGCAAGAGACTTTGGACCAGATCTTTGTTTTGCTCCAACATCGGCTGATGGGCGCTCTACCCGCGCCCTGGCAGTCGCTGGGCGGCGTCGTGCTTGGTGTGGTTGCCATCGTTTGCGTCTTTCCGGCGCTCTTTGCCTTGACGACGGTCTTTGAGCGCAAGGGGCTTGGGCGTATCCAGAATCGCATCGGGCCCAATCGCGTCGGGCCGTTTGGCCTGTTGCAGCCCATCGCCGACGGCATCAAGTCGCTGACCAAGGAAGATATTGTTCCACTGAGCGCCGATGCTGCGGTGCATTTTCTGGCGCCGGTAGTGCTGGTTGTGACCGTCTTCATGGGCTTTGCTGTGCTGCCCATGGGGCGCAACATGGTGCTGGTGGACATGGACGCCGGCCTGCTGTTTTACTTCGCGATGGGCGCGTCTACCGAGTTGGCTGTTTTCATGGCCGGATGGTCGAGCCGCAA
>CAYVMS010000028.1:18465-21175 GCA_964452615.1 uncultured Occallatibacter sp.
CAAGATCAACTGATGAACTTCGCCTGGAAGTTTATTCTGCCCATGTGCCTGCTGAATCTTATGGTGGCTGCGCTATGGCGCTTCCTTGGCGAAGGCTGGCTGCGATGGGTGGTCTGTTCGGCTATTTTGGTTGCGGCCTACGCGGGCATGGGTCTGAATGAGCTGCGCAGAAAACAGATCGGGCCTCGGAGGTATCGCTATGCGGAGTGATCTCTGTCTGAGCCCCGTGTCCCATCGAATTGAGATCGGGTGCCCGACCCTCGCCGCGTCTTTGTTCTTGCGGCTAGGGTGGGATTCCATTGCTGCGAAAAGGAGCGCCAGCCGATGAGTTTCGTCTTTTATGTCCTAGCGACGCTCACGGTGGCTGGCGCTCTGGCTGCGGTGCTGCTTAAAAACACAGTCCATTGCGCGTTGGCGCTGACGGTTGCTTTTGCCGGACTGGCGCTGCTGTTTCTGAATCTCGACGCGCAGTTTGCAGGTTTTGCGCAGATTCTTGTTTATATCGGTGCGGTAGCGATTCTGGTGGTTTTTGCGATTCTGCTGACCAGGGGTTCTGATACCCCAACCGACGGGGTCTTCAGTCGCACCTGGCTTGCGGGTCTAGCCGTTGCGGCGGCGGTTTTTGCGGTACTCGGCTGGGCGGTAATTCAGACTGCGAACCTGCTGCCTAAATCCGCGCCTGCGCCGACGGTCACCGTACAGCAGATCGGCCAGGCTCTTGTTGGCCGCTATGTTTTGCCGCTGGAGATTGTGGCCGTGCTGCTGACGGCCGCCATGATCGGCGCGGTGATCATCGCTATGCACGAGAAAAACGGTGCTCCGAAATGATGAGTCAAGTCACGCCCCTTGGGGGCTATCTGCTGGTTGCGGCTCTCGTGTTTTCGATTGGCCTCGCGGGTGCGCTTACACGGCGCAACGCCATTCTTGTTTTGATCGGAATTGAGTTGATGCTCAACGCCGCCAACCTCAACTTGATTGCCTTCTGGCGCTACGGATCGCATCCCGAGGCGCTGACGGGCATGATGTTTGCTATCTTCTCGATTGCCGTAGCGGCGGCGGAGGCTGCGGTTGGGCTGGGGCTGGTAATTCAAATCTATCGCCACGCCAAGACCACGGACCTGGACCAGATGAACAGGATGAAGGGATAAGCCGGTTGATGCAAGAGTTGACTCAATCCTTTGCGACGACAAATCAATGCTGCGGTTCATTCGCCGCGAGCATTCTCTGGCTTATTCCCGCGGTCCCCATCGTTGCGGCAGGGGTGATTGCGCTGCTCAAGCAGCCGCGTCGCAAGACTTCAGCGACTTTGGCCATCGGGTCATTGAGTCTCTCGCTGTTCCTTTCACTCTTCGAATTTGCACACGTGCTTAGTGACTGGACGCATGGTGTTGCGGCTCGCGAGACGTTCAATCTCATGTGGATTCAGGTGGGCACGGCTAGCGTCGAACTAGGCTGGGTGCTCGATCCGCTCGCGGTCGTGATGCTGGTGATGGTGAGCTTTGTTGGGCTGCTCATTTTTATTTACTCCACCGGTTACATGGCTCACGACGAGAACTACACCCGCTTCTTCTGCTTTCTCTCGCTCTTTGCCGGAGCGATGCTGGGTGTGGTGATCTCGAACAGCTTGCTGCTGCTCTTCATGTGCTGGGAAATCGTCGGACTTACTTCGTATCTATTGATTGGATTCTGGTATCAGAAGCCTTCAGCGGCTGCGGCGGCCAAGAAAGCATTTTTAACCACGCGGGTCGGCGATGTTTTCTTTTTGCTCGGAATTGTCTGGCTCTTTGCGCAAACCGGCACGCTGGCCCTCTACAAAGGCGGCGCGGGGGCGATTGAGCAAGCCGCACTGGCGGGTCTGCTCTCGCAACACGCGGGTCTCGGACTGACGACAGCCGGAGCAATTGGCCTACTGATCTTTGCTGGAGCGGTGGGCAAGAGCGGCCAGTTTCCACTGCATGTGTGGCTGCCGGACGCGATGGAAGGACCGACACCGGTCTCCGCGCTGATTCATGCGGCGACGATGGTGGCAGCGGGCGTTTATCTGGTTGCGCGGGTTTATCCGCTGATGGCCGCAGGCGCGCTTGCCGGAGGTTCGACGACGGCGCTGACTGTCATTACCTGGGTAGGCGCATTCACGGCTGTCTTTGCCGCGTTAATTGCCGTCGCGCAGAATGACATCAAGCGCATTCTGGCCTACTCGACTGTCTCGCAACTCGGCTACATGATGGCGGGCCTGGGGCTGGGGGGAGTCGCGGTGGGGATGTTCCACCTAATAACTCATGCCTTCTTCAAGGCGCTTCTGTTCCTGGGCGTCGGCTCAGTGATTCATGGCTGCCACGACGAGCAGGACATACGCCGCATGGGCGGACTGAGGTCCGACATGCCGCTCACTTTCGCGACCTACGGGATTGGCATGTTGGCGCTCTGCGGCTTTCCGCTGCTCTTCTCGGGCTTCTGGAGCAAGGACGGGATTCTTGAGGCCGCGGAGCACTGGAGTGTGACGAGGACGCCTTTCTACATGTTGGTCTTTGGCGCGCTGCTGACGGCCTTTTATATGACGCGGCAGGTCGCGTATGTTTTCTTCGGCACTTGGCGAGGCGGCAAGCCGGCGCATGAGAGTCCGGCGGTAATGACCTGGCCGCTGGCGATCTTGGCCTTCTTCGCAATCGCGCTTGGAGTTATCGGAACACCTGCCTGGCCGTGGTTTCGT
>CAYVMS010000029.1:0-16251 GCA_964452615.1 uncultured Occallatibacter sp.
GATGTGCTGGCCATGAGCGCCACGCCGATTCCGCGCACGCTGCATATGTCGCTGGTTGGCCTACGCGATATGAGCGTGATTGAGACGCCGCCCAAAGACCGCATGGCGATTCAGACCGTCGTGGCCAAATTCGACGAGAAGATCATTCGTTCTGCGGTTGAGGTCGAGTTGGAGCGCGGAGGGCAAGTCTATTTCGTGCACAACCGCGTCGAGTCTATCTACGATATCGCCTCGCGCATTCAGGAGTTGGTGCCCGCTGCGCGCGTTTGCGTCGGTCACGGCCAGATGGGTGAGAGCGAACTTGAAAAGGTTATGCTCGCCTTTATGCATCACGAGTACGATGTGCTGGTGGCCACCACGATCATCGAGAATGGGCTCGATATTCCACTGGCGAATACCATGCTCATTAACCGCGCAGACCGGCATGGGCTGAGCGAGTTATACCAATTGCGCGGCCGTGTGGGCCGTTCAAATCGCCGAGCCTATGCGTACTTGCTTATTCCGCCGGAGCAGGAACTGTCGGAGATTGCGCGTAGACGCCTGGCGGCTCTTAAGGAATTCAGCGACCTCGGCGCGGGCTTCAAGATTGCGGCATTGGATCTTGAGTTGCGCGGCGCGGGAAACATGCTGGGCGGCGAACAAAGCGGGCACATCGAAGCTGTCGGATTCGAGTTATATACTTCGATGCTTGAGGCCGCGGTCAAGGAGATGAAGGGCGAGTCGAGCGAAGAGCGCCCGGCCACGCAGCTCAATCTGGGCATCGCCTTGCGCATCGACGAGAGTTATGTCCCCGAGGAAAATCAAAGGTTGCGGCTCTACAAAAAGATTGCTGGTGCAGCCAGCGAGAAAGCTGTCGCTGAGGTTCGAGCAGAGATGGAGGACCGCTACGGTGCGCCGCCCGATGCAACAGTTTACCTGCTTGAGGCCTCACTCATCAGACTCGAATGCGAACGAATCGGCGTCGCGCAGGTTGATCGCAAGCGCGCCGAGTTGCACATTCGCTTTACCGAGAATGCGACCGTCGATCCGCAACAACTGATGAGGCTGGTAGCGCGCAATGCGAAGCGCGGCGCGCAGTTCACACCGCAGGGTCTGTTGAAGTATCCTTTGGCTGCTACGCGTTCCGACGAGATTCTGCTGGAGATTCATGAACTGATTGCCAACCTTGCGCCAGTCCCGGTGAGCGCATAGGAAGCACAAGTCGATCATTGGAGACAAAATGAAGACGTTCGTTGCTAAGTTTGCGATAGGAGTTCTTATGGTTTCCGCGACAGCTTCCACTGCTCAGAAAGAGAACTGGAAACAGCAGTTCGAGAAAGTCTCTGACGAATACTTCGACCAGGTGTATTTTCACTATGCGCCTACGCAGGGAACGCTGGCTGGCTATCACCAGTACGACGGGCAGTTGGAGGATTACTCCCGCAAGAACATTGACGCCGAGATTGCGGCGTTGAAGGTCTTCCAACAGCGCGTTGAAGCCATTCATCCCGATGCGTCACCCGAGGATTTTGTTCCTCGAAGCGACCGCGAGATGGTGCTGTCGAATATCCACTCGCAGTTGCTGACACTGGAGACGATTCGCCCGTGGGAAAAGAACGCGGACAACTACTCGAGCACCTGCGCAAATGGGGCCTTCACGATCATAGAGCGCAAATTCGCTTCGCCGGATGAGCGCTTGCGCTCTCTGGTCGGGCGCGAAAAGCAGATGCCAGCACTGCTGAACAATGCGCGCTTGAACCTGAAGAATCCGCCGCGCATCTATACCGAGATTGCCATCGAGCAATTGCCCGACATTACCGCTTTTTTTGAGAACGATGTGCCTCTTGCCTTTGCCGACGCTCAGGATGCAGCCCTGAAGTCCGAGTTCGCGCAGACTAATGCAACTGTGATTGCCGCACTCAAGAGTTATCTCGACTGGCTTAAGTCGGATCTGCTTCCTAACTCCAAGGGAGACTTCCGCATTGGTGCCGATACCTTCTCGAAAAAGCTCCAGTACGACGAGATGGTAGATCTGCCATTGAATAAGTTGCTCGACATAGGATGGGTCGATCTACGCAAGAACCAGGCGCACTTCAAAGAAGTTGCAAAGGAACTTGAACCAGAAAAGACGCCGTCCGCAGTACTTGAGGAGTTAGGCGAGAACCATCCTGCCCCCGATCACCTTCTGGATGCCTTCCGCGCTACCTTTGAAGGGTTGGTCGGTTTCATCCGCTCCCATCAGATTGTCACCATCCCGTCGGACGTTCGGCCTATCGTCGAAGAGACGCCGCCATTCATGCGCGCAACGACTTTTGCATCGATGGATACTCCGGGGCCGTTCGAGACTCATGCGACCGAGGCCTACTTCAATGTAACCCTGCCCGATCCCAAGATGAAGCCCGAGGAGGTTGAGGGATACATGCATTCGTTCAATGTTGGCACGGTAATTTCGACGGCCGTGCATGAGGCATATCCGGGCCACTATATCCAATTCCTCTGGTTGCCGCAGGCGCCGAGCCGGGTGCGCAAACTGCTGGGCGCGAATACCGATGTCGAAGGCTGGGCACATTATTGCGAGCAGATGATGCTCGACGAAGGCTATGGAAAGCCCGGCGACGGAGCGAAGGACGAGCGCGAATCGAAGTTCCTGCGCCTGGGCCAACTGCAGGATGCCCTGCTGCGCAACGCTCGCTTCATTGTTGGCATCCAAATGCACACAGGCAAGATGAGTTTCGATGAGGCGGTTGACTTCTTTCAGAAGGAAGGCTACCAGTCAAAGGAGACGGCCACGGTGGAAGCCAAGCGCGGAACCAGCGATCCAACTTACCTTTATTACACACTGGGCAAGTTACAGATCATGAAACTGCGCGAGGACCTGAAAAAGAAGCAAGGCGCGGCCTTTTCTCTGAAGGAATTTCACGATAACTTTTTGCGGCAGGGATTTCCGCCGATCAAGATTGTTCGCCGTGCGATGCTGGGAGACGATTCGCCTGTGCTGTGAGCAAAATGAACCTGTGGTAACTGCAAGATCGAAGTAAAGAAGAGGAAGAAGCAATGAGCAAACGAGTGCGGAAAGCGGTATTTCCGGCAGGTGGTCTGGGTACGCGGTTCTTACCGGCCACAAAAGTCATTCCCAAGGAAATGCTGGCGCTTGTCGACAAGCCCATCATCCAGTATGGCGTTGAGGAAGCGATTGCTTCGGGGATCGAACATATCATCATCGTGACCGGTCGCGGCAAGGGCACGATCGAGGATCACTTCGATCATAGTTTCGAGTTGGATGCAATGTTGAAGAGTCGCGGCAAGCATGAGTTGCTGGCCGTGTCTCAAGGCGTCTCGTCGCTGGCGCGGATCAGTTATGTCCGGCAAAAGGAGCCGCGCGGGTTGGGCCACGCAGTGCTGTGCGCCAAGGATCTGGTGGGCGATGAACCCTTTGCCGTCATCCTGCCCGACGATGTGATCGAAGCCGAGGTGCCATGCCTCAAACAATTGATTGAAGTCTTCAACGAAAAAGGCGGCTCGGTGCTGGCGACGCAAACAGTGGAGGGGCCTGGAATCAGTGCCTACGGCGTGCTCGCCGGATCGCAGGATCCAGTCAACAAACGGATTTGCAACTGCACCGGCATGGTGGAGAAGCCGAAATTCGCCGATGCACCTTCGAAGCAGGCTATTGTAGGCCGCTACGTGCTCACGCCGCGTATCTTCGAGTTACTAGAGACGACTGCTCCTGGAGCCGGGGGCGAGATTCAGCTCACCGACGGTCTCAGAACTCTGCTGAATGAGGAAAAGATCTTCGGCTACACCTTTGAGGGCAAGCGCTACGACGCCGGCGACAAGCTAGGCATGTTGGAAGCAACTGTTGAATTTGCGCTGAAAAGGCCTGAGTTTGGAGAGAAGTTCCGGGCGTATTTGCAAGGTCTTGAGCTGTAACTGAAAGACAAATTAGACGATGAATCCAAATCCGTCTTTCATCGCGTCATTCATCTCCTGCATCCTTTTGGGAGTTACATTGCCCTGGGCCGTAAATTCCTCGCCAAAGCAAGGGTAGGTATCCATCTCCTTCTTCCTCTTTTCCAGGAATTGATCGAGTGAGCAAATCACTTTGGCCGGATTACCCGCAGCTACATGGGCTGGAGGAATGTCGTGAGCGACCACGCTGCCGGCGCCAACGATGACATCATCGCCGATGGATACGCCAGGCAGCAGGATGGAGCCTGCGCCGATGAATACCCGGTTGCCGATCGAAACCTTGCCGAGCTTCGTGTAATTCAAAAACCTCTTGGTGGATGCGTCGTGAGCCAAAATGCACACACGAGGCGCAAGAGTCACATCGTCTCCGATCTTGATGTGGCAGCCATGCGAATAGTCGATGATCACACCGTTTTGGATGGCAACGCGCTCTCCGACTACGACGCCTCTTTTCCTGAGAGCATCGATGGGATCTTCAAACCGCTGCTTCACTTTTCGCAATATGCCGGTGAATATCATCTTGCAAATCCTCTCAGTGCTTCCACTTGATATTGCAGCCTATCGAGGGCCGCTGATCAGTCAGCGGAGGCTTGCCGGCAAGCGCTGTGTCGATGGCGGAGCGCAGATCTTCGCCGGTAACGGGGATGCCGTTGCCAGGGCGGCTTCTGTCAAACTGGCCGCGATAGACCAGCCGGAGATCGGCGTCGAAGAGAAAGAAGTCCGGTGTGCAGGCGGCTTTATAGGCATGAGCCACGGCCTGCGTCTCATCATATAAGTAAGGAAAGACGAAACCGTGAGTCTCGGCCTGTTGCTTGAGCCCGGCGGGGCTGTCGTCGGAATGAGTGGTCACATCGTTGCTACTTATGGCGACAATGCTCACCGGTTCGCCTTCATATTCCTTGCCCAGCGTGGCCAAACCTTTTTCGACGTGCTTGACATAAGGGCAATGAGCGCAGATGAACATGACCAGCAGCGTCTTCGATCCGCGGAAGTCATCGCGGCGGACGGTTTTGCCGGTAACAACGTCGATGAGTGCAAAGTCGGGGGCTGTTGTGCCCAGTTCCAGCATGGTGGATTCAGTAAGCGCCATTGTTCTTCCTCCTGTCTTCGCTTGTCTGTTGGATACTAAGGATCGTTGTACACGGAAGCATGAATTACCAATTAATTACCTGCAAGGTTTTGAAAATAAAAAAGAGGGGGGTGGGGGTACTCTTCCGTTTTGGCCCAGCCAGAGTATTCTCCATTCGCCGTCCGACTTCTTTGTTTCGGCCATGGTTCTTTGTTTGCCATTCTGCTACCTCTGATCAATTCCATTGTGCACCGCCGAAGGGTATTCCTATGCAAAAACTTATTGGAAGTGCGAACCTCACTTCTTGCGCCGGTATTCCAAGCAAGGCAATCAGCTAGGGAAGCTCCGAACGAGTTGTGTTAACAATCCATCATTCCCTCAGGGGCTGAAGCCCATCATTTGTTTAGTTGCGTTTGCGGCACGACTGAAGTCGTGCCTTGACACTTCTTGTGGCCCGCAGAAGAGCATTTCCTCAGCCAGTAAAGTCATACCTTTCAAGACATCGACTGATTCGGAAACTCCGAGGCGTTGTGCACCTCACCCTTGGATCAAAACAGTGGCGCCTGTCTTCCCGGCATGGTCAGGCCGAAGTGCTCATAGGCCAGGCGCGTGGCCACGCGTCCGCGCGGGGTGCGGTCTAGAAATCCGATCTGGATGAGGAAGGGTTCGTAGACCTCTTCCAGAGCGTCCTGCTCCTCAGCCAGAGTTGCAGCCAGTGTGCTCAACCCCACGGGTCCGCCGTCGTATTTCTGAATAATGGCCAGCAGCAGCCGGCGGTCGATTTCGTCGAAGCCGTGGGCGTCCACCTCGAGCATGGTGAGAGCGGCGTTGGCCGTGGGCCGATCGATATTTCCAGAGCCGCGCACCTGGGCAAAGTCGCGCACGCGGCGCAGCAGCCTGTTCGCTATTCTCGGAGTTCCGCGAGAGCGCAGAGCGATTTCGGCCGCGCCGTCCTCGTCGATGGGAATCTGCATCACCTCGGCGGAGCGCGTGACGATGAAGCGCAGCTCGTCGTCGGTGTAGAACTCCAGGCGCAGCAGGATGCCGAAGCGAGAGCGCAGGGGTGAAGAGAGCAGGCCTGGCCTTGTTGTAGCTCCGATAAAAGTAAAGGGCCGGATCTCCATTACATGCGTGCGTGCCGCCGGGCCCTGACCAATGATAATGTCCAACTTGTAGTCCTCAAGCGCGGTGTAGAGCTTCTCTTCGAGCACCGGCTGCATACGGTGGATCTCGTCGAGAAAGAGCACCTGGCGTTCGCGCAGGTTGGTGAGGATGGCCGTTAAGTCGCCTTGAATCTGGAGGGCCGGGCCGGAGGTCTGCTGGAAGCCGACGTCCAGTTCATTGGCAATGATCGTTGCCAGCGTAGTCTTGCCCAGCCCCGGAGGGCCGTAAAGCAGGACGTGATCCAGCGCCTCGCCGCGCGATTTTGCGGCCTCCAGGGCGATGGCGAGCTGTTCCTTGGCCTTCGATTGGCCGATAAATTCACCAAGCCAGCGGGGACGCAGCTTGAGCTCAAAGCCCTGCTCTTCGTCGGCGCGCGAGGCGCTAACCAGCCGTTCCGGGGTGTTGTCGCGCGCGATGGCCATGCTCACCAGAAGTGTAGCTGTTGCAGGTCAAAGGGAGCAAAGTGCGCAAAATCAAAGTGTGGCTGCCACAGGATCGCTCTGAAGCCGTGGATCAGAGCCGCATCGAGACTCGGCTGAGCTAAGTGTCTGAGGCCAACCGTGAATGCGTATTGACTGTTTTGATTCCGCATAAACAGGGACGCATTTGTTGGTTCGGTGATGAATAATAGGTGTAGAATCGTCGGAAAAGGTTAGGAGCCCATTATGTTTGATCGTTTGCGCCTCGGCGTGCTTTTACTCGCTTGCGTCGCCGTGTCAATTTCCGGTTGCAGTAACGCCTCATCGGGGCTGGACTCCATTCAGGTGACACCATCGACCAATGCAATGGTGCAAGGCGGCCCCACCTTGCAGTTAACGGCTACAGGTACATTCGGCAATGCAAAGCATCTAACGACGGCGTCTGTAACCAGCGGAGTGGTATGGAGTTCGTCCTCCAGCGGCATTGCGCAGGTCGACCCATCCACCGGCGTGGTGAGTGCCGGGGGCGCCGGTACAGCGACAATTACCGCGACCGCCCAAGGATTCGCGGGTCCGGTCTCCAGCAGCGCAACCGTTACGGTTACAGCCCCCGCTTCGGGACCTGGTGGCAGCGGTCCGGTGTCCTCGGAGGGGCTGATTTCGCTCACCATCGTTCCTAGTGCCATTACAGTCGGCGATTTGCAGGATACCGGGAATTTTGTGGCCATCGGGACCTACGCGGTAGCCCCAGTGGTACGCGATGTGACAAATTCGGTTGTCTGGTCATCTTCCTTCCCCCAATATTTCCCCGTGACTTCCAATACGGGTGGAAATGCTGGGGCTACCGCCGGGATTGTCACCGCATATGGGAGTGGAGTCAATGCCCAGATTACGGCTGAAGTGACGGATCCGGTTACCCAATCGATACAGTACGCCACGGCGACGTTCTCATGCCCGTATGTTGCCCCCTGTCCCTGCACCTTGGCGTACGGGGGTTGCGCCGTTGACGTCCCGTCGTGTCCCAATGGTCCCGTCGCAGGTTCCTGCTTCCCCGGCTCTGAGCCGATCAACCCGCTGCTATCGTCCGTGACCGTCTATAACGAAGGCTTGAACAACACCACTTGGCTGGTGACGGCTCCTTCCGCCACTGGAACGCCGAACGTGATCAACTGCGGCCCCGGTGCCGGCAAAGGGAACTCCGTTTGCACAGCGTACTATCCCGTCAACGTGCCGTTCACCTTGACTGCGCCGGCCGGAACGGGAAACTTCGGCGGGTGGTCCCACAACTGCACGCCAAACCCGAACCCTCCAACCGCAGCCGGGCCCAATACTTGCACCTTAACGCCGACGACCTCAAGCGAAACCGTTGGAGCGATCTTCAACTAGAATTCGACTGCAATCAAATTCAGAAAGGCCGCCCTTCGAGGCGGCTTTTCTGATTGGAGCGAAGGCATCCCCGACACGGCGTTTCACTCTTCGCACAGACGCAAGGATATGAAAAGGCTTCGGCTGACAAGGGGGCAGCCGTTTAGACTGGTAGGGTTCTCTTGAGTTCAATGACCCACCGGTTTGCCCGTCTCCGCCGTTTTCGCTTCAACCTGCCGCAACGCATCGCGGCGGGGTTTCTATTTGTGTTTCTGCTTCAGGGACTGTGGCTGACCAGCCGTCAAACGCTCACGGATCGCGATTACCAATATGCGCGCTGCGGACGCGAGATGTGGGAACGGCCCTCGCAGTTGGCCGGCTACTTTACCAGTTGCGGCAACATTCACGACGGCATCCTTGCCTACCGGATGGCCGGGCTGCCGCTCACCCTCAACCTGCTCGCCGAGCGGGGTTTGGACCACTTTCGCAAACCCGAAGACAGAGTCGTGCTGGTGGGAGCCGGGCTTTCGGCCCCGAGTCTGAGTACGTGGGAGTTGCGCCATCAGCTTACCCATACCTTGATTCTGTTGCGACTGCCGTTTCTGGCGGCGGGGTGCCTCTTGGGCGCGGGCTTGTGGTGGGTGACGAGGCGGCTCTATGGCAACTGGGGAGGCTATACAGCCCTTGCGCTCTACTGCTTTTCTCCCGCTGTATTGAGGGCTTGCGTTGCACCGAACCCCGAGTTGCTGGCCGCGCTGGGGGTCTACGGCGGCGCTTATACGTGCATCGGAGTGGCTCATGCCATGCAAGGGCCGGTCGCCAAGTGGCGTCCGCGCATCGTACTGCTGACGGCTGCCTTTGGCCTTGCGGCAGCCTCGCACATTGCCGCGCTGTTTGTGGTGACACTGCTTGGCCTGGCGGCCATGTTGTGGGTGGCTGAGGGACGCCGCTCTCAGGTGCTGCCCGTTGTGCTGGCGGCCGTGGCAGGGGCGTTTGTGCTGGTCTTTGCCTGCTATGGCCTCTCGGCGGACGCCTTCAGCTACCTCTTCCGCTCAGCCGCGGGCCTACTATGGTTCTCCTTCGACCCGGCCCGGCGGTTCTTTTCCACGTTGGGCAATGCCGGCATCACACTGGCTTCTGCTGGTGCGCTGGCGATTTACCTGAGCCTGCGCCGGTCGCGCTACTTCGGGAATTCTGTTCCTCTGATCTGCGCTATGGTTCTGATTCCACTCGTTATGACGGGCGCCACCGGAGCGCCGTGGCTGTGGGCGCTTCCGTTCCTGCTCACGTTCATTGGCGGGGTCTTCGCCGACGCATATGAGAGCCAGTATGGCCGCCTGGCGAAGTGCGCTGCCGGAGCCATCCTGCTGCTGCAAGCCGTCTTCTGCGTGCTGAGCCTGCCGGGATTGCTGTAGCACGCAAGTGGCAAGACCGATTTGCTAACCTGATCGGAGCGAAAACCGCGATGCGCGACTCGCAGCATGAGAAGCTCTTTAATGCATGATGAAACATGACGATAAACCAAACTAAAATAAGGACTTATTTATTAGTATTCGCCTTGCCAAAACCCCTTTCAAGCGGGTAAAATAGAGGCACAGCCCGCGGAATTCGGCCCCTGCTTCTCCGGCCCTTTTCTGCCGCCTCTTTGGCGGGCCTGAAACGACCTCTATGGCAGACGATCAGAATCCACTTCTCCCTCTCGAAGGCGGGACACCGCCCAATAGCGGCACCAACTTTCTCCCCATGAACATTGAAGAGGAGATGCGCCGCTCCTATCTCGCTTATTCGATGTCGGTAATCATCGGGCGCGCACTGCCCGATGTGCGCGACGGCCTCAAGCCCGTGCACCGCCGCATTCTCACGGCCATGGACCGCGAGGGTCTGCAGCACAACAAGAGATACTCCAAGTGCGCCGGCGTCGTTGGCGAGTGTTTGAAGAAGTACCACCCGCACGGCGACTCCTCGGTCTATGACGCATTGGTGCGCATGGCGCAGCCGTGGTCGCTGCGCTATCCGCTCATCGACGGGCAGGGCAACTTCGGCTCGGTCGATGGCGACCCTCCTGCGGCTTATCGTTACACCGAGTGCCGCATGGAGCGCATCGCAGAAGAGATGATGGCCGACATCGAGATGGAGACCGTCGACATGATGCCCAACTTCGATGAGACCATCGAAGAGCCGACGGTGCTGCCCACTCGTATTCCCACCCTGATCGTCAATGGCTCCAACGGCATCGCCGTCGGCATGGCCACCAATATTCCGCCTCACAATCTCACTGAAGTTGTGAATGCGGCCATCGCGCTGGTCAAGGACCCAAGCGCCGGCCTGGCCGAAGTCTTGAAGCACGTGCAGGGTCCGGACTTCCCCACCGGTGGCTTCCTCTACGGCAAGTCCGGCATTCCCCAGGCTTACAAGACAGGCCGCGGCCGCTTCATGATGCGCGCCAGGATAGCCACGGAAAATCTCACCAAGGAAAGACAAGCTATCATCGTTACCGAGATCCCTTACCAGGTGAATAAATCCAAGCTCATCGAGCGCATCGCCGAGCTGGTCAACGACAAGATCGTCGACGACATCGGCGATGTGCGCGACGAGAGCGACCGCGACGGCATGAGGATCGTCATCGAACTCAAGCGCGGCGCGCAGCCTGAGATCGTGCTCAACCAGCTCTACAAGCATACCCAGATGCAAGAGAGCTTCTCGATGATTTTTCTCGCGGTGGTCAATGGACAGCCGCGCGAGCTGGGACTCGATCAGGCTATTCGCTGCTTCATCGATCACCGCGTTGATGTCGTCCAGCGGCGCACCGTCTTTCTTTTGCGCAAGGCCCGTGAGCGCGAACACCAGTTCGAAGGCTACAAGATCGCCATCGACAACCTCGACACAGTCATCCGCATCATTCGCGGATCGGGTTCGCGCGTCGAGGCTCGTGAAAATCTCTATGCCTGGGGCAAAGGCAAAGACATCGTTATCAACCTCGGCCGTGAGCGGCTGCCCCACGAGGAAAAAGGCCTGACGCTTCGGCAAGTCGATGCCATCCTCGAACTCCAGCTCTACCGCCTAACGCAGTTCTCGGTCGATGAAATCCTCAAAGAGTTGGCCGAGATCCGCCAGAAGATCGCCGAATACGAAGAGATCCTTGGCAGCGAAACAAAGCTGCGCGCGGTTATCGTCAAGGAACTCGAAGAGGTTCGCGACAAGTATGGTGACGCGCGCCGCACGGTGATTATCGATGAGTCCGCCGAACTGCAACTCGAAGACCTGATCGCCGACGAGCAGGTTGCGGTAACCGTAAGCCATCAGGGCTACCTCAAGCGCACGCCGATCTCCATCTATCGCCAGCAGCGCCGTGGCGGCACCGGTCGCATGGGCATGAAGACGCGTGAAGAGGATTTTGTCGCGCAGTTGATCGTCGACTCGACGCACGCCTTCCTCTTGTGCTTCACCAACACTGGCCGCGTTTACTGGCTCAAGGTCTATGAGATTCCCGACGTGGGCGCAGCAGGCAAGGGCAAGTCGATGCAGAGCCTGCTCGATCTGCAGCCCGGAGAAAATGTCCGAGCCATCCTGCCCGTGCGCGACCTTCAAGAAGAGGGCAAGTTCATCTTCTTTGCCACGCAACAAGGCACGGTAAAAAAGACGCCGCTCAAGGACTTCTCCAATGTCATGGCTCGCGGCATCATCGCTATCGGCATCGACAAAGACGATGAGTTGGTATCCGCCGGCCTGACTGACGGCAAGCAGACCATCTTTCTTGCTACGCGCGACGGCATGGCCATTCGTTTCGACGAAAAGTACGACCCTGATCGGAGCGGTATTGGTCTGCGGCCCATGGGCCGCAACGCCGCCGGAAACCGCGGCATCTCGCTCAAGAAGGGCGATTATGTAATCGGCGCAGCCATCACCAGCTCCGACGCGATCCGGGAAACCGAGCGCGACGAGTGTGCCGCGCGCCTTGGACTGACCGAGCAACTCAGCGAACTGCGCAAGGACTGCGCGGAGGCCGAGCAAGCTCTGACGAGGTTCAGGGAAGATTATCGCAATAAGCTGGTCGATTCCGCAGCGGTCAATTTGGCAGAGCGAGTGAAAGAAGACTCCTACAAGGCTGTCAAGCGTTTCGATGAAAAGCTTGGTGTGACCCAGCAGCTCATCCTTACCGTGACTGAAAACGGTTTTGGCAAGCGAACGGATGTGGACGAATATCGCCTGACGGCGCGGGGCGCCCAGGGCGTGACCAATCTGAAAGCCACACCGAAGGTCGGCAAGACGGCGTCAATTCTTCTGGTCAACGAGAGCAGTGAACTGATGGTCATCAGCCAATTCGGCAAGATCATCCGCATCGACACCAAGACCATCCGCGCCGCCGGCCGCGCCACGCAGGGCGTCCGCCTGCTCAACCTCGAGCCCGAGGACAAGGTAGCCGCAGCAGTCATCATCCCGCCCGATGAGTTGAACGGCAAAGACGAGGAGCCGACGCTGTTGCAGTGATGTTCACTCTCAAACCCCAGGTCTCGATGCCAAGGCCTGGGATTCGAGCCCAATCGGAGGGTATGTGAGCCGTGGCTACTGACAAGACAATCCGGCGCGTGACCGATTCCCAGGAGCAGCAACAGGAGGCATATCGCTATTGGCAAAGCCTGCCTGTGGGAGACCGGTTATCTGCGGTATGGGATGCCAGTGAAGCCGCTTACGCATTTGCCGCCGCTTTCAAGGGAGCACCGCTCCATGATGACCGAGGATCTAAAAGAGCTATTACGCGCGTTCAACGCACACGCGGTTAAGTACCTCGTTGTTGGGGGCTATGCTTACGGCGTCCATGCAGAACCGCGCGCCACAAAGGACCTGGACCTCTTTATCCGCTCCGATGAGGAGAATAGCAAAGCCGTCTTTCGCGCGCTCGCCCAGTATGGTGCGCCTCTCGATGGCTTGACACCGGCCGATTTCACCGATGGCACAGTCTTTCAGATCGGCCAACCGCCCGCGCGGATTGACATTCTGCAGAAGATCGACGGCATCAGCTTCGACGAGGCGTGGGAAAACCGTATCGAAGGCATCGTCGATGGAAATACTACGACCGTAGTGATTTCCAAAGGCGATCTCATCCGCAACAAACTCGCAAGTGGAAGAGAGCAGGACCTGCTCGACGTTAAGAAGCTTCGAGACCTGAACTCGGCCTTATAGACGTGTACCTCTTGGGTCGGGTTCCCCTCAAGATAACCAGAATGATTGTTGTCCTATCTTTCGCGTGTCTCGTGAAGGGTGGATAACCACAAACTCAACAAGCTAGAGACTCCACTGGCATGAGCGAGGACGTTCTAAACTATACTTACAATGCCAACGCTCAGAATCGAGACCGTGGGAGCCAACCCGTGTCCGAGTTCCTGGGAGTAACTGCTGAGGCATGGCAGGATCTTCGCATCCAATGGAGGAATCAATGATTTTACAGCGCAACCTGCTCTCAAAAAAAGCGATCACATTCGCGGTAATCACTTCTTTATCTTTTGCAGGACATAGCAGCATCGTTGCGCAGGCTCCGCCAGCGGGTCAGGCGTCACAGGCCAGGATGGTGAGCGATCTTCATGTCTCCGGCGCTTACCTTAACCCGAAGTCTAAATCGACCGTCGTAACGCTGCTCAACACCGGCAAGAAAGCGGTGATTTCCTACGCACTGAGGATCACTGTTGCGAGCGGCGGTAAAGTCTTAGGAGATATGTCCCACAGCCTGGACCTAACGGACGTAGTTTTAGATAATTCCGACTTCTCTGAGAACGATGATCATACTTGGACCGGTGCAATCAAGCCCGGTGAAGTGTACAGTGATATCCAATCTCTGCCAGCATCCTATTCCGGCGCAGCCTCACCGAACATTCCCTTTTATGTCAACGCCAAGCTGATGGGGGTTGTTTGGTCGGATGGGCGCATCGAATCTGTGGACTCTGCCTGGAACACGATCTTGAAAAGGTCCCTCGATGCGAATCGCTTAAGGGCAGGTACAGAAGAAAGGATTCTTGCAATCCTCGACACTCACAAAGACGATGCCGACATACAAAAGAGACTCTCAGGCATCTCAAGCGACATATTGGCTCTCAAGCCTACACCGGCCACTCCGACTGATGCGCTCGCTGTGATCGACGGGACGGAAGCGTTTGAGATTAATGTTGCCGGAAGAGACGTCGCCAGTTTCCAGATTGCGACCGATCCAGCCGGAGCCTTTGAATCCTACAAGGCATATTACCGCGATCATCATAACCGCAGGCTAGCAGTGCTCCGGCGCCAAGGGGCACTGCCTCTCCCTTAAATGAATGCCGGGAATCCCAGGTCTGGATTTTCGGGCGGATGGCGGCATCGATTCCATTTCAAGTAGATTTCGCACCGTCCCTACGGGACGGGAGCTTCTAAGGAACTCTGACCCAGGACTGCGCTGCGCTTGTCCTGGGCTATTATCCGTTCTCCCTCCGGGAGAAAATGCGTCCGCTGGTTCATCTATCGCGGGTAGCCGAAAGCAGGTGGGAGACTAGAGCCAAACCAAGGGTCACCGGCCCAGCGCGAGCGACGGATCGCCGGAGAGAGAATGATTGGCGAACTCTCCCGATTGATAGCGCGGCCATGCAGCGGCTGCGATCATCGCGGCGTTGTCGGTCGAGAGCGCCAGCGTCGGAAAGGCAACATGGAGCCCGCGCCGTGCCGCTTCGGCGCCGAATCGCGCGCGCAACTCACGGTTCGCCGCCACGCCACCCGTAATGAGAATCCGTTTCGCACCCAACGACTCGGCTGCAGCAAAGCTCTTCTTCATCAGGTCGCCAACCACCGCGCACTGGAAACTCGCAACCAGATCCAGGACCTGTTGCGAACAAAGTGCCAGCGCCTCTTCTTTGTTCTGCGGCGGCTTCGCATTAGAGCCGGGTGAAAAGAGCCGAACAGCACGCTCCTGTGCATCGCCTCGCAGATCGTTCAGCTCCACGTAGCGCAGCACCGCGGTCTTGATACCCGAGAACGAAAACAGAAACCGCGAGTCGAGATTTGCGATTGGAGCCGACGTTGCTGCCTTGGTGCGGGGAGTCTTACCCACCAGATGCACCTTCGCCTTGATCTGCGAGAAAGCGAACGGCACGGCCTTCGGGTTGCCAAAGCGGGCCAGCGAGTCGATCCACGGTCCTCCGGGATAGCCGAAGCCGAGCAGTTTGGCCACCTTATCGAAAGCCTCTCCTGCGGCGTCGTCTACCGTGCGCCCAATCAGCGAATAAGACCAGTTGTGGTCTGGGGTCCCGCACGCGGGACGTGCAAGATAGAGGTGCGTGTGGCCACCAGAGACAACCAGCGCGAGCGCTCCCTCCTGGCTTGAACTTTCATCACCACTGTCATCCTTAGCGAGAGTAGCGAGTCGAAGGACCCGCTTTTCGGCCTCGCGCTCATTCAGCAGCACGGCATGGATGTGCCCTTCCAGATGATTAACAGCGATCAACGGCAGCCCCTGCGCAAAGGCCAGGGCCTTGGCATAGGTGACGCCTACCAGGAGCGCCCCGGCCAGTCCCGGCCCGGCAGTCACGGCGACCGCGTCAAGATCGGCCAGCGTAATCCCAGCCTCTGCCAGCGCCCCCCGCACCACGGGCACAATGGCCCGCAGATGCTCACGGCTCGCCAACTCCGGCACCACCCCGCCATACCGCGCGTGAGTAGCAATCTGCGAAGCCACCACCGACGAAAGCGTGCGCGCCCCGCGCTCCACAACAGCCGCAGCCGTCTCGTCGCAGGAAGATTCAATGCCGAGGATCAGGCCGCGCGTGCTCATCTTATAAGTTTAGCCGCTCGAAGAATGGCTGTGCGACGGATTACTCTCAAAGAAGGTCATGTTGCCCACAACGCGCCAATTCGATGCAGCTCTCGAGATCATCGCAACCTTGCGAACCGCCGGCCATCAGGCATTTCTCGCCGGGGGCTGCGTCCGTGACCTGCTGCTTGGCCGCGAACCCAACGACTATGACGTGGCAACCAGTGCAACGCCCGACATCGTGCTGGCTATGTTCCCGCGCACCTTTGCGGTAGGGGCGCACTTCGGAGTGGTGTTAGTGGCGGACAGCGCGGGCTCCATCGAGTCAACTGCGTCGGAAGAGATGGGCGTGGACTCATCCAAACCGGAGTATGGAATCACCGAAGTAGCAACCTTCCGCTCCGATGGCGCTTACTCGGATGGCCGCCATCCCGACGCTGTGCGCTATACCAGCAGTGCCGAAGAAGACGTGCGCCGCCGCGACTTCACCATCAACGGCCTGCTGCTGGACCCTGTGC
>CAYVMS010000029.1:16351-20048 GCA_964452615.1 uncultured Occallatibacter sp.
GACCATGTTGGCGGAGTGGTGGACCTCGAATCTGGCATCGTCCGCGCCATCGGCAAGGCCCCCGAGCGTTTTGAAGAGGACCACCTCCGCATGTTGCGCGCAGTCCGCTTCGCCGCGCGATTCGGCTTTGCGCTGGACCCAGCCACAGCCTCAGCCATCCGTTCGCTCGCCGCCAAAACCAAAGCCATAAGCCGCGAACGCGTCCGCGACGAGCTGACCAAGATGCTGACCGAGGGCCACGCCCGCCGTGCCTTTGAGTTGCTGGATGAGACAGGGCTCCTCGCAGAGGTGCTGCCTGAGATCGCAAAGATGAAGGGCGTCGAGCAGCCACCGCAGTTCCATCCAGAAGGCGATGTCTGGATTCACACGCTGATGCTGCTCGAACAACTCCCCGCCGATTGCTCATTCACGCTGGCCTGGGGCGCGCTGCTGCACGACGTGGGCAAGCCTCCGACCTTTCGCCGCGCGCCAGACAGGATTCGCTTCGATGGTCACGTTGAGGTTGGCGTAGCCATGGCTGCCGAGATCTGCCGCCGCTTCCGTTTTTCCAATGACGAGACGCGCCAAATCCTGGCCCTCGTCGAAAATCACATGCGCTTCGCCGATGCGCCGCGCATGAAAGCCTCGACGCTCAAGCGCTTCTTCCGCCTGGAGGACTTTCCCGAACATCTTGCACTGCACAGCATGGATTGCATGGCTGCCAGCGGCAATCTGGATCATTGGAACTTCGTTCGAGAGCGCTATGAAACGATGCCCGCCGAGGCTGTTCGACCGCAGCCGCTCATTACAGGCCGCGAGCTGATCGCCGCAGGCTACAAGCCCGGGGCGGCCTTCAAAGAGATGCTGCGTGTAGCGGAAGATGCGCAGTTGGAAGGCTCGATCACAACGACTGAAGAGGCGCTGAACTTGATCCGAGCAAGATTCCTATCGGGTAAGCCCGGCGCACTTTAATCAGGCTCTCACTCAACCTCTGCTAAATACCGTTCCCGCAATTCGCGCCGCAGCAGCTTGCCTGTGTGATTCTGCGGCAAGCCTCCAGCCTCGAGAATCCAGATGCGGCGGGGCGCTTTGTAGGCCGCAAGATTCTGGCGGCACCACTCCAACAGCTCACTTTCGTTCACTGTTGTGCCATTGCACAACTCGATCGCTGCCACGGGAATCTCGCCTTTTTCCTTATGCGGCAGTCCGAATGCTGCCGCGCGGGCCACTGCCGGATGAGCCAGGATGGCCTCTTCCAACTCGCGAACATAGACCGAGTATCCCCCCGACTTGATCACATCCTTCATCCGCCCGACCAGCCGGATCAGGCCCAGGCGATTCCGCGTGGCCAGGTCGCCGGTGCGGAGCCAGCCGTCAGCGGTCAACAGGCCTTCGCGATCGCCGTCGTCCTTCCAATAGTGCGGCGCCAGCCCGCGCCGGCGGATCTGGCATTCGCCGGTCACGCCCGCGCGTACAGGCCGCCCGTCTTCACCTGCGACACGAATGTGAAACGGCGGCACAGGAAAGCCGAGGTCGCCACTACCGGGCAGAAAAGATAGCTCGATGCCCATCATCGCCAACCCGCCCAGCTCAACCATTCCATATCCGTTCACCAGGACCGGTGGAATGCGCCGACCGCCCGGCAGGCTTACCAGAGCGCCATACTGCCGCAGCCGTAGCCGAACTTCGGAAGGCAATTGGTCACTGGCCGAGAGCCATAAGCGCACACTCTTGAGACGAGCAGTTTCCGGATTGCTGTTGACCAGCCGCGCAAACATCGCAGGCACGCCGACCACTGCGGTGACGCCAAGCCGCTCCGTTAACTCCAGCGCGCGCTCCACATCAAAATGATCGAGGAAGCAGCCGCGAATCCCCGCCATCAATCCGTAGAGCGCAATGCTCACGCCCATGATGTGCGACCAGGGAAGCGCAATCAGTGCCAGATCTTTCGGCCCCAGAAACAGCCCCACCAACACTGTGGAAGCGCGTGCCCCCAGCAGCGCCCTGCTCGAGAGCGCCGCACCTTTTGGGAA
The DNA here is from genome assembly GCA_964452615.1 of uncultured Occallatibacter sp. Taxonomy (GTDB): domain Bacteria; phylum Acidobacteriota; class Terriglobia; order Terriglobales; family Acidobacteriaceae; genus Telmatobacter. Next base: position 18,364 of record CAYVMS010000029.1, read on the forward strand.
GCCACTCGTGCCCGAAGTGTGAAAGACAGCCACCGTCGCCGCAGGGTCGATGGAAGCTGGCGCAAATGTATCCGCGTTGATTTCGTCGGCGCCGGGCGCACGGAGAAATCCTTCGAGCGTCACTGGCTCAGCGTCCACTTGTATCCACGTTCGCACATCCAGCGCTGAGCGTTCCTTGATGTTGCGTTCAAAGATTGCCTTGTCGGTGACAAGAATTTCCGTCCCGCTATTGGCCAGAATGCGCCGCACCTCGGCGAGTGAAAGCATCGGGTTCAGCGGCACAGCAATGCCACCGGCGCGAATAATCGCCAGAAACCAGCGAAAACAGAGCACGTCGTTGGTGCGATAGATCGCCACAGTCTGGCCCGGCTGCAGGCCGACAACACTGCGAAGGAAAGCATCGATCGAGCAAATCTCGGTGTGCAGTTCGGCGAGGCGAAAGGGGCGCCCCGCTTCGACGGCGACCTCGCTGTCTCCATTGCGCCGCAGCAACTCGTCCACAAGATTTGCCACGGTCACACTGCGGTCGCGAGAGAGCTGAAAGCGCCTGATGAGGTTCATTGCACCGAGACCGGCTTGCGGCCCCAGTCGCTGGCCACGCAGTAGTTGAAGAGGCGGTCGAGGTAATCCATCACAGGCGGCGGAGTTACACCTGCGGGCTCAAGCAGCCGTTCGGCGTTGGTCGTGTCAAATTGCATGCGCATCGTGAAGTAGTCGCGATAGGCGCGGCCATCGCGCAATACGCGGCGCTTCTTGCCCCATAAGGTCATAAAAAGCAACGGCCGCACCACGGCAAAGAAGAACTTCGGGTCCACAAAGCGAGGTTCCCGCGCATGAAAATATTCCATAGCACGCTGCGCGATCTGCAAAATCGTGGCGCTGCCTTTCGGCCCGGCGCAAAGATGCACTGTGCTGCCCATCGCGGCCTCGTCAAAAGTTAGCCGCGCCACCGAAGCGGCCACAAAATCCACCGGAACAATATCGAGCACTGCGTCAGGGTAGCCCGGCACGGTGCGCCATAGTCCGCGCGAATAGATCTTCAGCGGCCAATACATCATCTTGAAGCTTGACGTTGCGCCGGTCCGCGAATCGCCCACGATAATGCTGGGCCGCAGAATCACGCCGGGCAGCGAACCCAGCCGCGAGCGAACCAGCGCCTCAGCCTCGGCCTTGCTCTGCTCATAGCTGTTGCGATAGCTCTGGCCGATGGCTAACTCGCTCTCGCGCACCAGGTCGTTGCGTTCGCCAGCCACGTAGGCCGTGCCAACGTAAGCCAGGCTGCGCAGTTGGGGCATACCGCCGGCCAGATCCAAAACGCGCCGCGTGCCCTCGACATTGATGCGCCGCGCCTCGTCGAGTGTGTGGTCAAAGCGCACCGTCGCGGCGGAGTGAATCACGCGGGTCGTCTCTGTGGAGAGCTGCTTATATGCGCTGTCTTCAAGGCCGCAGTTGGGCTCGCCCACATCTCCCTGGTAAACCTGAACGCGTCCTCGTTCGCTTGCCGGCACAATGGAGTCTGCCCGCTGCTGACCAGATTCGCCGGGCTTGGTGCGTATCAGCAGCGCCAATTTTGCCCGTGGTTGATGCTCCAGAAGTTCGCGCACAAGCCGCGCTCCCAGAAAGCCGGTCGAGCCGGTCACAAGAATGAGTTCTTCGTTATCCAAATCGAAAACCGGCCTCAATGC
>CAYVMS010000030.1:0-20042 GCA_964452615.1 uncultured Occallatibacter sp.
GCCTCTGGCCCCCATGGGGGCCAGAGGCAAACAACCTCAACCCAACAACCTTCCTAAGTTCCGTGGAAGATCAAAAGTGCGAAAAGTTCTGGACACTACCAAGGTCACCATTGCCACGAAGGACAGAATAGTCTGGCCACGCTTCGACGATACGAGGGAGAATCCTTGATTCAACTCCTTCAGCGCCTCGATCCAGCTGTCGGCAAAGCCTTCGTCGACAACGAGTTCACCAGCGAAATTATCCCTTTCAAATGAAAATGCGCATTATCTCGAAGCCTTTGGCCTGCATCCACAGGATCCGCGAACGATGAATTCAGTACCAAGGACGATCTTCCGCGCAGGTTGCTTAGTAGTCTCCGACATTCGCTCGAATAATGCCTTGGCTGCCTGGTGTCCCAGTTCATGCGCTGGCTGCCGCACCACAGTTAGGCCCGGCGGAATCATTTCGGCAAGCTCGAAATCATCGAACGAAACGAGGGGGAAGTCCGCTAATATCTTCTTTCCTCCTGCGTGGAGCGCGCGCAAGACACGCATAGTGCAAACCCAGTTGAGGGTAAAAATGGCCTCGACACGGTTGGGACCGGATAGGAATGGCGAAAGAAGCTCTGGAGTCAGATCGCTCTCATGCTGAACCAACAATTCGATCGGTTCTGCTCCCGCGCTCTTTACCGCAGATCGATATCCTGCGACACGTTCCGAGCAAGTATACAAATGTGGGCGTGCACCCACGGCAAGAATCCGCTTGTAGCCATGCGCGAGTAGATGCTCGGTGGCTCCGCGGGCTGACTTGCGGTTGGTCACAGTAATGGTATCCACCTCTTCACCTCGAAGAGGCTCGTCAAAAACAACGATCGGCACATTCCTTGCCAGCAGTAGCTTGAGGTTGCTCTTGCCGCTGCTTGCCGCCATCAGGACGACGCCATCGATCTGTCGTCTGAGCATTATCTGAAGTTCCGCTTCTTCGAGAGCAGCATCTCCACCAGAGCTGGCGAGAATAACTGCGTGTCCGGTCTCTCGAGCTACGTCCTGGACAGCCTGCACAGCGGCTGCTGTAAAGGGGTCAGCCAGATTAGGAACGATCATCGCGATCGCAGCCGAACGTTTCGCCTTCAATCCCCTGGCCAATTCGTTCGGTTGATAGCCTAGTTGTTCCATGGCTTTGAGCACGCGGGCGCCGGTCTCAGGACGAAGCTCAGGAGAGTCATTCAGGGCGCGTGAAGCTGTCTTCAGCGATACGCCAGCCAATCGTGCTACATCGACCAAAGTTATTGAATCGCTTTTCGTTTTCATTTTCTAATCTTTGCCCTTTCTGACTGCCTGTCTATCCATTCTCTCTCGTCAGCGGCTAATTGCCGATCCTGGAAGCTAATGATTCCAGACTGGCGCGCTTCGTTTCTGGATAGACAAATAAAATCACGAAGAACTGTATGACCATCATCGCGGCGAGGCCAGCGAATGCTTTCCCACCCAGGCTCCTTGCGATCGCAGGGAAAGACCCGATAATGATGGCGTTGGCCACCCAATGCACGGAACTTCCGAAGCTTTGCCCACGGGCACGGACCGGCAGGGGAAATAACTCGCTAAGATATACCCAGACGACCGCGCCTTGGGAAAAGCCAAAGAACACGTTGTAGCACATCAAAATGACGACTACGGACTCAGCGGGCCAGCCCATGTACCGAATCGCAGGCAATGCGAGGAGGCAAGCACCCATGCCCGCTGATCCGGTTAGCAGAAGCGGTTTGCGGCCGACCTTATCGATGATGCCTACAGCGATCGTGGTCACCAGAAGGCTAAATGCGGCCATCAAGAATGCGTCTCTTCGCCCGTTCAAACGCCCCGAGCCGAGTTCAGAAAAAACATCGAGGATATAGTAAAGCAGCACGTTGACCCCTGTAAGCTGATTAAAAATGGCAATGCTGGCAGCCAGGAGAATTGGCCGAGCATACTGCCGCGAGAACAGTGTCGAGTACTGTGAAGCCCTGAACTCTTCAAGTGACGCGGCAAGGCGGGCACAATCGGCATCGGGATCGGCGGACCCCAAAGCTTTCAGAGTTGTACCCACCTCGGCGGGGCGGCCCTTGAGGGCAAGCCAGCGTGGGCTTTGAGAGGCCCGCAAGAGAATTGTCCCGCACAGAAGCGCAAACACCGCGCCAGCGACAAAAGACCATCGCCACGCCGAGCCGAGCGCGAAATGGTTAGAAAATAGGAAGCCCAGACCAAAGGCGAGCACTACACCGACGCTGACATTTAATTGGAAACTGCCCACCACGCGCCCCCGCCAATGAGGCGGAGCAATCTCAGCGAGATATAGAGGTGCGGCCACCGAAATGACACCGATTGCAACACCGCACCCAAAACGAAAGGCTGCAAACTGTATGAAGCCGAACGCAGAGGCAGCTCCAAACGATGCAAGGCAATAAAGAAACGCGGAGAGAAGCAAAGTCTTGCGCCGATCGATCGAATCGGCTATGAATCCAGCGGAGATCGAACCCAGAATGGTCCCGAAAAGAGCAGATGACATGGCTACGCCGAGCGCAGGAGGCGAAAGCATGAATTGCGCTCTCAGCCCCAGTGTTGCGCTGGAGATAGCGCCAATATCATAACCAAATAGCAAGCCGCAAAGCGAGGCCGCAACGACGGAAAGTGCTAAGCGTTGATTCATTTCGCTGATCTCTAAGTCACTGATAAAAGAATACGCCTCCCTGAGTCGCGCGACCGGCAAGTGCCTTGGGCTGGCGGAGAATCTGGCGGAGTTCCATCCCGAGGCAGGCTGGCAGCGCTGTGCCGTGCATCTCCAGCGCAACATGTGGACGGCAGCGCCGATGGCTTCCAGTCAATGTCGCCGTAAAATCTGTTTGCCACCGCAAAGCGACGCAGCTCATTATCAGGCGCAGCGTCGTTGAGCAGGCTGGCTCTCAGGCTCCACGATAAATTCCGTGCAGCGGTAGATGCGGAATCTAGCGGTAGCGGTACAGCTTGACGCGCTGGATCATGTAGTAATCGCCGCGCAGTCGCAGCCCTTTGCCCGACAGGATTTCATCTCCATTGAGACGGCGACCCGCGACCCAGCTTCCATTCACAAAGGTGCCGTCGTCCACCTGGGCCAGCCCAACGATCGGGGCGCCTGGGGTGTTCGGCGTAAATGTCACGATGATGCCCCGGCCAGCGACGATGAACTCGTCGGGGCCTGTTTGGATAAAGATTCCCGCAGGAAATTCCGGTGTCGCAAACGACCAGTGACGAGCTACTTCAATATCCAGCGTGTAGTCGCCAACGCGCAGTTTTTGTCCCGGATGATCCTTGTCGAGCACCACGCCGCCAATGACGCCCTTGCCTTGATTGGCCAAAATCACGGGAGCCATCTGCGCGAGAACTTCATAACTCCTGCCGACCTCAACTGCGGTTGCTGGAGTGCTTTCCAACCCAAAGGGCGAAACGCCGATTGCGTCGTATTGGCCGAGAGCATAGAAAAAGCTGCTGGCAGCGCGGGTATCCCGTTGCATTTCCGGGATGAACAGCGGATTCCCGTTGCGGTGGTAGAGGGCGCATCTGCGATCGAAGTCGATATACAGGTCGGGAGAGAAGATGTCGAGGTGCGGTGCTCCGGCTCTCCAGATGTCAAGCACGCGGGGCAGCGGTCCGCCGAATCCAAAGTTACCGGGCTTGAGTGCCTCGGGCGCGAGACTTTCCGGAAGGGCGGCGTTTACAAACATCGGCAGAGGGTACTCAGCCTTGCCCGCCGCTGCGACCCGCTCGATGTACCGCGCAAAGCTCCACGCCATGAAAATTTCATCGGTCGCATCGCCGGCGCCAAATACCTCTCTCCAGTTTCCGGACGTCTTTGAGCCGGCGGCGTCCCAAATTTTGCGAAACTCCGGAATCAGTGTGTCCTTGTGCTGCCTGAGATAATCCAGCAATTCTTTCGGCACTGGGCGCTCAAAGGCTTCGTTTGCAGCCGCGCTGTAGTCGCGTGCTTCAGGGAAAATGCCGACTTCGTTTTCCACCTGAACCATCAATACCGTGTGCGCATCGCTGTCAACGATGCGAATATGCCGCATCAGAGCCGCAAAGGCGCGCGCATCGGCGTCGCGGTTTGCATCACTGAATGGAGAGAGCACATCGATGCTCGCGCCTTCCTTGTCCAGCGCGCGAGGAAATCTCTTCAAGTCTGTCTTGACCCAAAGAGGGGGATAGGTGGACACGCCGTTCTTCCAGCTTCCGAACCACAGCAGAATGAGGTGCAGCTTGTCGCGCCGCGCTTCCTGAATGAGGCCGTCGACGAGGGAGTAATCAAGTTTCCCTTCTTCCGGTTCGAGCATCTCCCAGGTGACGGCTGCGAGAGCCGTGTTAACGTGCTGTGAGGAATAGCCCGCCAATACGGGCTCCGTGTAGGGCAGGCTGGAGGTGCTGGAATTGTGCACCTCGGCACCAAGGACCAGGAAAGGCTTGCCATCGACAATCAATTGAGTGGCCGCGCCGTGTGTTTCAAGATGAGGGATCGCGATTGCAGAATTCGTTTGGCCACGCGCCGGCAGCAGGGCGAGGCTGCACAAGAGCATGAAGCTATGCAAGATTTTGAGTTTCACAGGTCTCTCCTTCTAACTTCAGGCGCTTTCCAGGATCTCCGGATGCGATGCTGCGAGACGAACTACAAGGTCACCAAAAAGAGAATTGCACCAAGCAAACCACGGGCGCGTGTAATTGCCTGGGTTGTTGGCATCGAAGGACTCATGCATAAAGCCCGTTCCAGCGTTCGTGTCCATAAGCATCCGCAAGCAGTGCGAGATCTCACTTGGTTCGCGGCTTGTCAAAGCCCGCATGATGATCGAGAGCGGCCAGATCATTCCTGGACCAACGTGCGGGCCGCCAATGCCTTCGGCCACGCCACGGAAAAAGTACGGATTATCATCGCTGAGGATGAACGCCCGCGTGTGCTGGTAGGTAGCATCTTCTATTTCGCAGCAGCCGAAATATGGCAGGGACAGTAAACTAGGCGCGTTGGCATCGTCCATCAGCAGAGAATTGCCGAAGCCGTCAATCTCATATGCGTAAATCCCGCCGTATGTGGCGTGACTCACGACGGCATATTTCTCGATCGCGGCATGTAACTCGTCGGCTAGCCCTGCGGCGTCACCGGCCAGGTCCCGATCCCTGAATACCGCCAAGGAGAGTTGCTGTAGCTGGCGCAGTGAGACCACGGCAAACATGTTCGAGGGAATGAGGAACGGGAACAGGCAGGCATCATCTGATGGCCGGAATGCCGAATGCAGCAGGCCGATCTTTCGCGTTGGATTGCCGAGGCCCCGATTGGGCGAATTATCGTAGAACATCGTAGTCGACCGCTGGAAACGATACGGGCCATCATTCTTAAGGCGCTGCTGTTCTCGGAAGGTGGCTACGATGCGCTTTGCAGCCTGATGCCATGTCTCGTCCAGGGGCTCTGAGTCTCCGGTAGCGCGCCAGTATTGATATGCAAGGCGTATGGGATAGCAGAGTGAATCGATCTCCCATTTGCGCTCGTGCACGCCAGGGCGCATCTCGGTCAGGTCAGAGCCGAATGCGCCGGTTTTACTCGTTGCGTAGAAAGCATTGGCGTAGGCGTCCAGGCGGATGCATTCGGCTTGCCGGCGAATAAGCCCCTTGAACAGGGTTTGAAGCCGCCTATCCTTCGGCGCAAGATATACATACGGCAACACCTGAGCTGTGGAGTCTCGCAACCACATTGCGGGAATGTCGCCGGTGATAACGAACGTGTCCGGCTTTCCGTTGCGTTCCGAAAGTTGCACAGTGGTGTCCAGCGTATTGGGATAGCAATTCTCGAAAAGCGATGCGAGTTGTGGATTCCGGATCTTGCGTTTGACCTCCACGATGGCATCTTCTACTGCGGTGCTGACAAAAGCCCGCTGGTTCACCGGGGGGCGGCAAGTCGGAAGGGCCGCGAGACGCAGATTATTTTTGTCTGCTTCTAAGTTGGCCAGGCCGGACTGACCGAATGCGTCAAGGCCATTCGTCTCATGGAACAAGCCCGCCACAGCTGCGATCGTTCCCGCCGTGAATTGTCGCCTATTCATACATTTCCCCTAACCTATGCGTAACATACAGATAACCGCACACTTAACCTCTTGGCGGCTTCACGCAGAAAGCTGCCGGGAATCCATGTTGAACGATCGACGAACGCGTTCGCCGTCGATGTTCAGAACAGGAGCAAGTGTACAGCAAATATTTATTCTTGACAACGATGTCAAAAGGGGCGTAGGCTGCTCTCGTTCTCAATAGACAGCGTTGTCATTGGGCCTGCGATGTGTGGAAACCTCAAGAGCACATCCTGGGGTACAGGCATTGCGCACGCCGCCATTCAAGGATTTGACGAAAATCACCGAATTTGAAGTCAATTCAAAAGGGAGGACCAAATGTATCATTCAAAACACCAACCGCCAGCGTGCATAAACTGCGCATGCATGGAAAGACATCAGCGTTCGCTGGTCAGGCGGACCACATTGGGCATGAGGCTACTGTTCATTGCCCTCCTGATGACGTGCAGCTTCATAGTCAGAACCGCCAATTGCCAAGCACTTTATGGATCGATTAACGGCACCGTGACCGATTCCACAGGGGCCGTCGTTCCAGGAGCAACGGTAACGGCAACACAAACAGAAACAAACATAAGCCGAACTGCAACCTCCAATGAGAGCGGCTTCTACATGCTCGCGACCCTCCCTGCGGGAACGTATCGTGTTTCCATTGCCAGGGCCGGTTTTAAGGATTTCCAGACCCAGAGCTTTGATGTGGAGATTAACGCGAATACGCGCATAGACGCGACTCTCACGGTCGGTACAGCGAAAGAGATTGTCACCGTTTCCGCTGATACAGCTCAGCTTCAAACCGACCGGACAGACGTGAACACAGAGGTCCCGTCTGAGGACTTCGAGAATTTGCCGCAACCAACTCGCACTTACGAAGGACTGCTCGGCAGTGTGGCCGGGGTAGGCACGCCAAATCTCGGCAACGGCCTTGGCACCAACAATCCCGATCGATCCATGCTTATTGAAGCCAACGGAACCAGCCTGGCCGCTACAGATGTTCGCATTGAGGGCGTACCCGACACAGAAAATTGGGTACCCTATTACTCAACCCTCGTACCATCCGTGGAAGCCATTCAGACTGTGAGTATGGTCACCGGGAGCGCGGAGGCAGAACAGACACTCGCCAGCGGAGCCACGATCAATGTCCAATTGAAGAGTGGCACGAATCACTTCCATGGCGAAGTTTACGACTTTCATATGGACAGGACGGGCGCCGCGCGGCCATACTTTTCGGCCCCAAACTCTCCAATACCAGGGCAACTCGACAACGATTTAGGGGGCACGCTCGGAGGCCCAATCATCAGGAATAAGCTATTCTTCTTCGGGAGCTACGAAGGGGACTTCAGCCACTCGGGCTGGCTCACCACCCAGACCATACCCACCGCAACGATGCTATCCGGGGACTTCACGGCTACCAACACGACCATTTATGATCCGAACACCGGCAATCCGGACGGCACTGGGAAAATCTCGTTTCTCGAAGAAACCGGAGCCAATGCGGTCCCGGCAGACAGAATAAGCTCAAACGTCAAGCCACTCCTGGCTCTCCTCTCGCAAATTACTCCGACAAACAGCGCATTTTCGAACAATTTTCAGGGAGTTGTGGCAAATCCCAACACCCTCCACAGGATCGACACGAAGTTCGATTGGAAAACGACAGATAAGCTCAGCTTCATGGGACGATACAACTATCATCCCTACACTGTGCTTCAGATACAGCCCTTTAACCCTTCGGGTATACTCCATATCGCTGACAATTCCAACCATGGAGATACCTATGGTGTGACGGTTGCCGCAACCTATGTGGCGACTCCGCGTCTTGTGATCAATGGATCGTGGGGATTAACGCGGACGGTCCAGGATTTAACCCCATTCGACGATAACGTGAAGTATGGCGCGTCCGTTCTGGGAATCCCCGGGACCAATCTTGAGGCTCTCCCTGCCGGCGGCGGCATGCCCCAGTTCAATATCAACGGGTATTCCGGTTATGGCTACAATTATCCATACCTCGATTACGATGATCCGACCGTCAACTATGACGCAAGCGCAAGCTGGATCAAAGGGCGCCACACCCTCAAATTTGGAACCGTCAATCACGATGAACACATGAACCACCTCGAAAATTCTCCCGACCAGTTCAGTTTTAACGGGGGATCTACGAGTTCCAGCGCGGCGGGCGCAGCCCAGCCGAACCAGTTCAACAGCTTTGCCGACTTCCTCCTGGGGGATCCGAATTACTGGCAAAACTCCCTTCAGCCGTTTACGTGGAGCCGTCTGATTACCCACCAATACAGCGCGTATGTAATGGACACGTGGCAGGCCAGCAGGAAATTGACCGTCAATGCTGGCGTCGGGTGGGCGTACTTACCTGTCCCGACCCACGGCAGCTATGGACTGGAAAATTACATTGAATCTACCAACACATACGAAGTCTGCGGCTACGGAACTATACCGAAGAACTGCGGTATTGACGCTGGGAGAGGCGTATGGAGTCCTAATCTGGGCTTCGCCTATCGTCCATTCAACGGCTTCGTAGTCCGCGGTGGCGCCTCTGTCGGAGCGGAACAATTCAATGTCGGCAGAGACCTCATGTACAACTACCCGGAAGATATCGGCTACAGCCAGAGCTCGCTTACTCCGTATAGTGCGGTAGGTTCGTTGAGCAGCGGAGTGCCAATCCTTCCTATACCCAACTTCCAAGCGGGCACAATTCCTCTTCCGGTAGGCGCGAGTGTTTACTTCCTACCTCAAAAGCTTGCGCATGGATATGTTGAATCCTACAATCTGACTATCCAGAAGCAGGTTGGAACATGGTTGGCCCAGGTCGGATTTGTGGGGAACGAATCCATACACCAGCACATGCGGTACAACGTCAATTACGGTACGGTGGGCGGCGGGTCGGCCAGTCAGCAACTATACAACGTCCTCGGAACAACCGGGGAAACCGAAATCCTTCCATTGGGGCACACGCACTACGACTCCCTGCAGTCTACATTGACGCGCAGTTTTGCCAATGGATTTCAACTTAAGAGCACTTACACCTACTCCAAGTGGATTGGACTCTGCTGCGACAACAGCGGCTTCGGTGGGCTGTCAACCACCCCGATTCCACAGTACCAGCGCTTGAATTATGCGCCTATTAACAGTGACCAAAGGCACATCTTCAACTTGTCAGGCATCGCCCAGTCACCTTTTGGCAAGGGAAAGAAATACTTGCAAACCGGCACCGGAGCCGCCGTGCTCGGGGGCTGGCAATTGGGCGCTGTAGCGTTTGTGCATTCAGGAAGTCCGTTTGGCATTGGCGCGCCCGGAAACTCTCTCAATGCGCCGGGAAGCAATCAGCGGGCCGATCAAATAAAACCTCATGTCGCGGTCTATGGCGGCACGAAGGAGTACTTTGATATTACGGCATACTCACTTGTGACGGCGCCTCGTTTCGGTACTTCGGGCGATGACTCCGTATATGGGCCAGGTGCGGCGAATGTGGACGCTTCCGTCTTCAGGACCTTTACGTTGCCGGAGCATATCGCGGCCCAGTTCCGTATTGAATCAATGAACCTCACCAACACACCGCACTTCGGCAATCCGGGCACCTGGCTCGGTAGCGTGCAATACGATTCGAACGGCAATATTGTCAACGCCAACGGCTTTGGCCAGATCACCGGTACAAGCTCGAACAGTCGCCAATCGGACCAACGGTATTTTCGGCTTGGATTGAAAATGACGTTCTAGTTCGGCCACTTCAATGAAGAGAAAGCGGCGTGGTCCTTCGAGAGATAGCCACGCCGCAATTTTGTGCTTTTGTTTGGGGAACTGCATGCTCTGCTTGCTCAGGATAGATGGAGCAGAAGAGTGGACACGGTGGCGGGATTTGTGGAAGTGGGGTGGACGGGAGACACCCATGAAATCGTAGTCAGCCATCCGCCTCTGAAGTCGGATGCCAGCGGATTGAACCAGATCCTGATCTCGCCGCGACATGCGCGTCATTTGGTTAATTTGCTCATCGAACACGCGGTTTACTTGAGGCAGTCGGTAGGCAACCCGAAAGCAGGCAATACCGGCGGCTAAATCACGCGTCACGGAATGATGTGCATACCCACGTCAGCCAACTAGTTTTTTGACCGCTTGTTCTTGTACCAATTGTGGGTGCCCCAGGTCTCGATTTTGAGACCTGGGAAATCACGCACTCAACGTACGAAATTACGCGGTCAGAGACCTAGTGCAGCGTGAAGGTCATTGAGGCGCTGGGGGGGGCGGGCAAAACCAACCTGGGCGACGTGGCGGAGTTGAGGAAGAGGCATCCGAGAAATCGCCGCCAAAAAGGAGACGACTGGTATACTTTGCGTCGTAGCCGTGAGACAAGATCCAAATCCACATTGCTGAGGTTTGCTAGTACTATTGGGGCCACTGCGGCAGGAGACAGCCCCGCGAATTCTTGGAGTGAAGAGTGAATTCTGGATACCTCCGAGCGACGAGCAACAAAGTTCCGGGGAAATGGCTCTCCTTCGACTTAGGAGGAGATGGTGATAAACGCGTCTACTGGACCGGATGTCGCGTTTTGCACGATAAAGGACGTTGCCAGACTGGCAGGGGTTGCGACAGCGAGGGGCTCGCGTGTTATTAATGGCGCAGCCAATGTGTCCAACGCGACAAGGACTAAGGCCTTGAATGCTATTTCAAGCTTGCAGTATCACCCCAACGCGCGTGCGGCCGAACTGGGACGAGCGAAAAAGTGCATTGCGAGGAAGCGTTGGTACCATGTGCCCGCATCGGCCCAAGGCGGAGAGGCAAAATGGAAATCCTGGCTTAGAGGGTTGAGGAGTTCAGTCGACGTCATGTCCATGCATCGGAATCCTCTCAAGATGGGACTCATCCTTGTAGCCTGCCTTGGCATGAGCAGTCTTTGCTTATCCCCATTCGCATGGGCGGCAGCGTGCATTGGTCCATCCCCATTGGAGGCCCGGATCCGCGCCCATCCCAACGCCGACACTTATGCTGCGCTGGGCTCCTGGTTTGCCCAGAATCACAGCACGGACTGCGCCGCCCAAGCTTTTCAGTCCGGGCTCAAGCTGGATTCGAGTTCGGCGCGGCTGAACTATTTACTCGGGCTCAACCTGTACAACGCTGGGCGCATACAAGAGGCCGTCGCGCCGCTGCAGCAATACGTCCGGCTTCGTCCCGAGGAGTTGATTGCGCACCTGCTGCTGGGCGCTGCTCTCTCCAGCCTGGGTCGTGACAAAGAGGCCATTCCTGAGTGGGTGGCTGCGCTCAAGATCGACCCCAACTCGAAGAAGGCCCTCGATGGCCTGGCCAGCGCCCTTATCGCGGAGGGGGACTACGAATCAGTCATTGGTCGCCTTCGCTCCGCCCAGCGCAATGAGAACCTGACCCTCGATCTGGCCGGAGCGTACGTCAAGCTCGGACAGTTCGATGAGGGCGCACGGGTACTTACAGAAGGGCTGAAGGCCGATCCAAGCTCTAACGACCTCACGAGGGCATTGGTTACCATCTACTTTCAAGAGGGACGTACCGTTGAAGAGTTGGCACAGGCCGAAAAGTTAGCTCGCCTGAAACCCCACGACATTGAGGCGCAGCGCATCTATCTGCGGACTCTGGTGATCACCGGGAACAAATTTGAAATCGCAGCGCCGTTGAGCCGCAAGCTACTGGCCCTCGTTCCGAATGACCCTGAAATTCTCGCTGAAAGCGGATTCCTGGAGCGAATGGCGGGCGACTATAGCTCGGCCCGAAAACATCTCGAAAAAGCGGTGATTTTGCGCCCTGACAACCCCATGTCTCGTTTCAACCTCGGCGTCGTGCTTGCGCAGCTTCAGGACGCCGCCGGGGCCAAGGAACAGCTCGAAAAGGCAGTCGAACTCGGTGCAACCGAACCACAAGTCCGCTTCGAACTGGCCAAGGTTCTGCGTATGTTGGGGGAGACAGAGAAGGCGCAGCAACAACTCAAGCTCTATGAGCAGAAGACGAAGGAAGAGTCGGATCGATCTCTGGCTGCGCTTAAGTCGACTGAGGCCGTACAGGCTTTGAAAGCAGGAGACAACCGGAAAGCCGCGGATCTGTTCGGCGAGGCCTGCGCTGCTCAGCCGTACAATCCCGGGTATGCCTACCAACTGGCCCTCGTATCAGGCGAACTTGGCGATATCGAAGGCGAGCGTACCGCGCTGGAGCAGGCAATCAAAGCCGATGCCAATTTTGTCCTCGCGCAATACGATCTTGGTCGCCTGGATTTCCGGGCTGGCTCCTATGCCGCGGCCGAGAGGCAATTCCGCTTGACGGTAAAGGCTGTCCCGGGCAAAGCAGAGGCATGGTTTGCGCTCGCGGCCACCCTCGCCGCGGAGCGCCGGCTCCAGGAAGCCCGGGACGCTTTGGCCAACGCTCTCAAGCTTGAGCCGAGCAACGCTGCCGCTCTGGACCTCGGCAAGAAGCTGGAAGCCGCGCAGGACCAGCACGAACAATAGAAGACTCATGCGTCCAAGAGGATACTGGTTGTGATGGACAACAAGAAAACCGACTGTTGGACGCGTCGCCGCCTGCTGCGCGCCGTCCCCTTAGTTCTCATCCACGACACGCTCAAGGCGGCGCTTCCAACGGGTAAGCCAGCCGCGCCGTTTTCCCGCTTTGTGGATGTAGCCAACTCCGCCGGCCTCACTGAAGCCATGATCTACGGCGAGCCCGCCAGCTTCACCTACATTGTCGAATCCATGGCCGCTGGCTGTGCTTTCTTCGATTACGACAACGACGGATGGATGGACATCTTCATCCTCGGGGGCCGGCGGCTGAAGGACACTCCGCCCAACGCCAGCAACCGTCTCTACAAGAACAACCGCGACGGCACGTTTACCGACGTAACCGCCAAGGCCGGCTTACTCGATACCGGCTGGGCCCAAGGCGTCTGTGTGGGTGATTACAACAACGATGGTTTTGAGGATCTTTTCGTCACTTACTACGGACAGAATCGCCTTTATCGCAACAACGGTGACGGAACTTTCACGGATGTTACAGGCAAGGCCGGCCTGCTTCATCCCGCGACCCGCTACAGCACCGGCTGCACATTCTTGGACTATAACCGCGACGGCCTGCTCGATCTTTTTGTGGCCAACTATCTCGAAATCGATATGGCCACCGCCCCCAAACCATCGTTGGCCGTGCCCAGCTTCTGCAATTACCAGGGCGTTCCGGTCAGTTGCGGTCCCGTAGGCCTGCCCAATGCACAGAACTACCTTTACCGCAACAATGGCAACGGCACTTTTACCGATGTTTCCAAAGAGTCCGGCGTCGCCGGGTTCCGCGGATCGTATGGACTCACTGCCGTCAGCTTCGATGCCGATGAAGACGGCTGGCCGGACATCTTTGTGGCGTGCGATTCGACGCCATCCTTGTTGCTGATGAACAACCGCGACGGCACCTTTCGCGAGGAAGGATTGTCCCGCAGCATCGCCGTCGCCGGCGATGGCCAGGTGATGGGCGGCATGGGCGCTGCCGTGGGCGACTACAACCTGGACGGCCATACCGACCTGGTGAAGACCCACTACTACAATCAGGCCACCGGCCTCTATCGCAACGACGGCAAAGGCAACTTCGACGACGTGACCATCCAGGCCGGTCTCAACAGGGAAACTCGCTTCGTCAGCTTTGGCGCAGGGCTCGTCGATTTCGACAACGATGGCTATCCCGATCTGTTGGTAACGACCGGCACCGTCTATCCGGAGCTCGACCGGGTCAACCCCAAATTTCCTTCGCGCAGCCCGCGAATTCTCTTTCGCAATCGGGGCGACGGCACGTTTGTTCAGCTTGGCGCCGAGGCTGGCCCGGGTATCGACGCGCCCCACTGCAGCCGTGGCGCCGCCTTTGGCGACTTCGACAACGACGGCGACATGGACGTGCTCATCATGAATGTGAATGAGCCGCCGACCCTGCTGCGCAACGACGCGCCGCCCAACAACCACTGGATCAAGATTCGTCTGGAAGGCACAAGGAGCAACCGGAGCGCAATTGGCGCGCGCGTCCTGGTGCGGTACGGCGGCAAGGTGCAGGTTCAGGAAGTATTGAGCGGGTGCAGCTTTCTCTCCTCGAACGACCCGCGCCTGCACTTCGGACTGGGCGCCGCAGCCACCGCAGACATCGAGATCCATTGGCCGCTGGGCGCGATAGAAAAGTATGCAGGCCTTGCTGCCTGCCAACTCGTCACCATCCGCGAAGGCCAGGGTATCGTGAAAGGTCGGCCCTTCCGTTAGTCAGCGCCCTTTGCTTCATTGACCTCGTGCTCCTTTGGTAGATTCGGCAGACGCATCGAGGTCAGTCAGATATGTTCAACCAGCAATGGTCTGCCCCTTTTTCGAAGTCTTCCATGGCGCGACCGAATTTCAATACGTATCATATTTCTCAGAGTTCACTGGAGCCCTCATCACATGTCAAAACTTGCTCTTTGCTTCTTGCTCTTGGCAGCTTCCACATATGCGATCCCGGTGCATCTTCGGACCAACGCGCTGAACACTCCAATCGGTCTCGACACGCCCAAGCCCACGTTCTCCTGGATGAGTGACGCAACGACTCCGAACTGGACCCAGTCGGCCTATGAGATTCTTGTCGATCCGGAGGTGGAGAACCTTCGTAAAGGTCATGCCGCGAGCTGGGATTCCGGGCGCATTGCCTCCTCTGAATCTCTCGACATCGCTTACGCCGGCGTACCGCTGAAGCCTCAGCAGCGCTATGCCTGGAAGGTGATCACGTGGGACAGCGAGGGAAAGGCCACCGCTTCGGAGACCACATGGTTTGAGACCGGACTTATGAGCAGCTCCGACTGGAAAGCGCAATGGATTAGACGCAAGGATCTGCTAGCGGAGAAGGAGCTCAGTGCGATTCGTTGGGTGTGGCTGCAAAGAGCGGACGCCTTGCATGTTCAATCCGCCACGCCTGCGCATTTCCGGTATGAATTTCAACTTGAAGGAACGCCATTCGCGGGGAGCCTGCACGTACTGGCCCGAGGTGCGTTCGTTGCGCGCGTCAATGGCCAGGTCACGGGCCATCACGATGAATGGGGCGCCTTCGATCGCGAAGAGATCTCTTCCCTGTTGCATTCCGGCAAGAACGAAATTGAGATCGATGTCGTCTCGCATCGCACGGGCCAGCCCTCTGCTTCATCGCCTGCTGCGCTCGCGGCCGCAATTCACATTACTTGCGCCGACGGCACTGAGGAACGCCTTGTGACGGACGACAAATGGCAGGCTCGTTCCACACCGCAGGATGCGTGGGAAGCTGTCCAGACTGTCGGCCCGCTCTCTGCGGCCTTTGGTACCGGCACAGACCGGCAGCGGCCAATTCCCGGCCCGGATCGCATCGCAACGGATGCGTCTCTGCTGCGCAAAGACTTCACAGTGGAATCGTCCATCCAAACGGCACGCCTGACAATCACTGCGCTCGGTGCCTATCACGCCTACATCAACTCTCACTCGATCGCCCCGAGCACGCTACTTGCTCCCGGCTGGACCGACTTCCACAAGCGTGTCCAGTCCCAGACCTACGACGTTACGTCGATGCTCAGTCATGGCGCCAATACGCTGGGCGTGGTGCTCGGCGGCGGCTGGTACAGCTCGCCGATGACCTGGATAGGCGTCCGCGAGACCCCGGGGCCGAATCTCTTGCGCGCGCAACTGGAACTAACCCTCGTCAACGGCCAGCATCAAACCATCGTTACGGACCCGAGCTGGCAGACTACATCTGCTCCGATCACTTTCTCCGAGTTATACGGAGGTGAGTCATACGATGCACGCATGGCCCAACCCGACTGGAGCTCTCCTTATTTCAACGCTGCTCGTTGGACTCCGGCCATCGCTGCGGTCCCACCCGACCACAGCATGGTCATCTCCGCACAACCCGATCTGCCGATTAACTCCGTTTTGACGATTCATCCGATTGGTCTTGATCCTGCGAATGCTGCCCATCCAGCAATATTCGATATGGGGCAGAATATGGTCGGTATCGTCCGCATTCACGTCCGCGGCCCACGCGGTGCCGTGGTGCGGCTGCGCTATGCCGAGCGACTCAACCCCGATGGCAGCATCTACACTGAGAACCTGCGCAATGCCGATGCGACCGATACGTATGCGCTCGCCGGCGGGAGCAATGAGACATGGACACCCGAGTTTACGTTCCACGGCTTCCGCTATGTCGAGATCTCGTATCTCGGTGCTGCGCCGGCCGCTCTGCCAACTCTCGACACCATCGAAGGCCTGGTCTTCAACAGCCTGCCGCCCACGCCCACCGTCAGGCTCAGCAGTTCCAGTGAACTCCTCAACAAGATGAACGAGTTGGGAGCCTGGGGACAACGCGGCAACTTCGTCTCTATTCCGACCGACTGCCCGCAGCGCGACGAGCGGCTTGGCTGGATGGGTGATGCAGGTGCCTTCTGGCGCACCGGCACTTACAACTTCGACATTGATGCCTTCACCCGCAAATTCATGCTCGATGTTACCGACGCGCAGACTACCGCGGGCGCTTTTACCGATGTCTCCCCGAATGTTCTAGGCCCCAACCCCGGTGCGCCGGGCTGGGGCGATGCCGGAATATTCATCCCCTACGCAGCGTGGTTGCAATATGGAGACGCAAGTGTCGTCGAGCGCTCCTGGCCGGCCATGCAGCGCTGGATGGATTTCATCCTTGCTAACAATCCCGACTACTTGCGCCGCAATGCCCTAGGGAACAATTATGCCGATTGGCTGGCGCCGGATCAGCACACCCCCGGCACCCTGATCGGCACCGCCTACTGGGCCCTCATCGCGCGCGAGATGGGAGAGATGGCCAAGGCAATCCATCACCCAGACGATGCGGAGAAATATCAACAACTGTACGATCGCATCGCCGCCGCCTACCGGGCAGCCTACGTTAGGGAAGACGGCAGCGTCGAGGGGAATACGCAAACGGGGTATCTTGCCACCATCTTCACCGGCATCGCGCCGCCCGCGCTGGTGGGCAACATGGTCGATCGGATTTCTCGGGATGTGGAAGCTCATGGCAATCATCTCACCACCGGATTCCTCGGTACACCGTTCCTCATGTTCGTGCTCGACCGCAATGGCCGTTCTGATCTTGCCTTCAAACTGCTTCTTTCAGACACCTACCCCTCGTGGGGCTACATGGTTAAAAAGGGCGCAACTACGTGGTGGGAACGCTGGAATGGCGACACCGGAGACCCGGCGATGAACTCCTATAACCACTATGCCTTCGGCTCTGTCATGGCCTGGGTCTATCGTCGTGCTGCCGGCATCGATACGGACGCCACGGGCCCTGGATTTCATCACCTGACCATCCAGCCTCACTTCGATCCAGCGCTCCCTCGTCTACACGTGGAGTATGACTCTGAATACGGAACCATCGTCTCCGATTGGCAGCAGAGCCAGCATCGCTTTACCATCAGCATCCCAGCGAACACGTCAGCCACCGTAATCCTTCCACTCAACAGGACTGAAACAATTGGCAGCGGAGTACACACCTACACGATTCAGTAGCGACTGGAATCCTTCAACGTGACCAACACGCCTCATTTCGGAAATCCCGGCAGCAGCGTAGCGAGCGCGGTGTTCGCTTCGTCCGGAAATAACACAAAGCCCAATGGCGTCGGCCAGATCGCGAGCACAAGTCCGATCGGTCGGCCCGTTGATGAACGTAACTTCAGACTGGGAGCAAAGCTGATCTTCGAGTAACGAGGATCGGCGTGGGCTAATCAATTGAGAACTTAGGAAGGTGTTTTATGGTTTCGAGACGTAGCTTTATGACAAGCGCCCTGGGGATAGCAGCTGGTGTGTTGACCCAGCGAGCTCGTGCTTTGACAGATTTGCGGCATCCGCTTCCAACATTTCCCGGCAAGGACGCGAAGTGGAAGCGAAGCTGGGATCAGGCGACCACAACGTTGACTGGTAACACGCGTACTCTGGGGACGTACTCCCATCCGGTTCTGATCGAGGGCCCGGGATACCCCGGCGTCTGGATGGAATGCGGCCCGACCGAAGCGCTCGTAAATCTGCAGTGGAAGCAGTATCTTCCTGAGCCGCAAAGGGAGGTGGCTGATAAGGTTGCCATCGCGAATCATATGGCCTTCTTTGAACTCCAGCGGCCAGACGGTCAGATACCCGCTTACCTCTGGGACAAGAAAGTGGGCTTTGGGCAGATCCAGATGGTGGTACCCATAGCTGCAACCGCATGGGAGACATCGAGGATCACGAAGAACCAGCAGCTGCTTGAGGCCGCATACACAGCCTGTAGCCGATGGGATGCGTGGCTTCGTCGATATCGCGATACGCGCAAGACGGGGCTAGTGGAAGGATTCTGCACCTACGACACAGGGCAAGATAATAGCCCACGCTGGGCAGGCATGCCGAACGGATGTCCCGGCGAGGATGCGCGCGTCTTGCCGGATGCCAAGGGCCTGCCGCGCCTGTCTCCAGACCTCTCCGCCACGACCTACGGTGCGCGCATCGCGTTGGCCTCCATGGCCAAGGCTCTGGGAAAGAATAGTGAGGCAGATAGCTGGCTAGAGCGCGCGGAGGGCATCCGAAAGCTCATCGTCGAGAAGCTCTACTCGCCGGAAGATGGGGCCTTTTACGATTTGGACTCAGATAACAAATTCGTCCGAGTTCGCTCTTGCGTTATCTGCCGCGTTCTTGGCGAGCATGTGCTGAAGCTTGATAGCAGATCGGATCGAGCAATCTTTGAGAATGTATGGGAGAAACAACTCCACAATAAAAAGGCGTTCTGGGCGCCGTTCCCTTTTCCGTCAGTTGCGCTTGATGATCCTACGTTTGTGCGACCGATCACGCCCAATAGTTGGGGAGGACCATCGCAGGCGCTAACGGCTCTGCGAGCGCCCCGGTGGATGCCATACTACGGAAAGAGCAAAGAGATGGAGCATCTGATGCGACAGTGGACGGCTGCCATTGCGGACTCCGGCGTGGAGTATCAACAGATGGATCCTGTGACCGGCGAGTTTACGCTCAAAGAATCCGCGGGCCAATACTCCCCAACTGCCTTGGTTTACATCGACTTCAGCTGCCGCCTTGGCGGCGGTAAGAGTCTGGGCTAACTCGATCCTCAGAGAGGAAGCATGAGGGGAATCAAGCGTGAGTATATCTGCGGTTTTCTATTGGCACTTGCCTGCGTGGAGGCGCACGCGCGTATCGTTCGTATCGACGTTGCTTCCGATCTTCAAGGGGAGGCAGCCGGGGTCCCGGCGACCTATCACGTGATCAAAGGGTTAGCATACGGCGAGATTGATCCCAACGATCCACGCAATCGGATCATTCAAGACATCGCTCTTGCCCCAACTAACCTTCGTGGAAACGTCGAATACATCGCGACCTTCACGCTCTATGCCCCGATTCATCCTTCGGCCAAAGCCGCACTGATCTATGCGGTCGTAAACCGCGGCGGCGATCAGTTGCCTCGCGAATACGCAAGTGGCGATCTCTACCTCCTCTCCGGCTGGCAAGGGGACATTCGCTTCGGCGGCGCGAGCGGAAACGGCAGTAAGGCTGAGACCATCAAGGTGCCCATTGCTCGCAATACCGACGGCAGCTCGATAACCGGTCCTGCCTTCGCGCGCTTCATCGATCTTCCTCCGGGCACCAGATCGCTCAGCCTTGCGCGGTCACTGACTTACAGTGGCAACGATCTGCCGCCCACGCCCTTCGATCTCGACACCCGTCATGCGCACCTCTTTACAAAAAAGTATGAGGACATCGACGGAACCGAAGCCGGAGTAGGCGAAATTTCGTCCAGTGACTGGTCCTGGGGGGACTGTGATTCCGTTCCGTTTCCCGGCACTCCCGATCCTGCGCGGATATGCCTGCGGCAGGACGCCAATCCCGCTTTGATGTATGAACTGCATTACACGGCCAAAGACCCACTCGTTCTGGGTCTCGGTTTCGCTGCAGTGCGCGACCTCAA
>CAYVMS010000031.1:0-20029 GCA_964452615.1 uncultured Occallatibacter sp.
TCTCGTCGCTGATGGGCAGGATCTTGCCCACTTCATGCGAGGTGCGGAAGCCGTCGAAAAAGTGAATGAACGGAATGCGCGACTCCAGCGTGGCGATCTGCGCCACCAGAGCCATATCCGCCACTTCCTGCACTGAATTGGAAGCCAGCATCGCCCAGCCCGTCATTGCGCAGGCCATTACGTCCGAGTGATCGCCAAAGATCGACAGCGCATGAGTGGCCAGCGTGCGGGCCGTTACGTGCATCGTCGCCGGGGTCAGCTCACCGGCAATCTTGAACATGTTCGGAATCATCAGCAGCAAGCCCTGCGAGGCCGTGAAGGTGGTCCCGAAGGCACCCGCCTGCAACGCACCATGCAGCGCGCCAGCCGCGCCGCCTTCGCTCTGAAGCTCTTCCACGATGGGCAATGCGCCCCAAATATTCTTCTTCCCTTCCGAGCGCCACTGATCGGCCCACTCGGCCATCGGCGACGAGGGGGTGATGGGGTAAATTGCAACAACCTCGGAAAGTCGATAGGCAACCGAAGCAGCTGCTTCGTTCCCATCCAAAATCACCATCTTCTGTTCACTCATTTACTTTGCCTCATGACGCGGTGGGCGGAAATTCGACCGCTCCTTTGAGTCTCATATTCAAGGCTTCGAGTCGCTGTGATGCGGGACACAGGGCGGCAAGAAATTCCCGCATTGCGAATCGAGTTTCACGGCCTGCATATCCTGCTCGGCCATCGATAGCTGGAGCGTATGCTCGCATCCGAACTGTGGAAAATCCAAGCGATTGCCGCTTTAGGCATCGCAATTCTATACACCAACCTTATTTCGCGCGTATATCTACCGTGTTATGATTCGTGAAATCCTCCAATGGACGTTTAAGGAGCACGGCATCATGAATATCCGCTCGACCGCCTTTTCTGGCGCGATTGCTGTTCTGTTTGCTTCCCTGGTCTGCATTTACACCCCTAATACCGCAGCTCAGACCTTCCGCGGAAGCATTCAAGGCACCGTTACCGATAGCACCGGAGCAGCCATTCCCGGCGCGCAAGTAAAGGTTTTCAGTCCCGGCACCGGCCTCTCCCGTACTGTGTCTACCAACGACCTCGGCGGGTATGTCGCCTCGGAACTCCCACTGGGCACCTACAACATCACAGTTGAGAGGGAAGGCTTTCGCTCCACCACGCTGACCGGCATCCCCGTCAGCGTAGGATCGGCGACGCGCGCTGATGCCAAGCTCGCCACCGGCGAGGTTCAGGAAGTGGTTCAGGTCACCGCCGAGGTTCCGATGGTCGAGACGTCTACCAACACCACGGGCGGCTCCATCGAGGCCTCGCAGGTTGCCGAACTGCCGGTCAACGGACGCGACTATACCAAGCTTCTCGAACTCGTTCCCGGCGCTACGAGCGATCCTGTCGGATCGACCGAATCTGCCGGCTCCTATGGGCTCTTCAGCCTCAACGGCAATCGTGGCCGCTCAAACAATTACCTGCTAGACGGCACCGACATGAACGACGGCTACCGCAATCTGCCTTCGGTTAACCAGGCCGGAGTGTGGGGCTGCCCTTCGACCATTCTGCCCGTCGACGCGCTGGCCGAGATTCCGGTAACCGGCAACTCCGAGGCTGAGTTTGGCCGCAGTTCGGGAGCCACCGTCAACATCGTGACCAAGAGCGGCACCAATCAGATTCATGGCAGCGCCTCCGAGTCCTTCCGCAACGACTCGTTGAGCGCACGCAACTACTTCAATACCGATGACCTGCCCAAGAATTCGTTTACCAATAATCAATTTAGCGGCTTGGTCGACGGCCCCATCCTTCGGGACAAGACATTCTTCACGCTGGCATACGAAGGCCAGAGGGAAAACGGCGGATTGCCCCAGCAGGGCACTGTATTCTCGCCAGACGACGTCACTGCCAACACACCTGCTGGCGGAATCAACCCTGTGATTAAGAAACTGCTCGACAGTGAGCCGTGGGGAGTTCTGCCACAGACCGGCGGCAACGTTACGTTTACGACGCCCTTCAGCAATAACAGTGACAACATCATCGCCAAGGTCGATCAGCACCTGAAGCTCTTCAGTCCCGGAGACTTGCTGACCGCACGCTACTTCTACGCCCACGGCATGCAAAGTTTTCCACTGGGAATGCTCTACACCGGCAGCAGCGCTCCAGGATTCAACACCTCAACGCCGACACACGTTAACATCGTTTCCCTATCCTACACATCGATTCCGAAACCGAATCTGATCTTTGAGATTCGCGGCGGCTATAACCGTTTTCTTCAGCAGTTCCTGCCGCAGGACATCGGTCTCAATCCGTTCACTGCGTTCGGCCTGAATACCCTACCCGATGGCTATTCCTCGCGCGATCTGGGATTGCCGACGATCACCGTCAGCGGAATAGACTCCAAGGGAAATACATTCTCTTATAGTCCGATTGGCGCCACTGGCAGCGACTCGCGCGGACGCGTCGACACAAACTATCAGCTCTTTGGAAACGTCTCGCTGGTCAAGGGACGGCATAGCTACAAGGCGGGTGTTGAGTGGCGGCGAACCTTTATCAACAGCTTCATCGATTCAGGACACCGTGGCAAACTGGTATTCAGCGGCCACTCCGTCACGGACCCCAACACCCAAAAGACAACCACATTCAGCGGGCTCCAGGACTTCCTTGCCGGCTACATCGACGGTGGCAGTTCCGCCGATGGGAACGGCACGCGATACTCCTATCAGAATGGCGGCGGGGCCTATCTGCTGGATTCATGGCATCTGACCAGCAAGGTCACGCTCAACTACGGCCTGCGCTGGGATTACTACGGCGTCGTCGGCGCAGAGAACAATGCCTTCAGCATCTTCAACGTGAAGACAGGCAATCTGGAGACTGTCGGCGCTAAGGGCGGTCCCTCGTCCCTTTACCCGAGGGACTTGACGGACTTTGCACCGCGCTTCAGCATCGCCGACGATTTGCTGGGAAATGGCAAGCTGGTCATCAGAACTGGAGCCGGAATCTTTTACGATGGTGCCTCGCAGGACTTCTTCGTAGGCAATCAGCCATGGAACACCAGCCCCGCCGAGGCCGGGCCAGCCTTTAACGGCATTGGCTTTGCAACGCCGACTGTCACTGGAGTTGATGTGGCAGGCAATCCGACTTCAATTATTTCTGCTGGTTCTCCGGTTTTTAGCGGCTACGCGCCCAACAGCGTCTTCACAGTCGATCAGCATCTGGTGACACCACGGTACGTCTCCTACGACCTCAACATCGAATCGCAGATCGCAAAGAAGGTTGCTCTCCAGATCGGGTACGTCGGCTCCCAGGGTCGCCACCTGTACCACTTCCGCGATCTCAATCAGGTAAACAACGAGTCCGGCCCCGTCACCTGCGCGAACGGCCAGAAGATTCAGCCGGGCAACGTCTGCTACCCGAGCTACTCCATAGGATCTTTCACCGGCATTCCGCTCGTGTACCTCAACCAGATCGAAACCAGCGCGATCTCTAACTACAATTCATTGCAAACGACGGTGAAGGTGCTGAACTGGCACAACGTGACTTCGACGGTGAACTACACCTGGGCGCACTCAATTGACACAGCGAGCGACGGCCTCGACTTTGTGCCCAACGCCGCGCAGCCCGATGACAGCTTCAATCCTCACGCCGAACGCGCAAGCTCCAACTTCGATGTGCGGCAGCGCTTCCAGTGGTACTGGACCTACAACCTTCCGAAGTTCAACTACGCGGAAAAGATTACCAGCGGATGGGCGCTGGACGGCATGTTCAACTTTGCCACCGGCCAGCCCTACACGGTCAGCTACATCTATGAAAACGATTTGAACGGCAGTGGCGAATTTTTTGGTCGGCCGGACATTATCGGTGATCCGCACAAGGGCGCAAGCGGCGCCAACCTCCTTAACCTTGAGGCCTTCGCCGCGCCATGCACCAACATCGACACCAATCCGAATAGTCAGACCTACGAGTCTTGCCTCAGCGGTGGACATCCCGGCAACGAAGGCCGCAACGCATTCAACGCGACAAACTACACAAACTACGACTTTTCATTGACCAAAACCTCTCACCTGACGGAAAAGCTGACGATGGAGCTTCGCGGCGATTTCTTTAACGTCTTCAATCATCCAAACTTCAGCAATCCGCTGCTGCCCGGCTTCGGTGTCGATGGGTTCGCCAGCTCCCACATAGAGGGAAATCGCCTGATTGCCGGCTCAGGGCCAGGCACGAGCGGCCAATATCTGGCTACCACCGCAACACCGGATGTGGGCAGTGGCAACCCGTACCTCGGCGGCGGCGGACCGCGCAGCACGCAGTTGGCCGTTCACTTCACGTTCTAGAGCAATTTTGCTTTTACAGTAGACCTCCGTGCCCATCCATTCCGCGTTTTTCTGCGGAATGGGTGGGATACCAACAAAAGTCCGGTCGACACTATTTGAAAAAATGCCTTAACGCCGAGTTTCCCAGGTTTCGACTTCGATACCTGGGAAACCAGCAACATTCACGATGGCTTTTTACATAAAATTACCCTCTTCGGGCGCACAATAGAAGAAGTCATGGGTGCAGGGTTTAGCTGACAAGCGCACAAATTTCACTGAGAAAGATGGGGTAGCCCACCCCCACCTGCAAAACGTCCGGTTTTTCGGCTTCTTGTCTATTCTTTAACATGCACTAAGTTGTTTATATATGAATACTTGACTGCTTTATTTCAAGGTTTATCTGTTGCTTTGATGGTAAACATCAACTCCAATAAATCACCGGTTTTCGGCCACAAATAACCTATTTTGGGGCAGTTTGACCTCAATTTTGCGCTACCACTCAAGCTAGCAGCGCGGTCACCTTGGCCATCTGGTCGCTGATGGCGATCTTCTGCGGGCACAGTTCTTCGCACACGCCGCAGGCGATGCAGTTACCTGAACGCTGTTGCTCAGTGAGAAAGACCTGGTATCTGAAGCGACCTCCCGCGACATCGTCGAAGAGGTGCGCGTAGTTGAAGAAGTCGAAGTTGGCCGGAATATACACGCCGTTCGGGCAGGGCATGCAGTAGCTGCACTTAGTGCACGGAATCGCGGTGCGCGCTTCGTACTTCTTCTTGGCATCGGCGATAAGTGCGTGATCCGCCGCTCCGAAGTATCCAACGCGCGACTGATCGGCCAGCCGCAGGTTCTCTTCCACCTGAGCCATGTCGCTCATGCCGCTCAGCACGACCGAGACCTCCGGCTGATCCCAAAGCCAATCGAGCGCCCACTCGACGGGAAACCGACGCACCGGAAAGCTCCGCATGGACTCCGCAACGTCCTTCGGCGGATCGGCCAACCGGCCGCCCATCAGCGGCTCCATGACGACCACCGCCAAGCCTTTATCTGCCGCCAGCTTCAGCCCTCGCGTCCCGGCCTGATTCTCTGTGTCCATGTAGTTGTATTGGATCTGGCAGAAGCTCCACAGATCGGTGCCGTTGACGATCTCTGGAAAGCTTTCGTATACATCGTGGAATGAGAAGCCGAGATGCCGTATCCGTCCGTCTGCGAGGGCCGCTTCAGCGCAATCCAGCAGTTTGTGCTTCAGTACAACATCCTGCCACCGTTCGTGACTGAGCGCGTGAAGCAAATAAAAGTCGATATGGTCGGTCTGAAGCTTTTTAAGCTGCTCGTTCAGTAACCGGTCAAAATCCGTCGGCCCTTCAACCATCCAAATGGGAAGCTTTGTAGCCAGCCGGACCTTCTCCCGATATCCACCCAGGAGCGCCCTACCCACCACGATTTCGCTCTGGCCTCCGTGATAGGGATACGCGGTGTCGAGGTAGTTGACTCCATTGTCGATCGCGTGACGAACCATGCCTACTGCTTCGGCTTCGGCAATGTTGGGGCTCATCCTATCCCCGTCCGTCGTGGGAAACCTCATGCAGCCAAAACCCAGCGCAGAAACCTTCCAATCAAGCCTTCCAAAACTGCGATACTGCATCGTGCTCTCCCTATTCCCTGTTTCCCAAACTGAATTCTACTCTGGAGTCTAGGCTCTACCCCCAACAGCCTATCGCAACAAGCATTCCTTCCCCGTTTCAATTGCAACCTACCGTGTCGTGAGGGTGGTGTGATCTAAGTCACATCGTGCAGTTGTTTCCGCTGATAAAAACAGACCATCGATCCGATAACAGAGTCAGAGGGGACCTCCAGAGGGGTGGGAGCGGTTGGCGCGGAAGGCGCCAGCCGCTCCCTTTCAGTTAGTCGGGCGACAGGTGTGCGCCAAAGGAAAGAGGAGAAGAACCCGGCATTTGCGGCAAATGCCTTGATGGTCGTATACTGAAATCCGACTATTATGGTCGTAGTTTAAGGGTTCGCTGTTTGGGCGGCCCATTGGAGTCTGCCGGTTGAGTGTGCTGAGTGAACTTAATGTGGGCGAAAGCGGGGTGTTGGTCAGCCTCGACCTGCCCGAATCCGTGCAGAACCACCTGATGCATATGGGCTTTGTTCCCGATGCGCTGGTCAAGGCTTTGCGCCGCGCCCCGGCTGGCGATCCAACCGTATATAGCGTGGACGGCATGGAGATTGCCATTCGGCGCGAGACCGCCGGAGCCATCCGTATGCGACCCGCAGAAAACGCGGACCTGGGAATTGTAGACGAGCAAGAGGTTGCGCTATGAGCGCCTGCTGCACGACCCCGGAGCTCAAGCCACCTGCAGAGCCGGCGCCGCCCGGGTCTCTCAAGACTGTTGTGTTGATTGGACCGCCGAACTCCGGTAAGTCTACCCTCTTCAATAGGCTGACCGGCCTGCGCCAAAAGGTAGCCAACTTTCCCGGCGTCACGGTCGAACAGCGTATGGGCCTCATGGCTGGCGCTGGACGACCCGATCTGACCCTCATCGATCTGCCCGGTATCTACTCCCTTGATCCTTTTTCTGAAGATGCTCGCGTCTCCATCGACGTGCTGCGTGGCAAGATGGTGGGCACTCCCAAGCCGGATGCAGTACTACTGGTGATGGATTCCCTGCACCTGACCCGCCAGTTGATGCTAGCAGCACCAGTGCTGGCGCTCGGGCTGCCGACGCTGGTGCTGCTCAACATGACCGACCTGATGGAGTCGCGCGGAGGGGCGATCGACGCGCTGAAGCTGGCTCGCGAGTTGGGCGCTCCGGTGGCCCAGATCAGCGCCGTCAAGGGAACCGGGCTCGATGCCGTTCCGCTCTTTCTCCATCAGCAGGCAGACCGTACGGCGGCCAAGCCGCTTACGCTGCCCGTGATTGGCAATGCCGCCAGCGCCCATACTTGGGCAGCCCAAGTGAGCCGCCGCACCGGCTATCGCGCTCCGCTCTCCATCGAAGGCACGCGCAAGATCGACAATGTGCTGCTGCATCGCGTTTGGGGACCGCTGCTGTTTGTGGCTGTCGTCGTGGGTGTTTTTGAGGTCGTCTTCTCCGTTGGGCAGCCGCTTTCGGATGGGTTTGGCAGGATCTTGGCCGACTTGGGCAACTTGATTCGCCCGCTATTGCCTGAGGGCTGGATTCAATCTCTATTGCTCGACGGCGCATGGAAGGGCATTTCGTCGGTGCTTGTATTTCTGCCGCAGATTCTGCTGCTGTTTCTATTTATTGGCATTCTGGAAGACTCCGGCTATCTTTCCCGCGCTGCGCTAATCGCCGACCGCGTCATGCGGACGATTGGATTGAATGGCAAGGCATTTATCCCGCTGCTCTCGGCTTACGCCTGCGCCGTTCCGGCGATCATGGCTACGAGGACCATTGAGAACAAACGCGACAGACTGGCTACTATTCTGGTGACACCGTTTATGACGTGCTCGGCGCGGCTGCCGGTTTATATGCTGCTGATTGCGGCTTTCATTCCGAATATCTTCTATCTGCACGGTGTGATCGGGCTGCGAACGCTGGTGATGCTGGGCCTTTATCTGGCGGGATTCGTGGCGGCGATGACTACGGCGCGACTGCTGAATAGTTCGATCCTACGAGCTAACGATGCGCCATTCATCCTGGAACTGCCGCAGTATCGCATGCCGACTTTGCGGTCGCTGGCTCTGAGGCTGGTGGATCGCGCGCGCATCTTTCTACGTCAGGCGGGCACGATCATTCTTTGCGTCACGCTGGCGCTTTGGGTGCTAGCCCATCTGCCGGTGATTCATGCTGCGAGCGGCGCGATCTCCGCACCGCAACTGGCTGACAGCCTGATCGGACGGCTTGGCCACTTCATCGAGCCGGCAATCGCGCCGTTGGGATTCAACTGGAAGATCGGCATTGGATTGCTTTCGAGCGTGCTGGCGCGCGAGGTGATGGTTTCGACGATGGGCACACTTTATGGAGCCGATCCGGGGACACAGGCTCTGAGTTTGCAGACCGCGCTTCACCACGACGTGACGCTTGGCGGCGCGCTTGCGCTGATGATTTTCTTTGCCTTCGCCATGCAATGCACTTCGACGATGGCTGTGGTCAAGCGAGAGACGAATAGCTGGAAGTGGCCCGCGGTGCAGTTTCTCTACATGCTAACGCTGGCCTGGATCGCGGCCTTCGCGGTCAACCATCTGACGATTGCCTTCTTTGGATAGATCCAACTAAAAACCTGTTTTTCTCTTAGACTCCCAGGTCCGAAAATCCGGACCTGGGGCACCCAAGGGTTTGGGCGCTGGGCCATTACCAGCCCATTTGACGCATACGCTCCAGGATGATCGCGCTGTAACGGGTCATGCGCTCGGGCTTTCGCTTCAAGGGAGCCGGCAGGATCGCGGCGAGACGTGCCGACTGCTGCCGGTCGATATTTCGGGCCGAGGTTCTGTAGTAGTCTCGACATGCCGCATCAGCGCCATAGATACCGGGGCCCCACTCAACCACGTTGAGGTAGAGCTCGAGAATGCGCTGCTTGCCGAGGACGAGTTCAGCCACCGGCACCAGCGTGGTCTCCGCGCCCTTGCGGAGGAATGAGCGGCTCGTTCCGAAGAGCAGGTTTTTCACCAATTGCTGCGTAAGCGTGGAACCTCCACGCGTGCGATCGCCTTCCATGTCCTCTTGTGCGGCGAGTTGAATCGCGTGCCAATCAAAGCCATGATGCTGGTAAAAGCGAGCGTCCTCCGCTGCTATGACAGCGTGCTGGAAGTTGGGCGAGATCTGGCTGAGCGGAATGAATCTGTAGCGTTCCTGATATGGAGCATGGTGTATCCATGCCTGCACGCGGCGTTCAATGTGCACGGCGGTGGTCGGTGGGTCGATCCAGCGGGCAGCCACAAGGCTCAGTGCGGCCAGCAGCCAGGCAGAGACGACGCCGATGAAAAGCCATCGAAAACAGGATCGGAGGAGACTCTTGCGAGGAAGGGTCTTATGAGGTGTATCTAGACTTTCGGTCACCTTTCAGGATAATCGTTTGGGGTGGAAGGCTGTTAATGGCGGATCGTTGCTGTGCTGAAGCAGACGACCAAAGCCAATGGGGCCACTGTCTCTTAGCTCGGCTGTCTGGGGCGGAAGTGGCAGGTGCCGCCTGCAAGGACTGGCGTCCAGATGGAGGGATCGGCGGGCTGTTCGCTCGATCCAAGGAAGAGGATGCCATCGGGTGCAAGCATCTTGTGAATGCCAGCCAGCAGGGCCTTGCGGGTCTGCTGCGAGAAGTAAAGCATGACGTTGCGCAGGAAGATTACGTCGAAGCGTTCGTCGAAGCGGCTGAAGGGCAGCGGCGACGAACAGAGGTTGGCCTGGCGGAAGTTGCATATCTTGCGGATCTCGGCCTTGACGGTCCAATCTTCGCCGAGGTGATCGAAGTATCGAACGACGAATCGCGCAGGCAGGCCGCGGTTGATTTCGATGCGGTGGTAGCAGCCGGCATGGGCGCGCTCGACGACCTCAGCGCAGATGTCGGTGCCCTCGATGTGAATGTTCCAGCCAGCGAGTTGAGGAAAGTGCTCGTGCATGAGCATGGCCAGGCTGTAAGCCTCCTGTCCGGTGGAGCAGGCAGCGCTCCAGAGGCGCAAGGCGCGCGCGTGGCGGCGGTTTTCGATGAGCTTGGGCAGCAGATCGGTACGCAAGAGTTCGAAGGGACGGCCATCGCGGAAGAAGCTGGTCTCATTGATAGTCATGGCTTCGGCGATGGAGCGTTCGAGGAGCGGATTCTTTCTGACCTTGAGGTGCTGGACGAGTTCTTCAAGGCGGCTCATACCCTGATTGCGCAAGACCTTGGTAAGGCGGGTATCGAAGAGGTAGTCGCGCGACGGGTCAAGCACGTTTTGCGACAAGCCAAAGACGAGTTGGCGAAGATAGTCGTAGTCGACGCTGGAGGCTAATTGCATGGCTAGACCACCGATTCCCGAAGCTCAATGGCTTCGGCGTGTGCCCGGCTGGCGAGCCGGAGTATTTCGGGAGCGATGGCATCGAGGGGAAGGATCTTGTTTGCCAATCCTGAGTTGACGACGGCGCCGGGCATGCCCCACACCGTGCTGGTCGCCTGATCCTGAGCGAGCACGCTGCCACCGTAGTCGCGAATGACGCGGCTGCCGAGCATTCCATCGGAGCCCATGCCGGTCAACACTGCTGCAAGGGCCCCACCGCGATAGACCGTGGCGACCGAGCGAAAGAGCACATCGACGGCGGGGCGGCAGTGGTTTTCCAGTGCGCCTTGGTTGAGGTGCAGCGTTACGGGCATTCCGATGCGCGTGCCGGCCAGCGCCTCAAGATGCCAGTTGCCTTTGGCGATGTAGATATTGCCGGGGCGCACCGGCTGGCCCTCGACGGCCTCATGCACTTGCAGGGGACAACGGCCATTGAGCCGCTCGGCAAAGAGCTTGGTGAATAGCTCCGGCATGTGCTGCACGATCAAGACAGGCAGAGGAAAAGTTGCGGGCAGCGCGGGGAGCAACACATCGAGAGCCGCCGGGCCGCCGGTCGAGACGCCGATGGCCAGCACCACAGGGACCGATGAGATCGATTGAGACTTTGGTGGAGGCACCGGGACCGTCAGTCGAGCTGGAAGAACGCCTGGGGAAGCCGCTTGAGGCTGGCTGGTGAGGGCTTGAATTTTAGGAATCAGATCTTGCGCCAGCGTGCGCATTGCCGCCTCGCGGCTGGATTGCCCGGCTGGCTTGGCCACGTAGTCCGAAGCTCCGCAGGCCAGGGCTTCAATGGTCACGGTGGCTCCGCGCTGGGTTAGCGAACTGCACATGATGACCGGCATCTTGTGTCCCCGCGCGCGCAGCTTTCTCAGTGTGACCAATCCATCCATCACCGGCATCTCCACATCGAGCAGAACCACGTCGGGGCGAATCGATTCGATAGCGCTCAAGGCTGTCTCGCCATCCGCTGCCGTCCCGGCCACCTCTAGTCCGGCATCGGTTGAGACCACCGAACGCAGCAAGCTCCGCATCACTGCCGAGTCGTCTACGATCAGAGTTCTGGTTCTGCGGCAGGAGGACATCGCTCAAGCCTCCACAAGACCGAGCATGGCCAGCTTTTCTGTCAGTGCCTCGTCGTCGAAGGGCTTCATCAAATACTCGTCGGCGCCGGCATCGAGGGCACGAAGAATGAAGTCGTTTTCGGCCTCTGTTGTGACCATCATGACCTTCACGTCGCCGAAACCGTCGGCACGCATCTGCTTGAGCATCTCAAGACCATTCATGATCGGCATGTTCCAGTCCACCAATGCGAGGTCAAAGGGACCGCCGGAGTTCAGCTGATCCATGCCGGCCTGGCCATCAGCCGCCTCGGCGCATTCGATTCCCTTCTCTTCGAGGAGGCTGCGCAGATAGCCCCTCACGAATCGGGAGTCGTCGACAATCAAAGCAAGCATGGCCACCTCCAGAGATGACGGTTGGAGCCGGAGAGATTATGCGGCCCGTGCCGCGCTCAGCCTCATGGGGTCGAGTTGCTCGGGGTCCAGCATCACGAGCAGACTGTCCTTGAGCTTGTATGCGCCGGCAAAGAGCGCTCTGCGGCGTTCGTCGAGAATCGATGGATTCGGCTCGTGATCGGCGGAAGAGACAGTCAGGACTTCACCGACCGAGTCGACTAGCAAACCAAAACATCCGCCAGAGCTCTCTAGCACCAGGATGTCCTGCTTGCCTTCTTTGGGTGGCAGCCCAAGCAACTGGCGCAAGCTCACCGTTGTCAGCACATCGCCGCGATAGTGAACGAGCCCGCCGACAAACAAGGGAGCCAGCGGAACCGGCTGCGGCCGTGCCGATCCGACGATCTCAAGAATGTGCGTAATCGGCACGCCAAACAGGCTCTGCCCCAGGCGCACGGAACACATCTCCACCATGTGCGCCGCCGCTTTTTCCTTGCGATGCAATTGAATTGCCGCTGTGCTCATGCCACTGTCTCCGCTGTCTGATTCCATTCGGCTGGCGCTTCTTCCCCGGCAGGCAGTGAGGCTACGCTACCCAGATCGACGACGCCGGTCACGTGATTTTTGAGCAGAGTCACTCCGGCGGTGCGCTGCGCAGTGCCCGCCTCGAAGAGATCGCCGCCGGCGGCCACATCGAGCACATGCGAAACGGCGATGCCGACATGACGATTCCCCTCGCGGCAGACGACCACAATAATCTGCTCTTGCGAGGCATCGGCGCTGCTCTGCGCCGCGGCCAGCACTCCGCCTGTGTCCTCGACCGGCAGCAATTGCCCCTCGAAGTTGAGCACTGGGCGGTAGCCGATGTACTCGATACGCGAAAGGGGAAGCTGCTCGATGCGCAGCACGTCGGCTAGAGGAACGGCTGCCTGCCGTCCGCCCATCTCTACCAGCAGATATTCGAGGCTCTTGGCCTCCTCGGTCTCGTCCTCGGCTGCGCGCACGGCTTCTTCCCCGCGCAGGTTCACGCCCGCCTTCATGGCGATCGATCCGGGATCGAGAATCAGCGCCAGGTCAGCATTGCCCAGCACGGTCGCGCCAGAGAAGAAGCCAATGTCTTTGAGAACAGCCGAGAGTGGCTTGACCACGATCTCCTCTGGATCGGCCAGACCGTCGACGACCAGCCCAAAACGGCGACCATCTGCGTCGAGAACGGCAATGAAGTTGTCGCGTTCGGTGGCGAACTTGTGTTCGACTCCGGGCATGAGCATCCGGTCGAGAAAGATCAACGGCAACAACTGGCCGCGAAGCCGGTAGAGCGGCACGTTTTCGATCCACTCGATCGCCGCGGCGGCTTGCTCCGGGGGAATATGCACCAACTCGGAGAGCGCGCCCTGGGGCAAGGCAAAGCTCTGGTTGACGCTGCGGACGATGAGGGCGGGAATGATTGCCAGAGTCAACGGAATGCGCAGACGGAGCGTGGTCCCTTTGCCGGTGCGGGAGTCGATCTCGACTTTGCCGCCAATCTTTTCGACGTTGGTCCGGACCACATCCATGCCCACGCCTCGACCGCTGACATTGGTCACGGCCGCGGCAGTGGAGAAGCCGGGCAGAAAGATCAATTGCAGCAGTTCGCGCTCCAACATATGAGCGGCGCGATCCGCCATTATGAACCCGCGCTCGATAGCCTTTTGACGCACCTTTTCGACAGCGATGCCGGCGCCGTCGTCTGAGACCTCGATGATGACGTGGCTGCCCTCTTGCGCGGCGCGCAGCTTGAGCACTCCCTCAGGGTCTTTGCCCGCGGCCTTGCGCACATCCGGCGGCTCGATGCCGTGATCCAGCGAATTCCTCACCGCATGAGTGAGCGGGTCTTTGATCGCTTCGAGAAGACTCTTGTCCAGCTCCGTGTCCTGGCCCTCGACCTGCAAACGGACACGGCGGCCAAGCGATTGCGAGAGATCGCGCACGATTCTAGGCATCTTGGAAAAGATGTTGGAGACCGGCTGCATCCGGGCCTTCATCACGCTCTCGCGCAGGTCGGCGGTCACCATGTCGAGGCGACGGCTGAGCAGCGTCATATTCGGATCGGCCGAGGTCGCCTGGAGAACCTGATTGCGGGTCAGCACCAGCTCGCCGACAAGGTTCATCATCCGGTTCAGCAAGGTCACATCGACACGCAGGGTGCTCTCAGCGGCGGTTCCCTGAATGCGAGGCCGGGCGGGATCGCTCTCGGTTTCGGCGGCCTTGAGAACTGGCTGCGCGGCTGGCGCGGTCTCAGAAAGTTGAGACGAAGCCGGAACCGAAGCAACCGGATCGGCCCCGGTTGGAGGAGGATCGGAGAGAGCGACGCGCGCTGGCGGAGGAGCAGCGGCGGAACGGGCGCGAGCCTTGGCTTGAACAGGCCGCTTTGCCTCAACCTGCGCCGGAAGCTGCAACACTTCCAGGTCGCCAATTAGTGCCGCATCGTCGCCTTCGCCTTCGGCGTCTTGCGCCTCGATTGTCTTGAGGATCGAGCGCAGGCCGTCCAGCAGATGGAGCAGGCCGGTGATGATCGGCCCGTTGGCGGTCAGCTTGCACTCGCGCAACTGGCCCAGCAGGTTCTCGCCTGCGTGCGCCAGAGTCTCCAGCCGCTTGAAGCCCAGGAATCCCGTCGTTCCTTTGATCGTATGCACCGAGCGGAAGATCTCTCCAATGAGCTCAGCATCCTGCGGCCGCTCTTCCAGGTCGGTCAAGCAGCGCTCCATGCGGTCCAGCCCTTCCTGGCTCTCGATCAGGAACTCCCTCGTCAATTCATCCATCGCATCCACTCATCCGGCAGGCCGGGTTGATCCCCGGCGCAGCGAACACTCAAGCTCTTCATCGGAGAAATGCGGCGCAACATGAGAGGCGGGGACCAAAGAGCCCGGACCAGGGTACAGACGATATGGGAACAACTATCTCGTCCAACCAGCCTGGGCACCCACCCTTTCACATTTTTTGTAAAGGATGGGATGTGCGTCCTAAGGCGGGCTTGCTTAGCCAACTTGACCTAGAACGGGAATTGGAAGAGAACGGAGACGTTAAAGGTGGGCGCTCTGTTCCCTGCCCTAAGTTATGTCCTCGGTGTCGTAGATTGGGGTGCTGCGTTTCTTGGGGACACCGTGGACACTTGACAGGAGATCTTCGACGACATCTTCGAGCTGGTGCTGGCTTTCGATGACGGCACTCATGCTCTTGAGCTCTTCGGGTTCGATGACACGTTCGACGAGGGCGACGGCGTGGCATTGAGCTACGTGATCGAGATTGAGGCCCTCAGGGGTTTTGGCTTTAACGCTGACCTGGTCAATACCGATGGCAAGCAGGTCGGCGATGCGGGCGCGCATTTGGCCGGATAAGGGAGCTATCTTCGGCGCGGCCAGGATCAGTGTGGTGTCGATGTTAACGATGCGATAGCCGGCGTGCTGCAGTTCCTCCATGGCTAGGTTGAGGAATACAGCAGAGTCAGCATCTTTCCAGCGGGGATCGCCCGGCGGGAAAAAGGTTCCGATGTCGCCCGCGGAAACTGCGCCCAGCAAGGCGTCGGTGATGGCGTGCAGCAGCACGTCGCCGTCCGAGTGGCCGGCAAGACCCTCCGGGTGTTCCAGGGTCAGCCCGCCGATGCGCAAGGGCACTCCCGCCTTGAACATGTGCGAGTCCCAGCCAAATCCTATGCGTGTTTCCATGGTTACCGTGGATCTCCGTATCTCTCTTATTGGCACTCTAATTCAAAAATCGGATTGCGGGGCCAAAGCCGGCCCCTTTATTGTCTTGAGCCAGAAATCAGCGGGCGCGCTGGCGCAGATAGAACTCGGCCAACTCGAGGTCGCCCGGCTGTGTAATCTTCAGATTAACCTGAGAGCCATGAACTACGGCAACCGGATGGCCGGCACGCTCGACGACCGATGCCTCGTCAGTGCCCACGAACCCGTCCGCCTGGGCCTCGGCAAAGGCGCTTTGAAGCAGGCCAAAGCGGAAGCCCTGCGGGGTCTGGGCAAGCACAATAAACTCGCGGGGAATGGTGGAAGTGATCAGCGCGCCATGAGCTGTCCGCTCGACCTGCTTGATGGTGTCGACGGCCGGCATCCCAACGATGGCCGCGCCATGCTCGATTACAGCGTCAATGGTCCGGTCGATGGTGGTGGAGTCGATGAGCGGGCGCACAGCGTCGTGCACCAGAACG
This sequence comes from uncultured Occallatibacter sp., assembly GCA_964452615.1. Classification (GTDB taxonomy): domain Bacteria; phylum Acidobacteriota; class Terriglobia; order Terriglobales; family Acidobacteriaceae; genus Telmatobacter. Next base: position 15,955 of record CAYVMS010000031.1, read on the forward strand.
ATATCATCCGGCTCGGCTGAGAGGGCTGCGAGGGCGTGGGAAACGGACTCCTGGCGATGATCGCCGCCTGCCACGACGTGGACACGCGAGGCGAAGCCGTACTCGGCGATCTGGGCCTGAACACGCTCCATCTCAGGCTTGCGCACGGCGACATAGATTGCCGTAACACGCTGGACCGATGCGAAGGCGCGCAGCGAATGAATGAGGATTGGAACCCCATCGAGCGCCAGAAATTGTTTCGGTTGCGGCCCGGCCATCCGGGTGCCGAGGCCTGCAGCAGGAAGAATCACAAATACTTGCATAACGGTTGGAGTATACATCGGCAAGCGTTGCATCCTGCAGAGATTTCTGGTGACGCGTTTGAGGTTCGTGGTTTTCCCATCCTTTCCGCAGAAAGAAGCGGAAAGCATGGGGCATGGGAGATCATTGGATGTCTCCGCACCAAGCCATGCTCAGGATTGCAGCTTTATCATCGTGGAATGCACTCGAAGTTGCCAACAACCCTGGTGATCGACACTTCACTGCTCAAGCCAGGCTTGCGGCTGGCCGTCGGGCTCTCTGGCGGGGCGGATTCGGTGGCGCTGCTGCGCGCGCTTGCGGAGCGTAGCGAACAGCTTGGCCTCGTGTTGCACGTGGCGCATCTGCATCACGGACTGCGCGGCGAGGAGGCTGACGGCGATCTGGCCTTCGCACGTGGACTGGCGGACGAACTTGGTCTGCCCTTTCACGAGGCGCGAGTGGACGCCGGAGATGCTGCCAAAGAAAACGGAGAGAGTATAGAAGAGGCAGCGCGACGGCTGCGGTACGGATGGTTCCGGCAACTGATGGCTTCGGGCGAAGTGGATGCGGTGGCCACCGCTCACACTCGCGACGACCAGGCAGAGACCGTGCTGGCGAAGTTTTTGCGCGGGGCGTGGACCGAAGGGCTGAGCGGAATTCACCCGCTGATTGAGTTTTCTGAAGGGCGGATTCTGCGGCCTCTGCTGGGGACCACCCGGGCTGAAGTTGAGGCCTATCTTGGCGCGCTACGCCAGGGATGGCGCGAAGACTCTTCAAATCGACACCTCACTTTTACACGCAACCGTATACGGCACGAGCTGCTGCCGCTGCTGGAGAGCTGGAATCCGCAGCTTCGTGAGCACCTTACGCAGATGGCCGAGCTGGCACGCCACGAGGAGGCATGGTGTACAGGTGAGGTGGTCCGAATTGCACCGCAGTTGTTGTTACCGGGGCGGCCTGTGCGAGGAGGAGGACGGGCATCCGGTACTGAGCTTGCGATGGATGTGACACGGCTCGCCGCGCTGCCCGTAGCGCTGCAACGGCGGCTCTTGCGCCATGCTGCAGCGCAATTAGGGACAGCGGTCGATTTCTCTGCAACGGAGGCGATGCGTTTGCTGGCGCTGGCAGGACGCGCGGGACAGAGGCTTGAGCTGGCCGAGGGACTTCGAGCTGAGCGAACCCCTAGGGAGTTGCGTCTCGCGGTTCTGCCGGTCTGGAGTGCGGGAATCGCGGAAGAGGCTATACCTGAGTACCTAGTGGAGATTCCCGGCGAAGTAATGGCGGAGGCCTTTGGGCTTCGTCTGCGGATCGAGGTTACCGAAGTGGCCGTGACAAATCAAAGGCTGACCGCAACGCTGCGCAACTGGAAGCCTGGAGATCGGGTGCTGTTGCGTCACTCCTCGAGGCCGCGCAAAGCAAAGGAGATTCTTGAGCGGCTGCGGGTTACCGGTTCCGGCCGGAAGGTGTGGCCGGTACTGGAACTGGATGGGCGGATACTATGGATGCAAGGAGTGGAAGTGGAGCCAATGCCGGGAGTTTGCGTTGCCGCAACCACTTTTGTTGGGTCCGGGTTATTCTCAAGTGGAACCACCGCTGATGGCTGAGGTTTTGGGCACACTGATAATCTACCCGTCGGATTGCTACAAGTTTTTGGACCTTCAGAGTAGAATCAGAGATACTGCTCCCGTGTGCGGCAGAGAAGTTGCGTCTGCTATCGGGACACCCCGTACTTTCTGTGACTTTGAGGAAGGTCGGGGCGTCTAAGAGGGAGTGGGCGGTGCTGGCGATCCTCTGGAGAGCTTCTCCACACCGGAAGAAGAGAGGAACCCCTGGTGAATTCGACTGTCAAAACGATCATGTTCTGGATCTGTATTCTTGCCTGCCTCCTGGTTTTGATTACCTGGGTGCAGAAAGGGGCCACGGGCAAGGACGTGGAGATCAAGTACTCCGACTTGTTCGACAAGGTGCAGCAGGGACAAGTGCTGGATGCGGAGGTCCAGGACCGGGAGTTGCACGGTCACTTGAAGGCTACGCCCAAAGAGCAGTTCCATACCACCATTCCGGCCGACTATTCAGAGCTTGACAAGGCCATGCGGGCGGCGCACGTCGTCTTTTCAATGAAGGAGCAGCAGAACAGCATTCTGTTGCCGTTGCTGTTCAACGTCGGCCCGATCATTCTGATTGGCTTCCTTTTCTTCTTCTTTATGCGCCAGATGCAGTCGGGCGGCAACAAGGCAATGTCGTTTGGCAAGAGCCGCGCGCGGTTGCTCTCGATGCAGCAAAAGAAGATCACCTTCAAAGACGTGGCCGGTGTGGACGAGGCCAAAGAAGAACTGAAGGAGATCATCGAGTACCTGCGCGAGCCGGCGAAGTTTCAAAAGCTCGGCGGCCGGATTCCCAAGGGCGTGCTTCTGGTTGGGCCTCCGGGAACTGGTAAGACGTTGCTGGCGAGAGCCGTGGCCGGTGAGGCCAATGTGCCGTTCTTCTCGATCTCCGGTTCGGATTTTGTGGAGATGTTTGTCGGCGTGGGCGCAAGCCGCGTTCGCGACCTCTTTGAGCAGGGCAAGAAGAACGCACCTTGCATTATCTTCATCGACGAAATCGACGCGGTGGGCCGCCATCGCGGGGCTGGGCTGGGCGGTGGGCACGATGAACGCGAACAAACGCTGAACCAGTTGCTGGTGGAGATGGACGGCTTTGAGTCGAATGACGGCGTGATTCTCGTGGCCGCGACAAACCGGCCGGACGTGCTCGATCCTGCGCTGCTGCGGCCGGGACGGTTCGACCGCCGCGTGGTTGTGGGACTGCCCGATGTGCGCGGCCGCGAAGAGATTCTGCGCGTCCATGTAAAGAAGGTTCCAGTCTCGGACGACACGAATCTCAATGTGCTGGCTCGTGGAACGCCAGGCTTCAGTGGGGCCGATCTGGCCAATATGGTCAACGAGGCAGCACTGAGCGCGGCGCGAATGAATCGTAAGCAAGTCACGATGTATGACTTCGAAGTGGCCAAGGACAAGGTGCTGATGGGCGCCGAGCGAAAGTCCATGCTGCTGACCGAGGAAGAGAAACGAGTGACTGCGTATCACGAGGCCGGCCACGCGCTGGTTTCGTTCAAGCGCGAACACTCCGACCCGATTCACAAGGTCACGATCATTCCGCGCGGCATGGCGCTGGGCGTCACGATCTTCCTGCCCGGCGACCGTCACAACTATACCAAGGAGTATCTTGAGGCCAATCTCGCAATCGCATACGGTGGACGTGTAGCTGAGGAGATCTTCCTCAACCAGATGTCTACCGGCGCAGGCAGCGATATCGAGAGCGCCACAGATACAGCCCGGCGCATGGTCTGCGAGTATGGCATGAGCCGGCTTGGTCCGCTGACCTTTGGCAAGAAAGAGGAGCAGATATTCCTGGGCCGCGAGATTGCGCAGCATAGGGACTTTAGCGAAGAGACGGCGCGGCAGATCGATCTTGAAGTGCGCCGCCTGATCGACGAGGCTTATCAATCCGCACATAACATCGTGGAGACGAATGCCGACGCGATGCACCGCATTGCCGCTGCGCTGTTGGAACGCGAGACGATCGACGCCGAGGAAGTTCAGATGCTGATCGACGGCAAAACGCTGCCTCCAATTCGCTCAAATCTGGCAACGCCGAGTGATACCGGCAACGGCGAACAGCAGCAGGTGCTGAAGCCGGACACGCGCGGACCAGGCTACCCAGAGGGATCGCCTTCACCGGCATAATGCAGGCGAATCAGGTAAGTAAAAGGCCACTCTTTGCGGGTGGCCTTTTT
>CAYVMS010000032.1:0-20002 GCA_964452615.1 uncultured Occallatibacter sp.
ACTACAACGTAGAGGGTAAAAAGCACATTGCTCCGGCGACGGAGTTGAGCATTCCGTCCGCGCTTGCGCCTGTGGTTCAAGGCATCCGCAACCTGGACGATTTCCGGCCCAGGCCGATGCACGTGGCCCCGGCGCATCCCGACTACACTTCCAGCCAATCGGGGAGTGTGCACTTTGCGCCTGGGGATATTCGGGTCGCCTACAATATTCCCTCCAGCTATACCGGCATAGGCCAGTCGATCGCCATTATGGGCCAGTCGGCGATCGCAGTGAGCGACATCGAGAACTTCCAGAACGCATCCGGTCTTGCTGTTAAGGATCCAACGCAGGTGTTGGTGCCGACCACGGGAAGTTCGGTAATCAATCCCGTTGGTTTAGGAGATGAGGCCGAATCGGATATTGACCTGGAGTGGTCGGGCGGTATCGCCACCGGCGCCAACATCATCTTTGTCTATACCGGAGGCAGCCTTAACAATAATGGCGTCTTCGACTCCATTATCTATGCAGTCGACGAGGATATTGCGCCGATTATCAGCATCAGCTATGGTGCCTGCGAGCCCGTGGAAGGCGGCCTATCGGGCGTAGCGGCTATCGAGTCGGCACTTCTGCAAGCGCAGTCTCAGGGACAAACGGTGATTGCCTCTTCCGGCGACACCGGTTCGACCGGTTGTTTCATCAGCAATCCTGTTGCCGCTGGCGATCCTCCCTTATCCACGCAGGAAGAACTGGCTGTCAGCTATCCGGCCAGCAGTGCCTATGTGACCGCGGCAGGCGGCACTGAGACCACAGCAGCCGAGGATGTTACAACAACACCACCAGGTTATTGGGGACCGGCCATCAACTCCAGCATAGATAAGATCACCTCGGCGCTCCAGTGGATTCCAGAAGTGGCATGGAACGACGATTCTTCGGCCAACGGCCTTAGCTCCAGCGGCGGCGGAGCGAGTGTGCTGTTTAGCAAGCCGGCGTGGCAAACCGGTGTTGCCGGCATTCCCGCCGACGGCAAGCGCGATGTGCCAGATATCGCGCTGTACTCCTCGCCAGACTATCCCGGCTACCTGTTCTGCTCCAGCGATCCCTCTAACGGCATCACCGGCAGTTGCGCAAACGGCTTCCGCGATGCGAACAACACGTTTCTTACCATTGCCGGCGGCACCAGCTTTGCTGCGCCGGTCTTTGCCGGAATGGTGGCGCTCATCAATCAGGCCAGGGATTACACCGAAGGGCAAGGCCTGATCAATGGTGAACTCTATACACTGGCCTCCAGCGGCACGACGTACGCCTCGGCCTTCCACGACGTGACCAGCGGCAACAATGACTGCACCGCCGGAGCAACCTATTGCGGCAGCACAGCGGGATACTCCGCGGGCACGTGCTACGACGAGGTGACGGGATTGGGATCGGTGAATCTTGCCAACCTCATTTTGGACTGGCCCCAGAACAGTGCCGCCTCCGCATCTCTTATCGCCACGTCAACCACTGTCTCAGCGTCAAGTTCTGTGCCGGCTGTGAACGCCACAGACACCTTCACCATTACCGTGGCCGCTGCCAGCGGATCGGCAACGCCCTCTGGCAACCTGACGCTTTCGATCGATGGAGGCACGACGGCGTATAGCAACAGCGGCACGACAGCGACAGTGGCTCTGGTTGCGAGCGGTACGGCCGGTATAGCTACGGCTACCTATCAAACCTCCTTCTCAACTGTCGGCATGCACCAGATCATCGTCGAGTTTCCGGGGAGCGCTACCTTTGCATCTTCGACGGGAGTTGTGCAAGTGAATGTCGCCGGGAGCAGCTCCGGTACGGGGAGCTTTACGTTTTCATCCAGCCCCAGCACGCTTGCTGTGACCCAAGGCAGCTCAGGAACGGAGACTATCACTGTTACTCCATCGGGCGGCTACAAGGGCACCGTGTTGATGACCTACAACACCTCGAATAATGCCGTGCTCACCAATCTCTGCGTCATCGCTTCAACCGTGGTCGGCGGCTATGCGGAGGTAGCGGTCACCGGAACAAGCGCCGTGCAGACGACGCTCACCATAGACACCAAACCGGCGGATTGCGGCTTGGCTCAACCGGGAAGTGGTAACGCGCTTCACGTGCTGCATCCGATTCATTCGGCAGCGAACAAGGGCGCGAGCCCGGTTCATAGGGATCCCACCCCATGGACGGTGACGTTTGCCGGACTGCTGCTGGCTGGCTTTCTGGGCAGGCGCTCAAGGAAGTTCCACACGATGACCGGAGTGATTGCGCTGCTTGCCTTGGGTCTGGCTATCTCCGCCTGCGGTGGCGGAAGCACAAGCTCCACAACAGGTACAACCGGTATAGTTCCTGACCCGGCCAAGGGAAGCTACACCATCACGATCTATGGGCAAGACTCCGCTACATCAACCATCACAGGACAGACGACCTTTAACCTCACGATTCAGTGAACTGGGATTCGTCAGGGGGCTGCTACCTAATGAGGTGGCCGCCCCTGTTGCTTTCTGAGGCTGGGTCGCTGGTCATCGCTGATTGCCTGGCTCAGTTGGCGGAGTCTTTTTGCCGTGTGGCCTTCACTGCCGACAGCAGCCCAACGCCTGTCATGAAGATCGCGCCTACCACGATCCAGTGCGTTGGCATGTGGACCAGGTGCGCGGCGTAAGCCAGTCCGCCGATCATGATAGCGAATCCAGTAGCGTAAATTCCAAACGACATGAGATCTCCTTACCAAGTCGGCAGTGCAGGTTAGGCTCGTTTTTGTGGACAAATGAACATGGTGGCTCACACCATCTTCGCCCGCTTTGCGGTTCGTGCACGACTCGGCGGGGGATCGAGGAGTCTGGGCCTGGATGCATTCTCTTCCGGCAACTCATCGCGCAGAACCACGTCGAGCAGCGACGTGTGGACCCGGATGCGGCCGTTGTATTCGATGTAGCCGAGCTTTCTGAAGCGATTCATGAAGAAGCTGACGCGCGACCGTGTGGTCCCGATCATCTCTGCAAGCGCCTCCTGAGTTACGGGCGGAATCAGCGTCTCCGGTTCGCCAGACCCGCCATACTCCGCCATGATCAGGAGTGTCCGCGCCAGGCGCCTTTCGCTCGAGTTGAAGAGCTGATCGACGAGATCCGACTGCGTTCTGATTCCTCTGATCAGGATGAACTGCATGAAAAAGTCAGAGAACGCATGTTCCTCATGCAGCACGCGCAGCATCTGGGCTCTTTCAATCTTGAGCGCGACACAAACGGATACGGCCGTGGCCGAGGCGGTTCGCAACTCCCCCATCCCTGCCATCGACTCCTCGCCAAAAAAATCTCCTGAAGCAAGCATCGTCACCGTTGCTTCTTTGCCCCGCTTAGAGAGGACAGTCAACTTTGCCCGGCCGCTCTGCAAATAGAAAATGGAGTCGGCCTGGCCTCCCTGGGAATAGAAAGCCTGTTTGGCCGTTCGCCGGCAGTTTGTACGTCCCGGTCCTTCGGTCGCCAGAAAATCCGCAGGATCAAAAGACTTCCTTGTGAGTCCAGTCATTGGAACAGCCTCTTTCTGGTCTTGCCCCCTAACTGCTGCGCACGGGCCCCACCTTTCCACGCTGCATGATTCGCACACTTCAGCGTGGCACCTCACTCACCATGCGTCTGAGCAGTTCAGACCAGTGGCTGTTTTGGAGTCAAGAGAGGAATGTTGATTGGTCCCCAATCCGGCTTAACGCCGGATTTTGGATTGGTCCCTTTCTCTTGACTTGTACGCAATTTTGCGTATATTCAAGAGATGAAGAGCAGCGAGTTCAAGCGGTGGCTGGCAGCTCAGGGAGCGACATTCGAGAACGCAAAAGGCTCCCATCTGAAGGTGAGGTTGAAAGGCAAGACTTCGTTCCTGCCGATGCACTCGAAAGAACTCAAGACCGGCCTGGTCGAAGGCATCAAAAAGCAGCTAGGGCTGAAAATAGGAGGAATCATGTTGCGCTATCCAGCACATCTCGCACCGCAAAAGGAAGGCGGCTACGTTGTGACCTTCCCCGACATCCCCGAGGCAATCACCCAGGGCGAAGACGTTGAGGACGCTCTACTCCACGCTGCGGATGTTCTGGAATCGGCCCTGGATTACTACATTGAGGAGGGTCTTACGATCCCCGCGCCTTCCAAACTCAAGCGCGGCCAGCATGTGGTTGAACTCCCGGCCAGCTACGCGGCGAAGATGCTGCTCTTGAATGAGATGGCCGTGCAGAAGATTCGGCCCGCTGATCTGGCGCGCCGGTTGCAGATGACACCGTCGGAGGTGACCAGGTTGATTGACCTGCATCACACCTCACGGATCGACGGTATCGCCGGTGCTCTCAAGGCGCTTGGCAAAACGATGGAGATTCGAGCGGTATAGGGGTGCTCAGAGCGGGCAGCCGCAGGTTCTTAGAATCACGCCGCTCTCGATAGGCTCAAGCTGGAAGCCGCAGACGTGTTGCGCTATGCCCAGTCTGCGCTTTAGTTGGCGGGTCTCGCGGGGCAACTGCTACAGCTTCTGCGTCCTCTGCACTGCGCGGACGCCATTGACGCGGCGCAGGCCGAGAACCATGCGGTTCAGGTGGTGAACGTCTTCAGTCTCCACCACCAGCTCGACGACGGCTTCGCCGTTCTCATCTTTGCGAATATCCACTCCGCTGATGTTGGCATTGTCGTCGGAGATGACTGCGATCAATTCTTTCAGCATCCCGGCGCGGTCGTCGCAGGAAACGGTGATTTTGACCGGGTAGCGCTGCGGCTGACCGGCAGCTGCGGGAGCCTTTCGCGACCACTCGACGGCGATGCGCCGATCACTCTCGTAAAGCAGGTTCTGCACGTTTGGGCAGCCGCGCGCATGGACGGCCACTCCCTTGCCTCGGGTCACATAACCCACGATCTCTTCGCCGCGAATCGGGTTGCAACATCGCGCCCGATAGACGAGCATGTCGTTCTGCCCCTCGACCTGCAGCGAATCGGAGCCGGTCAGGTGCAGCTTGCGCACAGCGTCCGACATCGCCGACTCGGCGGTCGAGGGCTTGATCTCCGGAGTGACTTCGCTATCCGGCTGAGTTGTACTGCCGGGAGACAGCTTGCTCAGCACCTGCCGGGCCGATTGCTTGCCCAGTCCCAGCGCGGCCAGCAGATCGGCTGCCGTGGCTACACTGTATTCCTTGGCGATACGGCTCAGATCCTGGTCGCCAATCAGGTTTTGCGGCACCTTAAACTTGCGGGCCTCGCGCTCCAGTAGCTTGCGGCCAATCTCGACGGCGCGGCGCCGATGGTCTTCGTTGAGCCAGTGTTTGATCTTGTTGCGGGCACGCGGACTCTTGACGAAGGTAAGCCAGTCCTGGCTTGGCTTGTGATCTTTCTGCGTAATGATTTCGACAATGTCGCCGGTCCGAAGTTTGGTGCGCAGCGGAGACATGCGGCCATTGATCTTGGCGCCGACGCAGGTGTGGCCCACCTCGGTGTGAATGGTGTATGCAAAATCGACCGGCGTGCCGTCGGACGGGACTACTACTACCTTGCCTTTGGGAGTGAAGGTGTAAGTCTCATCCGGATAGAGGTCCATCTTCAGGCTGGAGAGGAACTCATTCGGATCGGTCATCTCCTTTTGCCACTCGACGAGTTGCCTGATCCAGTTCAGCCGCTCTTCGTCGCGAGCCGTCACCGCTACTCCACCGGCTTTGTATTTCCAGTGGGCAGCGATGCCTTCTTCGGCGATGCGATGCATCTCTTCGGTGCGGATCTGCACTTCGAACTGGTGGCCAGTCTGCCCCATCACCGTTGTGTGCAGCGACTGGTAACGATTGGCGCGCGGCATGGCGATGAAGTCCTTGATGCGCCCCGGCACCGGCCGCCAAAGCGTGTGGATCAACCCGAAGACGGCGTAGCAGGCCGCTACATCCTGCGTGATGACGCGGATCGCCAGCAGGTCGTACACCTGATCGAAAGATACCTTTGACCGTTCCAGCTTTTGAAAGATGGAGTAGATGCGCTTGATGCGCCACTCCACCCGCGCCGGGATGTTGTTTTCGCGCAGTTGCTCGTTGAGCGTGTCTTCCACCCCGCGCAAGAACTGCTCACCCTCGATGCGCCGCGACTCCACTGCCGCCGTAACCTGCTCGAAGCTGACCGGGTCGGTATAGCGGAAGGCCAGATCCTCCAGCTCGCCGCGCACCTTGCCCATGCCCAGCCGGTGAGCCAGAGGCGCGTAGATGTCCAGGGTTTCCCGCGCGATGGCCTCCTGGCGCTCGGGCCGCAAGTGCTCAAGAGTCCGCATATTGTGCAGCCGGTCAGCCAGCTTGATCAGCACCACGCGCACGTCCGTGACCATGGCCAGCAGCATCTTGCGCACGTTTTCGGCCTGGCGATCCTCGCGGTTGGCAAACTGGATCTTGTCGATATTGGTGACGCCCTCGACGATGTGGGCCACCTGGTCGCCAAATTTGGCCTGAATCTCCTCATTGGTGGCGGGGGTGTCCTCGACCGAGTCGTGCAGCAGACCGGCGGCAATCGCCGTCGAGTCCATCTTCATCTCGGCCAGCACCTCGGCCACCTCGAGCGGATGCACAATGTAGGGCTCGCCGGAGGCCCGCATCTGCCCCTCATGGTGCCGGACGCAGAACTCCCAGGCCTTGCGAATCAATGCGACGTCTTCACTGGGGCGATTGGATTGGACCAGCTTCAGCAGTGCCTCGATCCGCCGGTCGATGACCTGCTGGTCGGCATCGGATACGGTGGAGAGCTTCTTCTTTGCCGGAACAGAGGCCGCACTTGCGGACGCAGGAGACGCGCCTGGAACCTCTGCCGGTATGGACTGGTCTACAGTCGCCATGCTTCATTATAGGCCGGTTGTGCTTGCCGCGCATCAACAGGGATAGCCCCCTCAGGGCCAACGCATATAAACAGACCTGGTTTGCGATATGCGAGCCGACGCAGACAGACGACAAGGGGGTATGGGTAATCCCCTGAAGTATTTTGCCGAGTTGCGCGATCTGCGCGTGGAGCGAAATCGCGAAGTTTCGGGCAAGATCGAGCGTGAAATCCGCTACTACATCACCAGTCTGAGGCCCGACGCGGCGCGGCTGAACGCGGTTATTCGTCTGCACTGGGGCATCGAAAACAAACTGCTTTGGGTGCTGGACGTGGGCTTTGGCGAAGATCTGGACCGCAAACGCGCAGGCCACTCGGTACAGAACTTTCCGTACTCAACCGCATTGCACTCAATGTCCTTAAACAGGACAAGACCTCAAAACGCGGAGTCAAAGGGGAACAACTCAAAGCAGCTTGGGATCAACCCTGTCTGCTGAAATTGCTGGGTATTTGACATGCGTCGGCCCTGCATCGTTTCCCACCCATTCCGCAAAAAGAAACGGAAAGGATGGGGCACGGAGCTTTTTCGCTGGAGAGAGTATGGAGTTAGCCGATCTAGGCTAACTCCACTTCGATTTTTTTGGTTTCGGGGTCTAGTTTGGTGATTTTGAAGGTGCGGACCTGGCCTTGCATTAAAGGATCGGGTTTGGACGCCGGGGCGGGGGCGCTGCCTTGCCAGCGGGCTTTGAGCATCGACGAGAGGCTGGAGAGGTCGGGCTTGGACTCGGGCTTGGAAGCTGGCTTGGGGCGGGGTGGGAGCTCGATCTGAATTCCTGGCTTGACGGATGGCGAAGCGGTCTTGAAGGTGGTGCAGCAGGTGGCGCGAATGCCATCGCCCAACTCGACGTGAGTTAGTGTGGGAGATTGCTCAATGACCCGACCGGAGACCGTGTCGCCGACTTTGTGTTCGGCGATATATTCGTCGATCTCAGTGGGGATGAGCTGCTTGATCGAGAGCTTGATCTGGCGCTTGTCGGGGTCGATAGCAAGGATCTGCGCTTTGACGATCTGGCCGGCGCGCAAGACGTCCTGGGGATGGTTGATGCGCTTGTCGTTGGTGATTTCGCTGATGTGGACGAGACCCTCGATGCCGTCGGCGATCTGAACGAAAGCGCCGAAGGCCATGAGCTTGGTGACCGGGCCTTCGATCTGGGAGCCGACAGGGAAGTTTTGGGAGACTTCAGTCCAGGGGTCGGTGAGGGTCTGCTTAAGTCCGAGGGAGATACGGCGTTCCTCCGGCTTGATCCCGAGCACGATAGCATCGACGCGGTCGCCGGGCTTGAGCATGTCGCCGGGATGGCGGAGCTTTTTGCCGTAAGACATTTCTGAAATATGTATTAAGCCTTCGACGCCGGGCTCAATTTCAACAAAGGCGCCGAAGTCCATGAGGCGGGTGACCGTGCCGGTGATGCGCTGGCCGGGGGCGAGGCTGACGGTCTGCCAGGGTTCGGCCTGAAGCTGCTTGAGGCCGAGAGAGATCTTCTTGGTTTCGGGATCGATCTTGAGGATCTTGAGCTGAAGTTCCTGGCCGACGGTGAGGACGTCTTCTGGCTTGGCGACGCGGGAGTGGGCTATGTCTGAGATGTGGAGCAGGCCATCAACGCCGCCAATGTCGATGAATGCACCATAGGGCATGAGGGTGCGGACGGTTCCAGTGACGAGGTCTCCCTCTTTCATGGCTTCGCGGCGGGCGGCGGTGAGGCCGCGGGCCTGCTCTTCGAGGACAACGCGACGATCGACAACTACGTCTTCGTCGGCGATGTCGAGCTTGGTGATGCGGCAGTTGATCTCGGTGCCGACGAGCTTTTCGAGTTCGGCTGCGTCGCGCGTGCCGCTGCGGCTGGCTGGCATAAAGGCGCGAACGCCTACGTCGACGCGGACGCCGCCTTTGACGACTTCAGTGACGGTGCCGACGATGGCTGTCTTGTCGGCGAAGGCTGCTTCGAGTGCAGACCAGTCGCGGGGCTGGGCAACTTTGAAGAGCGATAGCTCGTAGTAGTGTTCTTCGTTGCGGCCGGTGACGGAGACGGGGAAGGTGTCGCCGGGCTTGACTGCGTCGGCGTTATTGGCGAAGGCAGAGCGGGGCAGGACGCCTTCAGTTTTATAGCCGATGTCAAGGAAGACCTGGTCGGCGGAGAGAGAGACAACAACACCTTTGAGCTGGCGCTGGCCGGGCTGGCCTTTGTGGGAATGGCTGCGCTCGAAGGCGCTGAGCATGTCGGCGAAGGATTCCTCCGGTTCAGAAGGCTCGGCAGGCTCTTCTGCAACAGGCTCAGGAGCTGGTGTTGGGGCTGGCTCGTGGACGGGGGGAGCGGTCGCGGGCTTCACTTCCCAGGTCTCAGAATCGAGACCTGGGGCACCCGCATCCACTGCTGGAGCTGGGGTGGGCTCGGCGACCGGCTCGGGGGCTGGTTGCGTGGTCTCTTCTGCGGCGGGCTTGGATTCTTCGATGTTGTCGTTTTCGTTAGTCATGATGTTTACCCAATCATTCTTTCATGAATCAGAGAGGGTGGTGTGGCGGATTGCAGCCATTTCAAGTGAGCTGAACAGGCTGTCATCCCGGAATCTAAGATTTACGGCGGTGGCCTTGAGGCAGCGTTGATTTGGAACAGCTTTGCGCGGTGAGCAATTCGCAATGTTGGGATCGAGGTCTTCCGGGTATTCTGTCGGGATGAGGCATTGTCATGAGGCTGACTCTTGGATTGGAATTTGTGCTGTGGGTTGGCGTTGGGATGAGCGCGTTTGCACAGACAGTTCATGGCCGCGAGGGGATCACTCTGCCGACACCGCCTGCGGCTGAGGCGATTCCAGTTGCCGACGACTACTTTGGGACTAAGATCCCCGACAGCTACCGGTGGCTGGAAGACGCAAAGAGTCTTGAGACACGGAAATTCATCGATGCGGAGAATGCCTATACTGCGCGCTACATGAAACAGGCGCGCATCCGGCCTGAGTTATTGGACGACCTGGATGAGCTGGAGCATGTTTCGGAGTGGTCGATGCCGCTGGAACGGGGAGACAGCTACTTCTTTACCAAGCGGCTGGCCGGTGAGGAGCAGGCGTCTATCTACATCCGGCGCGGCTGGACGGGTAAAGACGAGAGGCTGGTCGATCCGGCCGCGCTGAGCCGTGATCCCAATACATCGGTGAGTCTGGCGGATGTATCGCGCGACGGAATGCTGGTGGCCTACCGCGTGCGTGAGGGTGGCGCGGACGAAACAAGCATCCACTTGTTGAATGTGAAGACAAAAAAGACGCTGGAGGATGAGCTGCCGAGCGCGCGCTACGAGAGCGTGAGTTTTGCCCCGGACGGGTTGAGTCTCTACTATGCGCGCGTGGACAAGGCGGGAACGCTGCTCTACCAGCACCGGCTGGGCACGCGGAGATCGGACGACAAGCTGATCTTCGGACGCGAATTCCACGGCGAGGAGCTGGGGCCGAATGACCTTTTCAGCGCCGAGGTGAGCAGCGACGGCCGCTATCTCGTGGTCCGAATCGAACGCGGCGTGCCTGCAAGGCGTGTCGATATTGTCTTTCGCGACCTGAGCAAGCCGCGATCATTTTTTGAGATTCTGGTTTGGGGACTCGACTCTCGCTTCGCGGCGATCTACGCCAAGGGCGCGTGGATTGTGAATACCGATTATCAGTCGCCCAAGGGACGGATTCTCAGGGCCGATCCGGGAATCATGCCGGAGGTTTGGAAGACGATCGTTCCCGAGGGGCCGGATGTGATCGACGAGTTTTCTGTTGTCGGCGAGAAGCTCTACGTCGAGCGGCTGAAGGACGTGCAATCGGAGACCGAGGTCTACACGCTGGAGGGCAAGGCCGCCGGCAAGATCGAGTATGACGGGATCGGGTCGGCCTCAAAGGTGGAGGGGCGCGTGGGCGAGCGCTACGGCTTTTTCAGCTTTCAGTCATTCATTCAGCCGCCGACGCTCTATCGGTTGGATACGGTCACGGGCAAGCGGGAGGTCTTTGCGCAGCCGAAAATTCCCTTCGATACGAATCAGTATGAGCTGAAGCAGGTGTTCTTCAAGTCGAAGGACGGGACTCAGGTTCCCATGTTCATCGCCGGCAAGAAGGGACTGAAACAGGACGGAAGCGAGCGGCTGCTAATGACCGGCTACGGCGGCTTCAACATCAGCGAGACACCCAACTGGAATCCGGCGTGGGCCTGGTGGCTGGAGCAGGGCGGCTGGTTTGCGGTGCCCAACCTGCGCGGTGGAGGCGAATACGGCGAGAGCTGGCACGAGCAGGGAATGTTTGAAAAGAAGCAGAATGTCTTTGACGATTGGTTTGCAGCGGCCGAGTATCTGATTGCCAACAAATACACATCGGCCGCTCACTTCGCTATTTCGGGGCGGTCGAACGGCGGCCTCTTGATGGGTGCGTCGATCACTCAGCGGCCGGAACTGTTTTCCGCTGTTTGGTGTGGCTATCCGCTGCTGGACATGCTGCGCTACCAAAAGTTTCTTGTGGGTTCCTACTGGAAGACGGAGTATGGCTCGGCGGAGAACGAAAAGCAGTTCTTTTATCTGCTCAAGTACTCGCCTTACCAAAACGTCAAGGCTGGCACAGCTTATCCCGCGGTGATGTTTTTCACCGGCGATAACGATACGCGTGTGGACCCGCTTCATGCACGCAAGATGACGGCTCTGATGCAAGCGGCCTCGTCGAGCAGGCGGCCCATTCTGCTGCATTACAGCCTTGCCGGCGGCCACTCGTCCGGGGTGAGTGTCGAGCAGCAGATCCAGGACGATGCGGACCAGCTCAGCTTCCTTTGGACCGAAACGGGGCAGCCACGTCCCTGAAACGATGCATGATTCGCCGGCAGGGTACTCACTCGATGTGTTCCCCAGTAACCTCATGCCATGCGTCGTCCCCTCCGATAAGAAAAACAAAGAGACCTAACACCGAGTTCTCGCGAGGCACTTCCAGCCCTCTGCGACCGAGCAAATCCCTTGAGCGGCCAGCGGGGATGGCCGTGTCTCTCTTTCCGCAGCGTGATGCGCCTAATAGGGCAGCCGCTGGCTGGGAACCGGCTGCCGGAGCGGGGCGTAGACAGGAGTCAAGATGCCGCGAATGGAAGTGGAGATTGACACAGTCGAGATTGGCGAGCTAGCGATTGGCGGAGTTGACCGGCAGCACGAAGATGCACGGCTGGCCGCACTGATTTCAACCGAGATTCTGGACACTCCGCCCGAGCCGGCCTACGACGCGATTACCCGCCTGGCTGCGGAGTACTTCCAGGCCGATTCGGTTGGACTCTCGTTTGCGGACGAGAGCCGGGTCTGGATGAAGTCTTGCTGGCGCCAAGTGCCTCGCGAACTTCCACGTAAAAACTCCATCTTCGACCTGGTCCTTGAAGAAGACGGTCCGGTAATTGTGCCGGACATCTCCAAACATCCTCATCGCGATTCGCTGACGACGCGTCTCAGGCAACTCGCAGCAGCGGGCTTTGCAAGTGTGCCGGTGCGCTCCACGGGCGGAAAGATCATCGGAGCTCTGACTATTCTCCATATTGAGCCCCGAGCAATGATGCCGCCGGAATCGATTCAAACCCTGGAGAGCCTGGCCGACCTGGTTTCAAGCCAGTTGGAACTTCGCAGGCTGCGTGGGAACTTGAACAGGAATGGGCAGACGCAGCATCACTGCGCCCCTGCCGAGAACTCGAATGGAAGCTGGCCCCGCAAGGCCGATTTGCGCCGGGCCCTCGATCAAAGCCAATTCGTACTCTACTACCAGCCGGAGATTGAACTCATGACGCGCAGGATTGTCGGCCTTGAAGCTCTTATCCGCTGGGCCCACCCGGAGCGGGGATTGATTCCGCCGATGGACTTCATTCCTCTGGCCGAAGAGTGCGAGTTGATCTTGCCCATTGGCGACTGGGGTTTGGCCGAGGCCTGCAACCAGATACAGAAGTGGTGCCAAGAAGATCCACGCCACATCTCGCTGCGAGTCGGCGTCAACCTCTCTGCCCGCCAATTTTCGCGTGAGGGCCTGGCCGACCACGTCGAGGCGCTCCTGATGCAATCGGGCATCTCCAGCCGGCAACTCGCTTTGGAGATGACTGAATCCAGTTTGATTCCGAGCGTTCATACTGCCCTGGAGGTGCTGGGTAGCTTGCGCAGGCTAGGCGTCTCGCTGTTGATGGACGACTTCGGCACCGGCTACAGCTCTCTCAGCCACTTGCATTCGTTTCCTTTCGACGTTTTAAAGATCGACCGCTCATTTGTGAAGCGCATGACCGAGGGCGACCAGCCGCTGCAGATTGTCCGCACGATTATCGAGTTGGCCCGCGTAATGGGAATGGACGTGGTGGCCGAGGGGATTGAAACGGCCGAGCAATATCGCCTTTTGCGCGGGATGGGTTGCCGCTATGGCCAGGGCTTTCTCTTTGCGCGCCCTATGACGGCGGAGGCAGTCACGGAACTGTTGAGACTCCCTGGCCGCATGTTGCCAGACCCAGAGATCACTGAATGCAATCTCGCCCTGGTGTTCTGAGTCTTCGGGAACGCACTGAGTGTTTCATTTCAGGACGTCGAGCAGTTCGGTCCGTTTCTGGAATGCGACGCCTCTTTTGCTTGGGGATTTCATCGCATTGCAGGCTAGTCGCAAGATATGCTCCAAGCCATGCAGCAACAGACCGCAAACGCGACCTCTCCAGCCTCCCCCAGCTTTGCTGGCCTGCTTGCGGCGCTGGCCGCGCCATCGCAAAGACCCGTGGCTCCCGGCGACGGGTCATTGCCGGCGGGGTGGAGGAGCTCTGCGGCCGGGAGCGATGACGGCCTCGAAGACGACATCGCAACGCTCAGCTACGAGCGCGCCTTGAGGGCTCACGCGCGCTACCGCAACCCAGGTCAGCCGCTGACCCAAGGCGCGGACTCAAGGCCAACCCGCCGTGAGGAGCCGCTTTCGGCTGCATCGGCAACAGAGCCACAACCGGCGGCCTGTCGCGGCGCAGAGCGGGAGTCAGCGGTGATTGCCGAGTCCGCTCGGTATGGGTCGCCGAATGCAAGCCGGATTCGAACCACACCCTTTGAGCAGAATCTCAAGAGTGCCAGCATTACGATTCGCATGAGCAAAGTGGAGTGTGCGCAACTGCACAGAAGGGCCGAGGAGGCGGGTCTTTCCGTCTCGGCTTACTTGCGTTCCTGCACCTTTGAAGCTGAGTCGCTGAGGGCAATGGTAAAGGACACCATGGCCCAGTTGCGTTCGGCCAAATCCCAATCAAAGCCGACTGACCCCGTGCCGCTCCGCCAACCGTGGCTTCGCGGACTGACCAAGCGGCTGGCGCGAATTCTGCCTATTCGCCATGGCAGCCAGAGCATCGCGCGCGCCTGATGGCCGATACCATCAAGTTCGCGCTATTTGCATATTTGACTATTTGCACAATTGAGGGAGTGCAAATACAACGGCCCCGTGGGATGTCGAGATGGAAGGCGGTCGATCCCACACAATGAGGGCTTTATTGTCTGCATCGCCATTTGTCATGATGGTAATGGTTTTCTTGCCGGCCTTTTTCAAGTAGGTCCAATCGTGTTGCTTCTCGCTGCCTTGGCAGTAAACAGTATCAGATGTAAGCGAGTACCTAAATGTCTGGCGTTCGTCGCCTCGCAATACGATCGTCTGGCCATCAATGGATTTGATTGGATAATAGGTTGCGAGACCACCGTGGGAGGTCATTCCCGGTAGGGTGAATGGCACTTCGGATACTGAATACTGTCCCTGTTGAGCCATAGCAAGAGTGGCTGAACCAAAGGTCGCGAGGATCAAGAAACTCAAACGGAACAGTCTACCGGAGTGTCCTTTCATAACCCTGCCTATCAGAATCCAGAGACCGGACCTCTTGGGCTACGAGCGCTCAATGCCCTGGGGAATCCCGGAAGATCCATGGTCTATTGCCAGAATCATACACTAAATGCATCATTGTTCCCCTCACTCCACTTGCAGCACGAGGCACTTGAGATACTCGGTCTCCGGCAGGTTGAGCACTACGGGGTGGTCCAGCGCGGCTCCGCGGCGCTCGATCAGCCGCACGCGCCTGTGCGTATCGGCGGCGGCCGAGGCCACACTGGCTTCGAGGTCGGTCCAACTAACATGATGCGAGCATGAGCAGGTGATGAGCAGGCCGCCGGGGCGCAACATTTTAAGCGCTCTCAGGTTTAGTTCTTTGTAGCCGCGCAGCGCGCCTTCGACGGCACGCTGGCTTTTGGCAAATGCTGGCGGGTCGAGCACGATCGTGTCGAATTGCTGGTGGGCGTCGGACCAGTCGCGAAGTATCTGGAAGGCGTCGGCTTCTACCCAATCCACTTCGCCGGTGAGTTGCGCCCTGTTTGCATTCAGGTTACGTTCTGCAACTTCGAGCGATGAACGCGACGAGTCGATACCGGTCACGCTCTTTGAGACTCGCGCTAGGTGAAGCGCAAAGCCGCCTTGATAAGTGCAAACGTCAAGCGCCCGCCCGCCTGGGGTGAGGAGAGACGCCCAATGCTGTGCTGCGTTGTAGTTCGCACACTGGTCGAGGAATGCTCCGGTCTTTTGTCCGGAGTTGGCATCGAAGTGGAAGAGCAGGCCATTGAGTTTGAAGAGCGTGCTGGTAATCGGGTTGTTTGGATCGGATGTCCAGAGTGGCGTGAGATTGGGCGCGGCCAAACCTTCCAGCTCGCGCATGCGCGGGTCGGGGCGTTCCAAGATGGTCGACGGATTCAGCTTTTCACGAAGAACGCTGACGCAATGTTCGCGCACAGCAGTATTGTCGAGGCCTTTAGTGAGAAGTTGCAGAATAATGAGGTCGCCATACTTGTCCGCAATCAGGCCGGGGATCTCATCGGCCTCGCTGAAGCAGAGACGACAGGAGTCGATTTGATCGTTGAGTTGTGTTCTGCGGCGGTCGATAGCTGCGCGGAGGCGTGAGTCGAGCAGTTCCAGCCAGGCTGGCTCATCGACTTCATCGAGCGAGACCATACGCAAGGCGATCTGCGAGATGGGACTATAGAGAGCGGTTCCCAGGAGCAGTCCGCGGCTGTCTGCCACTGGCAAGAGAGCGGGAGCGCTACCTGCGGGGAGTTCAACGGACTCAATGTCGGAGGCGTAGACCCACAAGTGCCCCGAACGCAGACGGTCTGCGGCACGGCGGCTGATTTTCGCTCCAGGAAAGGCTTTCTTGTGAGCGCCATCAATAGACGCGTTGGGCCTGGCGGGCTTTGGGGCCACCTTATTGGAGACAGGTCGTTCGGTGCGCGGCTTGGTCATGGGCTCCCCTAGTCTCGTTCGTGTCACTCACCAATCCTATCGTCCCGTGCTATTGAGGGGCGAACCGCAGGCCGGCAACGCTGCGGACTGCAATCCAGCACCCTTGGATGGTGGTTTCCTAAGACGGTGTCGCTGATTGGTAGGACACTCCCCTAGATGTACGACCGCCAGCAGTCTGTTCATGCCGCGGATTGCCGACTAACGCCGCCTGTTTTTTGAAGTCAAGATCCCCAACGCCACCACCCGCAAGGCAATCGCCGACCTTGAGGCTGGAAAGTGCAAGCGCTTCACTAGCGTCGACGAGCTGATGGCGGATCTACATGCGGGTGATTGTCTCACCCGCTCCACCCCTTAGCCCGCTCGACGGCTCGCCGCCAAAGCCCGCGCCGCTCGGCCCGCTCAGTCGCATCCATGCGCGGTTCAAACCGAACATCGCCCTGCCGCTTAGCCTGCAAATCCTCCGGTCCCGCCCAAAAGCCCGTTGCCAGCCCGGCTAGGTAAGCCGCGCCCATCGCCGTCGTCTCCGTCACCTGCGGCCTGACCACTGGCACGCCCAGCACATCCGCCTGGAACTGCATCAGCAGATCATTCACCGCCGCCCCGCCATCCACGCGCAGCGCTCCGACCGGAGTCGTCTCGCTCTCGACCGCCTCCAGCACATCGGCCACCTGAAAGGCGATGCTCTCCAACGCCGCCCGAGCAATCTCTCCCGGCTTGGTGCCACGCCGCAGCCCGATCAGCATTCCGCTGGCGTGCGGATCCCAGTGCGGAGCGCCCAGCCCGACAAACGCCGGCACAAAGACCACCCCGCCCGAGTCCGGCACAGACGCAGCTAGCGCCTCCACCTCCGCCGACGAGCCGATGAGTTTGAGATTGTCCCGTAGCCACTGCACCACCGCCCCGCCGATAAAGATGCTCCCCTCCAGCGCATACTCCAGGCGATGCTGCGCGCTAGCCGCCAGCGTCGTAATCAGCCGGTGCTTCGAGCGAACAAAGCCGGTCCCGTTCCCATCCACGCCGGTTCCGATATTCTGCAGAAGGAAACATCCTGTCCCATAGGTGTTCTTGGCCTCTCCCGCCTTCCAGCACAACTGCCCAAAAAGCGCTGCCTGCTGATCCCCGGCAATGCCCGCAATCGTCACACCGCCCAGTCCCAGCGTCGTCGTCACCTCGCCGACGCGCTCGCTCGACCACACCACCTCTGGCAGCATGCTTTCTGGAATGTTGAAGATACGAAGAAGATCGGCGTCCCACTTGCCCTCGACGATATTGAAGAGCAGCGTCCGCGAGGCATTTGTCACGTCCGTTACATGCCGCGCTCCGGTCGTCAAATGCCAGATTAGCCAACTGTCCACCGTCCCAAAGGCTAGTTCGCCGCGCTCGGCCCGCGCCCGCGCACCTGGTACGTTGTCCAGAATCCAGGCCACCTTGGTCGCCGAAAAATAGGGGTCCAGCACTAGCCCGGTCCGCGCCGAAACCGCCTCTTCAAGCCCGCTCTCGACCAGCGCCGCGCATTGCGAAGCCGTCCGCCGGTCCTGCCAGACGATTGCGGGATAAATCGCCTTTCCCGTTGCCCGATCCCAAACAATCACCGTCTCGCGCTGGTTGGTAATCCCAATGGCTGCAACATCCTTCGGCACCATTCCGGCCCGCCCCAGCGCCTCCACCGCGCAGGCCAGTTGGCTGGTCAAGATCTCCGTCGGATCGTGCTCCACCCACCCGGCGCGCGGATAGAACTGCTCAAACTCATGCTGTGCGACCGCAACAATGGCACCTGCCTCGTCGAACAGAATCGCTCGGGAACTGGTCGTTCCCTGGTCCAGTGCAAGAATGGCTCTCATCAGTCTCTTCCGCCTTCGGACCTCAGTCAATCACGCGCACCCACTGACCGGCAAGTTAAGATGGACCCATCATGCTCGACGCGGCCAGCCAATCCGGTGAGCCCCTTCTCCGCGGCTCCGTGCTTGTGTTGCTACAGTTCGACGTCTGTGAGGCCATTCGCCTCGACAAGCTACAGGAGCTGGTCAGCGCCCGCACGGTCGACAAGCCGAGCATGAAGCATCCCGCGCCTGGCTATGTGCGCTACCAAAGGCCGCCGGTCGTCGTTCCCGCCGAGCCGCTGGTGCTGGAGAGCGGCGAACGCCTCCAAGGGGAGATCAAGTATTACGACTACGGCGTCCTCAGCGTGATCTTCGAGCTCCCATTTGCCGGAGACTGGGATAAGCTGACCGGCCTGGCCAGCCGCTGGGTCTGGGATATTGACTTTGCGGCCCAAGCCACAGAGATTGTCCGCGCCAGCCTCAAACGGGCAGCTCCCGCGCTGATCAAACCCTACGACGAGTGGCTCAGCGAAGATTATCTGATTTTTCACATTCGCGAGATTACCGGCTCGCCCTCTGTCACTGACCTGATTCACCAGCAAGGCTCGCGTATTGCGCAGGTGGTTCGCGGAGACACCGGGCAACTGGCCGAGAGCGAGTGCAACGAAGTGCTGCAATCTCGTATCTCATACTATAAAAACGATTTGTCTGTCATCGGATGGAACGCTGCTTTTCTCTATGACAGCTCTTCTGGCGCGGAGATGGCCGTGGAGTTGCTTGAGTATGCCAACTCCCAGTTGCTCGAGTTCCGCTACTACGACGATCTGCTGACTGAAGAGCTGGAGCGTGTCTACACGATCCTCGACGAGGGCACAGGAATACTGGCGCGATGGCGCCTGGCGCGCTCGGCGACGCGGCTGCACACAGTGCTGCTCGACGTGGCAGAGCTCACCGAACACGCCGACAACGCCATCAAGTTCCTCAGCGACATGTTCGCCTCGCGCCTCTACAAATTGGCGGCATTAAAGGTCGGTGTGCCTGATTACAAAGACCTTGTCACCCGCAAGGTGCGCACGGCCGAGGAGCTCTACCGCTTCATGGTCGACCAGTTCAACCAGAGCCGGGCGTTCTTTATGGAGCTGACTGTCGTCATTATTCTTGTGGTCGAACTGGTCTATCTCTTTCGCGGCTACAAGTTCTAGAGCTCCCCTTCGGGTCTCAGTTGGTTACCAAATGTTGAGCCAGTAGGTACCGCAGGCCTGATTCCGATAGCGCGAACTGGGAGAGTTTTGTAAACTATAGATGATGCCCCGCCGGTTGGCGGCCAACCCACCCCCCAGGAGATTGATAATGGCAGATACAGTCAAGAAGACAAAGGCACCCGCGAAACCCCGTAAACCTGCAGCGAAGAAGACAAAGGTTGCTGCGCAGTCGGCGGCGAAAACGCAGTCAGCGCCGACGATGCCCTCTCGCGAAGAGATCGAGCGGTTGGCGCGAAGCTATTGGGCCGCGCGCGGTTACCAGGACGGATCCGCCGAGCAGGATTGGCTGCGGGCCGAGCAGGAACTGCTCAAGATGGCTTCGTAGAGGCCTTTCCTAATCTGACTACTCTCTCGCACTCTGCGCTGCCAGTCAGGCAGCCGATGTGTATTGCTTTCAGCCTAGTATCCAGTCCCTCGATTGTGAGGGCGGGTGGCCCAGGTGCCTCGCTTTTGGGGACCTGGGAGACCATGAACCTCACCCGTCCGTTTCCCATCCAACATCGTAAAACCCGACCATGCTCCGGCAGGTGACTTGTTCGTCAACCCCGAAGAATCGTTATGAGCCTTGAGAAGCTGTGCCCATTCATCGCGGTCTTATAGGGCCGCGATGAATGGGCACAGCTTTCAACCTCGGCTAATGTTCGAAGGAGAAAGAATCGGTGCCTGGGCCACCTGCCGACGGGAATCGAAGGAACTGTAGAGATCGAGTCCTTTTGTACCAAATGGCGCAGGGATGAGTTGCTCGACCCCAGGTCTCAGAATCGAGACCTGGGCCACCCAATCGTGTAGGGGATAATCGAGATGCGGGCCACCCGCC
>CAYVMS010000033.1:0-9435 GCA_964452615.1 uncultured Occallatibacter sp.
GCCGCCTTTATCAGCTATCTCAACCATCACGAGTACACGCCCGCCGAGGTGCGCCAGGCGCTCAACCAGGTCGAGCGAGAGACGATTCTCTCGCACGGATACGGGCTGCCGAGCTTTACTCGCTCGCTGGTCACATGTTTTGAACGGCTAAGCCCCGAGCCGATGACCGACGAAAGGCAGAAGCGTATTGTCGGCTTTGCCCGCTCCATCGCCGACCAGGAGATCGAACTGTTGCCCGGCGTAACCCAGACTCTGGCAGAGTTAACCACGCGCCATCGGCTCATCCTCATGACCAAAGGCAACGAAGCCGAGCAGGCTGATAAGCTGACGCGCTCAGGTCTTGAGAGTTACTTCTCGGCAGTTGAAATCGTCGCTGAAAAAGACGCCCCTAGTTATCGCGAAGTGATCCGCCGCCACGAGTTAGCCCCGCAGACCACTTGGATGATCGGCAACAGCCCGAAGAGCGACATCAATCCAGCTCTAGCCGCCGGCCTCAACGCCGTCTTCCTTTTCCACAAAGACACCTGGATTTTGGAACATGCCACGCTGGACGCCGCGCCGGAAGGTCAGCAGTTAATTGAGTTGGATGCCTTCGCGAAGCTATCTTCGATTTTCTAAGTTCTTATAACTAACTCAGCCTGCGTTAGCAGCCGAAAGCTTTACATCGGCCAGCACCTGCTCCGCCGTCCACTCGTTGCCAGGATAGAAGCGCACAACTTTGCCGTCGGGTCCGATAAGCGTGGTCGAGAGTGTGTGCGTAATTGTCGAATCTGTCTCGTTCGTTATTCCTAGATCAAAAAACTTAGCCATCTCTGCAAGCACGGGCTTCTCAGGCACTGCAAAATCCCAGTGCGCAAAGGCACTCTTCGCATCGCTTCCGATATAGGTCACTCCATAGGCGCGTAGACGTTCCGGAGTATCGTGGTCCGGATCGAAGCTCACACAGAGCAAATGTGTCTTGTTGTAAAGCGCCGGCTTGGCGGATAACTGTTTCTCGATCGAAGCAAAATTGCGAGTAACCCGCGGGCAGAATTCGGGCGATGGGCATCGTGTATAGATAAAAGTGACCACGAGCGCCTTGCCGTGAAATTGACCGAGATGAATTGGCTGCCCGTCCTGGTTGCGAAACTTGAAATCCGGCACTGCATCGCCCGGCGCAGGCACATGATATGAAACGCCGGGCTTGTAATCCGGCTTGGCCTGCGCCACCACGACGATGTGGTCCAGCAAAATGTCGGCATCCGGGTCCTGCGAGACCAGCACGTCGGCGGTGATCACATCGCCAGGATGCAACTCGCCGAGAATGCTCGCGTCCTTCAGCTTGTAGGGCATGGTCATGGCCTCCATGAGGCCGACAATCGCCTCATGGTTCAGAGTAACTTCGCCTTTGGCGGTATCGGTGGACACAACCTTGCCACGGAGTTTGTAGATCTTGAAGTGTGGAGCAGAGTTTTGTTGCGAGGAACTCTGGCCGGAGTGGCATCCGGCCAGAACAATCAGAACGAGCAATATAGAAGCAAGCAATCGACGCATCACACGGTCAGTGTACAGCCTGGGTCCCACCCTAGCGCAAAAACAAGAACGCGGCGAGGGTGGGGCATCCGGCACGGAGCCTAAAAAGAAGGGCCGAGCACGCGGAATCAGAGCGTGCGCTTGAAGAGCGGCGTAGCGATGAGCAGCGTGCCGATGCCAAAGATCAGCAGGAACCAAAGATCGAATTGAATGGCTTGAAAACCGCCGTCTTTGAGCAGAATTGCCTTGAAGCCGTGGACGCAGTAAGTGAAGGGGTCAATGATGGAGATAGCCTGCAACCACCGCGGAAAAGCCTTGATGGGATACATGCCTCCAGATGGATAAAGGAGAAGTGTATTGAGAACGCCAAACATGGCACGGGGAACCAATGGATCATCCACCCTCACCATCATTAGAAACATCATACCGTTGAAAGCGATGGATGTAACGATGATCAGGCAGATAAGCTCCGCCAGTGCCTCGGGATGAAAGATGACTCCGAGGCCAGCCATGAGCGATCCGATGACTGTAAGAGAGATGCCAGCCAGTACGGCTTTCATTGACCCGGCGATATTCATGCCAAAGACTAACTCAAACTTGGTAATGGGAGTTACAAGATAGCCTTCGTGAACGCCTCGTGCCTTGTCGTCGATGTATAACATTCCACCGCCGATCATCACCGAAATATACATGGCTAGAGCTATAGTAAGAGGAAGAAGAAACTTCATGTAGTTGACATAAGGATATAACTCGACAATCTCAAGGGCGATAGAGTTAGCAAGGCGCGGCTGAATCACCGGGGTGGTAAGTGCCGTCACAAGCGACTGCATCTCAGCTTCTAGTGAGCCGGAGGTGAACTGATCGGAGTTATCGACAACTAGCCCGAGTTGGGGCGCGTCCTGCGAATAAACACGCCGGGAATACTGGGCAGGGATGACAACAGCGGCGTCTATTCTGCCGGTCCGAACGTCTTCCCGAGCCTGCATCTCGTCGTTGTACTCGACGGTCTTGAAGGTCTTGATGTTAGCGGCGATTGCGTCAAAAGACTCGCGGAGCCTGACGGCCTCTGGGCCGTGATCGTAGTCGACGACTGCAACGCGCGCGCCGACGATCTTTCCACCGAATGCGTTGCCCATGATTACCAGTTGCAAGATCGGCATCATCAGCGACATGATCATCAGAGTGGGCGAGCGAAAGAACTTGCGCATCTCTCGCTCGATAATGGCTAGCATTCTGTTCATGGTCGGGCTCCCGGACGGGGCGGCATGCTAAAGACGGGCGGTTTGACCTGCTCATCGCGAAGCTGACGGCCAGTATAGTGAACAAATACATCGTCAAGGGTCGTATTTTGCACGCTGAGAGAAGTTAGTGTCTCGCCCAAAGATGCGGCTAACTCGACTAACTGCATCGTGGTTGCGGAGCCGGAGGAAGTTAGTACGCGATAGAAGCCGGCACTCTCGGCCTGTACACTGGTAACGCCGTCAAGGCCTTCCAGGCGAGCCTGCCACTCCGGTGTCTCGCGATCGAAGTGCACCTCGACAACATTGGCGCCAGGAACACTCTGCTTGAGTTCGATGGGCGTGCCCAAAGCCACAAGTGTACCGTGGTCCACGATGGCGATTCTGTCGCAGAGCTTGTCCGCCTCTTCCATGTAATGTGTGGTCAGAAGCATGGTCAGATGGCGGGTTGTTCTTAGATTGTTGAGCATCTCCCACACAGCGATGCGTGATACCGGATCGAGGCCAGTGGTGGGTTCGTCGAGAAAGAAGATGCTGGGGTTATGGACCAGGCCGCGAGCAATCTCGACCCGGCGCCGCATTCCGCCGGAAAGCGTCTTTACTTGCGCGTCACGCCACTTCAACAGATCAACCGCTTCGAGGACTTCGTGAATGTTCTTCTCGCGCTGGGCCTTGGGAACGCTGTAAAGTTTGGCGTAGATGCTGAGATTTTCTTGAACAGTAAGGTCGGGATCGCTGGTCAGAGCCTGCGGGATCACACCGATCATGCGGCGGACTGCGTCGGGCTCCTTTGCCACGTCATGGCCTGCGATGATCGCCTTGCCCGCAGTGATGGGAATTAGCGTGGTCATCATCCGGATGAGCGTGCTCTTGCCGGCTCCATTAGGGCCAAGCAGACCGAAGATTTCACCGGCGGCGACGGAGAAGCTGACGTCTTTGACGGCTTCAAAGTCGCCGTAACGCTTGACTGCATGCTCAACGGCGATGGCCGGCCGCGGGCCGCTTTGTGTTTCCGGGAAGTTCTTGGCCTTGGCCATCATTGCTTCACCAATTTACTTTTTGGGATATAGACTTCGGCAGTCATACCCGGAACAAACCGCTCGCCGGGATTGTCGATGAGCAGCTTGAGTTGGATTGTCTTGATATCGCGTTTGCGTGCGCTTACGTCGCGCTGTGTGGCAAAGTCGGCCTCGGCGGATTTGTTGATCACCTTTCCTTGAAGGGTTGCGCCTGAAGGCATAACCACGCGGAGCGAGTCGCCGAGTTGGACTGCGTCAGCCTCGGTCTCGGGCAATGGCGCGTAGATCCATGTCTCGGTCAAATCCATAATTGTGACGATTGCGGCGCCCATGGTGACGACTTCACCCTGGCGTGCTGCGCGGACGTTGACCTTGCCGCTAACCGGGGCGAAGACCTGCGCGTAACCCAACTCAACCTTCGCCTGATCGGCGAGGGCGCGGGCGTTTTCAACTTCGCCGCGAGTTGAGTCCACGGTGCGGGCTGCAACAACGGCCAGCATCTCATGGGCGCGGGCCTGGCGAAGAGAGGCTTCGGCGGCCGCAACATTCTCACGTGCCGTATCGACAGCGGCCTTGGCTGCCTGGAGACTGGTGGCCGCTTCATCCTTGGCTTGCTGGCTCATGATGCCTTGCTGAGCCAGCGCCAACGTGCGGCTGGTGTCGGCCTGTTGGTGGTCGTAGTTTGCCTGGGCCTGGGCGAGTGCGGACTGAGCGGATTTTACCGTTGCCTCGGCATTGACCGTAGCGTTGCTGGTTTCGCCGCGGGTCTGGCGCTCGGTCTCTACGGTTTCATTCAATTTGTCATTCTGGCTGGCCGCAGTGGCCTGAGCGGCCTTGTGCGCGGCGTCCAGGTCTTCGCTCTCGATGATGGCAATGAGTTGGCCTGCCTTCACATCCTGGCCCTCGTCGACCGTCAGAGTCTGGATGCGGCCAGGAATCCTGGCGCTAACCACCACCTCGTTCGCATCGACCGTGCCGATCAGTTGCAGATCGGTCGTCGGCCTGACTGTGACCAGGTACCAGATCAGCGACCCGATTGTAAGCAGACCCAGGATGAGAAAAACTCGATTACGTGCGTTCACTTGTGCCTCTCATGAATTGCAGACGTTTGAGCGCCTTCAATATTGCAGCTCTTGATATTTACATTGCAGAGATGATCTGTCGATGAATCGGAAGAGCATGGCATCGGCGTGGATTTCATGACCCGCTCCGCAACTCGCGCCCCATGCTCCCGATCGACAAAAATGGTCAGTCCCAAGTACTCGATGGATATTTTGCGGCGGCGCGCCAGTTCGCCTCGCTCCAGGGGATCGATGCCCAATGCGAGCTGTGTCAGCGGTGCGCTGAGGAAGTAGAAGACATTCGCGCCCAGCGCTGTATAGCGCATTTGGGTGGGGTCTACCGGGACCAGTTCCCCCGACGCAATTCCCTCTTCGAGCACCGTGTCCACCATGACCCACAGCGGACGGAAGAAATTCTCCGCCATCGGCGCCAATCGATTCTCTTCGCCCCGGTGCAGCCGGACCATCTCCTGCTGCATCATTGACCGCATCGATGGGTGAGAGTAGGAGCGATCGAAGTTCCCCAAGACAATTTGAAGAAATCGCTCTCCAGCTGAGGCGTCGGCTTCGAGTACGGCGATGCTCGCAGCCCTCACCTCTTCAAAGACGAACTCCAGCGCAGCAGAGTAGAGATACTCTTTGCTCTTGAAGTAGTAGTAGAGCAGCGCTTTGTTGACCCCAGCTTCTTCGGCAATCTGCTCGGTTCGTGCCCCGGCAAGGCCGTTTTTGCTGAATTGGCGGATGGCGGCATCAAGGATTCGCGCACGGGTAAGGTCGGCGCGTTCCCCCTGAGGGCGAATTGGATTGAGAGTACTCAAGAAGTTAACTAACCAGTTAGTTAACTATATCCAATGGGAGGAGAAAATTCAAGCGACTCTTGTAAAGAAATCTCCAACTTGGTCGAGATTTGTTGTAGCGCAGACGGCTTCCTACGCAAAGAAACTGATCTCCTGCCCCGCGCCGTCTGGAGCCTGCGACTTCGGCTCTGGTCCGTCCTGAAGATTGGACTCTACCGGCTCTTCGAACGTATCCTCGCTCTCTTCGGATCCACTGGCGGCACGATCTCCGCCCGGCGAATAGCTCTCGTCGTCGGCCCTAGAGGAGGACTCAACCTCGAAGACTTCAGTCAGCTCGTGGTTGGCTTTCTTAGGCCGGTACGTCGGTGCCAAGCGAACCGCCGTGATTGGGCTGATCTCCATCTTCGCCTTATCTCACTTGAAAAACCCCTCTTTGCAGAGGCCTATCGGCTTTGAGAGAAGGAACTTTAGCAAATTGCTCAATTTTGTGCACAATTTGTACTGTTTGCACGCGAAAAGGCCAACATAATAGGACACGCGGCGGGAGTTGCTAGACTGGGAGCATGTTGGATGAACTGGAGTTTCGCCGTTTGGCTGAAGCCGCTCTCGACACTCTCAAGCGGCATTTGATTCTTCGCGAAGAAGATGTGGATGCCGGTTTTGAGGTCGAGGAACAGGGCGGCGTGCTGCATGTCGTCTTCGAGCAGCCAGCCGGCAAGTTTGTGATTACGCCCAACACGCCAGTGCGCCAGATCTGGGTTTCTGCCCTATCGACCAGCTTCAAGCTCGACTGGGATGAGCGAGCGTTGGCGTTCATTCTGCCGCGCACAGGCGAACAACTCCTACCGCTCATTGACCGGCTAATAGAGGAACATCTACAAGGCTGACCTCGGCTTTTGAGGCCGCGATGCCCTGCATCAGGGCCCTCATCCTTCAGAGAGGGCTAGAAATCTGGGCCGCTCAAAGTTGTCGGGCCGTTTTTCTAGATCTGAGCTTGCGGTCTCCACCCCGGCAACGAGGATGAAATCGCGGCCGGGGTTGGATACCACTATTTATAGTAGTTTAGGCGTTTTTACTGGAGCGAATAGACCGTCTTCAGTACCTTCTCCGCAACGCTCTTGGGCAGCGGCGCATAGGAGAGGGCGGAGACTTCGTTTTCGCCTGAGTTGACGATCCAGCTCAGCATATCCTTGATTACCTTGCCCTTGGCCGCATCGGCCGCATGAACAGGAATCAGTAGATAAGTAAAACTGGAGATGGGATAAGCATTTGCGCCGGGAGCATTGGTAATGGAGATGCGGTAGTCGGCAGGCATCTGCTTGATGCTGGCGGCTGCCTCGGTGACGCCTTCGATTGAGGCCCTCTCCCAATTGCCGGCGGCGTTCTTCACTTCGCCGTAGCTGATCTTGTTTTGCAGCGCATAGATCAACTCGACATAGCCGACGGCTCCGGGCAACTGGCGAACAAGGCCAGCCACGCCCTCATTGCCTTTGCCGCCAACGCCTACCGGCCAACTGGGCGAAGCGCCCTTTCCGGGGCCACCAGCCCACTCTTTGCTGACCTTGCTCAGGTAGTCTGTCCAGATGAAGCTGGTGCCACTGCCGTCCGAGCGGTGAACAATGATGATCTTCTGATCAGGCAACTTAGCGCCGGGGTTGTCCTTCGCGATGCGTCCGTCGTTCCAATTGGAGATCTTGCCGAGAAAGATGTCGGCCAGCACGTCGCCACTGAATTTAATATCGCTGACGCCGGGAACATTGAAGATCGGCACAACGGCACCCAAAACCGTGGGAATGTGAATGAGCTTGACCTTGGAGGTGCCCAGCGCGTCGTCGGTCATGGGCATATCGGATGCGCCGAAGTCCACGAGGCCCGTCGTCACCTGGCGGATGCCGCCACCGGAGCCGATCGATTGATAGTTGATCTCAACACCGGGGTGCGCGGCGCTGTACTCGCTAAACCACTTGGAATAGATCGGGTAGGGGAAAGTGGCGCCCGCTGCAGTCAATTTCTGAGCTTGGGCAGTGCTCAAAGCCAATACGGACAACAAAACGGCAACCAATATCTTTTTCACGTAGATCTCCCTTGCAGATGAACTGCCGCATACGATTGTCAACTCAGAATGTTAAGGGCGTTTGAATCCAAGGCGGAATCGCAAAATTTCTTTCTGCTCATTCGACATTCTCCGGTATAGACTCATCCCAAGCCCATGCTGACCCGTCCCTCGCTCCTGCTTCTATTGTTCGCTGTCCCGGCGCTGGCTTGCGCCCAAATCCCAGCCAATTCGACCCACAATATGACGACAAAATCACAATGCTCCGCAGGCATCCAACGCTCCTTCCTGGTGATCGACACCCACGCCGATACCCCGCAACGCTTTGTGGATGAACACTTTGACCTCTCTGGCCCGCTTGGCGAGGGCGAACTTAATCTCGACTCGATCCATAAGGGCAACCTCGGCGCCGAGTTCTTCTCGATTTGGGCGGAGCCAACCATCTACAAAGGCCAATACGCCCGGCGGACCCTTGAACTGATCGATTCGGTCAAGCAGCAGGTGGCACGGCATCCGAAGGAACTCGAATTCGTCGCCACCCCTGGAGGCATCGAGGAAGCCCATCGGAATCATAGGCTTGCCGTGCTGATGGGCATCGAAGGCGGCCACTCTATTGAGAATTCCATTCCGCTTTTGCGCCAATACTACGCCCTCGGCGTGCGCTACATGACCCTGACTTGGGCGAACTCAAATGACTGGGCTGATAGTTCAGGCGACATCGACGATAAAACGATCCCGCACACCAAAGAGGGCCTGACTGAGTTCGGCAAGGATGTCGTCTATGAGATGAACCGGCTGGGAATGATGGTAGACATCTCGCATGTCTCCGACGCTACCTTCTATCGCACCCTCAGAATCAGCCGAGCGCCGGTCATCGCCTCTCACTCGGGCGCGCGGGCGCTCTGCGATGCTCCGCGCAATATGACTGACGACATGCTCCGCGCCGTAGCCAACTACGGTGGCGGTCCCAACTCCAAGGGCGGCGTCGTTCAGGTCAACTTCTACTCCGGATTCATCTCGCAAGCCTATCGTGATGCGCAAAAGGGCGTCGAGCCGGAGATGGAGAAGGCCGTCCAGGCCCTGAAAGACAAGGCAAAGGCTGAAGGAAAAGAAGTCTCCTATGCCGAAATCGAGAAGGTGCGGCGGGAGTTTGCAGATCGCATTCCCCGCCCGCCTCTCTCAGCGTTGATCGACCAGATCGATCACATCGCAAAGGTGGCCGGCATCGACCACGTCGGCCTCGGCTCGGACTTC
Source organism: uncultured Occallatibacter sp. (assembly GCA_964452615.1). Classification (GTDB taxonomy): domain Bacteria; phylum Acidobacteriota; class Terriglobia; order Terriglobales; family Acidobacteriaceae; genus Telmatobacter. The sequence goes on from CAYVMS010000033.1 coordinate 8,935, forward strand.
GACGGCATTAGCGGCCAGCTACCCGAAGGCATCGACTCCGCGGCCGACCTGCCCAAGATCACCGAGGCCTTGATGGCGCGAGGTTACACGGTCGAGGATTGCCGAAAGATACTCGGCGGCAATTTGCTCCGTGTCTTCCGCGAAGTCGAGCAGGTCTCCCGAGAATTACAAGCTCAAGAGCGGCCGAAGATCACGGAGAAACAGCCATTTGATGAATGGCAGAAGTAGGCGACCAAGGCTCTTATTAACTGATTGCTCGCAGGGTCGAAGAGAGGTAGACGAACGTCATGAAAGATCGGTAGCCCAATTCGCCATGCCGTGAAAATCGTCAATCTGGGCGAAGGCCTTATCGTTCGTCACCAGCACCGCGTTCAGGGCAATTGCATGGGCGGCAATCTGCATGTCCATGTTCTGAAGGCTCTTGCCGGATGACTCCAGCTTGGCTCGCAGCGCTCCATATGCTTTAGCCTCATCGCGCCCCCACGGCAGCACCTTCACCGC
>CAYVMS010000033.1:9535-19812 GCA_964452615.1 uncultured Occallatibacter sp.
ACACCCACTTCATCCAGCGCGGCGAAGATCTCCGCCAGGCCAGCCGGTGCCCTGGAAAGGATCACGTCTCCGCTCGTCGGGTCGCGGCGAATGTAGACTTCGCTCTCGGAAAAGCGGAGATGCGCCGGGATGCGGACAGCCTGACTTCGCCCACTCATGAAAACCTTAGCTTTTTCAAGCTGCGTCATCGTTCGCCTTTGTCATATAGCATGATATATGACAGTAGAAAAGTCAAGCCAGAAGCCGGCTGACCCAATTCGGTGAAAAACGAATCTGGCGCCTCGTCCAGTGAGACGCGAATCTCGACCATATTTCGACTCACCCTGTATAGTAGCCAGCATGAAGCGCCTCGCCATAGCACTCGCCCTGCTCTTCCCCGCCGCCGCCCTTGCGCAATCGTTCTCCGTGACCTTCCCTAAAGAGCTCAGCGCGCAGCCCCTCGATGGCCGACTCTTGCTGTGCCTCTCGACGGATCCGAGCGACGAACCCCGCCACCAGATCGACGACAGCCCGCGCTCGCAAATCGTCTTTGGCCTGACGGTGGACGGATGGAAGCCCGGCCAGCCTATGGTGGTCGATTCAACGGCCTCGGGCTACCCAATTCGCAGCCTCAAGGATGTGCCTGCCGGTGAATACACGGTCCAGGCAGTGCTCAATAAGTACGAGACCTTTCATCGGGCCGACGGGAAGACCATCAAGCTGCACATGGATCAGGGCGAAGGCCAGCTTTGGCACAGTTCGCCAGGCAACCTGATCTCAAAGCCGATGAAAGTCACCATCAAGGCGGGCGGCGTGATTTCCATTGCGCTGACCGACGTCATTCCGCCCATCGTTACCCCCGCCGACACCAAATACATTCGCCACATCCGTATTCAGAGCGCACTGCTGACGAAATTCTGGGGCCGTCCGATGTTTTTGAACGCCATCGTGCTCGTTCCCGAGGGCTTCGACGACCACCCCAACGCGCACTTCCCGCTGATGATCTTCCACGACCACTTTGCGGACGACTTCACCGACTTCCGCACCACGCCGCCTGACCCGAAGCTCAAGCCCGACTACAGCGAGCGCTTTCACCTAGCCGGCTACAACCGCATCCAGCAGCAGGAGGCCTACAACTTCTATCAGAAGTGGATTGCGCCCGGATTTCCCCGCTATCTCGTCGTCAAGATTCAGCACGCCAACCCTTACTATGACGATTCCTATGCCGTGAACTCGGCCAACGTCGGCCCCTACGGCGACGCCATCGAGACCGAACTGATTCCGGCGATTGAAAAGCAGTTTCGCGCCATCGGCGAAGGTTGGGCGCGCTTCACTTACGGCGGCTCGACCGGCGGCTGGGAGGCACTGGCCGTGCAGATCTTTTATCCGGATCACTACAACGGAGCCTTTGCCGCCTGCCCCGATCCAATCGACTTTCACGCCTTCACCAACATCGACCTCTACAACGACAAGAACGCTTTCTACCTCGAAGGCGCGCACAAACGCGTACCGCAACCGGCGATGCGCGACTACCTGGGCCATACACTCATCACCACCGAGGAGATCAACTCTTATGAGTTGGCCCTCGGCGACCACGGCCGCAGCGGCGAGCAGTTTGACATCTGGCAAGCGGTCTACGGACCGGTGGGCGAGGACGGGTATCCGCAGCCTATCTTCGACAAGGTCACCGGCGAGATCGACCACAGCGTGGCCAACTATTGGCGCGACCACTATGACCTGGAGGCGATTCTCGAACGGGACTGGGCAAAGCTAGGGCCGGAGTTGGAGGGGAAGATCCACATCTACGTGGGCTCTGATGACACGTACTTTTTGAATGATGCCGTCTATCGCATGGAAGACTTTCTCAACGCAACCAACAATCCGCCCTATGGCGGCGAAGTGACCTATGGGCCACGCGCCGAACACTGCTGGAATGGCGACCCAAACCTACCCAACGCATGGTCGCGGCTGCACTACGACACGCAGTACCTGCCCAAGATACTCGACCAGATTCAGCGAACCGCGCCCAAAGGAGCAGATCTGACCAGTTGGCGCTACTGAAGACTTTTTCGGCAGCAATGCGTTGGTGCCCCACCCTCGCCGCGTCTTTGTCTTTGCGGCTAGGGTGGGAAACGACGATCCCGAAGTTGCATCAGGAGTGAAAAGCCTAACTTGCTAGTGGAACTCGATTGTGAACCTCCACATCCAACGGCGCAGATTCCAACGATCTATTTGTGCTCACCGAATTCAGCCGCTTCATGTAAATAAGCGCCGCCTGGCCCATTGGATAGAAATCCTCTTTCCGTCCCTCGCAGCAGTAGCCCTGAACCTCATAGAGCCTGATCGCGCCAGCGTTCTCAGCATCCACGTGAAGCCAAATCAAAGCCGCCCCAGCATCCCGAGCGGAGCACTCGATGCGGCTGAGTAATTCCAGCCCGATGCCCTGACGGCGCGCCTCAGGAGCGACTTCAATGGTTTGGATGTAGGCCCTTGACTCCCCTTTGCGTGCACGCCACTCGACAATGGCAAATCCGACCATCTGCCCATCCGCTTCCGCAATCCAGGTCGCAGAATGAGGGTGCAGGACAAACGACCGCATGGCACGCCGACTGAATCGGAAGGGCGACTCAAAGCAGCGTTCTTCAAGAGCGTAAAGCTGGTCGAAGTCCTGCGGTGCGTACAAGCGGTAGTTCACAGTTCAACTCTACGGCATAAAAAAAGCAAACAGCCATCTCCTTGAGAGAGATGGCTGTTGGTTTTCCATTGAATAGTGGCAGTGCTATACCTTCGATTCCAGGTTGGCGATCACGTCGAAGAATCGCTGATCCAGTCGGCGGTTGGTGGCAATGGCATCCTTGATCGGGATGTCTGTGATGTCCAGGCCCTGGAGCACGGCAATGCGGCCCCACTTCTTGTCGTGAACCATGTCGATGGCGTGCAGGCCGTAGCGCTGGCCGAGAATGCGGTCAAATGCCGTGGGAACGCCACCACGCTGCGTGTGGCCGAGGTTGACCGAGCGGGTCTCATAGCCGGTCTTCTCTTCGATCAGCTTGGACAAAGCCTCGCCAATGCCCGACAGACGCGCATGGCCGAATGAGTCCGTCTTCGCATCGCCAATCACCTGGCCGACATTGGGCAGCTTGGCGCCCTCGGCAACTACGACCACACCATAATGCTTGCCGTGGTCGTAGTTGTACTTGAGCAGCGCGCAGACATGGTCGATGTCGATGTCCTTCTCAGGGACCAGAGTTACATGGGCTCCGCCGGCGACACCGGCTGCATAAGCAATCCATCCGGCATCGCGGCCCATCACCTCGACCACGACCACGCGATTGTGCGAGTCGGCGGTGGTGTGGATGCGGTCAACAGCCTCGGTAGCGATCATCACAGCGGTATCAAAGCCAAAAGTCTGGTCTGTTCCGCTGATGTCATTATCGATCGTCTTGGGTACGCCCACGCTGGGTACCCCGTGTTCGCTCAGAAACAGTGTTACCGACTGCGTGTCGTCGCCACCCAGGGCAATCAGCGCGTCGATTTTGTTGGCCTTCAGAACCTCCTGGACCTTCTCGATGCCGCCAGGGATCTTCTTCACGTTGGTGCGCGAAGAGTGCAGGATCGTCCCGCCCTTCAACTGAATGCCATCAATGGCATCCAAGGTCAGCGGGATGAAGTTGTTGTCCAGCACGCCCTTCCAGCCGTTGAGGAAGCCGATGAACTCATCGCCATAGTGGTTGATGCCCTTGCGCACAGCCGCGTAGATCACCGCATTCAGTCCGGGGCAGTCGCCGCCGCCGGTCAACAAAGCAACTCGCATCGTAAAAGTCTCCTGATCGAAGGCGCGGCTTTGGTTGCCGGGCCGGGTATTTGTTCTGGATTTGTGGCTCCGAAAGAGAGAAACAACCGCTCTTGACGCCTTGGATAGTGTATCTCACCGCTGTAAAGGCAAATCGTGACCACGCTCACGATTTGCCGAAAACCATTCCAAAATTGGAAACTTAACGCCACGAAGTGCTTCAATAAGGTATGCCCGGAACTGGCGCACTCATATTGCTGGCCTTCGCCAGCCTTGTCGTCGTCCTGCTGTTGATCCTGTTGCAGTTGACTCGGCTTGGATATCTGATTCGCTCGACCATTCCCGACCGGCCACGGCGGCGGATGTTCATTGCCTCAGTCTCGTTTCTTGTTACGTTTGCGGGGGTGCGTATCCTGGTTCACCGAATCGTGAATCATGAAGGTCATTTCCAGTGGGTGGTCATCCACGGAACGCACATCCACCATCTGGTCTGGGGGATTCTGATCCTGCTGCTGGTCGGCTATGGATGGCTGATGGACCTCGGCAGATCGCACTCTCCGATGTCGATATTTTTCAGCCGGCTGATGTCGGTGAGCTACGGCGTGGGAGCGGCGCTGACGCTGGATGAGTTTGCCATCTGGCTCGATCTCGAGCCGGATGCTTACTGGTCAAACGGACGCCTAAGCATAGACGCGGTCATCATCTTTGGCAGCTTGTTGGCCGTGAGCACCTGGGGCGCCCCGTTCTTCCGCGGCCTGGGCAACATGTGGGACAAGCGCGGCTTGGTCAGCAGAGGCATCGGCCGTGGGCTGGCTTTTCCTATTCGCCGTGCGAGGTTGCTTCGTCCGCGTAAAGTGCGTCGATCAGGACCGCGTATCTCTCCGTGATCACGCGCCGCTTCAACTTCATTGAGGGCGTCAGTTCTCCGGTCTCCTGCGACCACTCGTCGGCAACCACGCGGAATCGCTTCAAGCTCTCGAAGTTGGCCAGGCTGCCGTTCACCTCCCGCACAATCTCAGCGTAGAGGGCAACGACGCGGCTGTCTTCCACCAGTTCGGCACGGCCATTTGAATTGATGCCGTAGCGCCTCGCCCACTCCTCCAACGCCTGGAAGTTCGGCGAGAGAATGGCCGAGATGAACTTGTGTCTGTCGCCCACCAAAGCAGCCTGAGCCACGAGGAGGTTGTTCTTCAGCTTGTTTTCGATGGGCTGCGGCGCTACCAGCTTGCCGCCCGAAGTCTTCAGCAGTTCCTTCTTGCGATCGGTGATGTAGAGGAAGCCCTCCGCGTCGATGTGGGCGATATCACCGGTGCGGAACCATCCCTCCTGGTCGAGGCATTCAGCAGTGGTGACCGGCTTGTTCCAGTAGCCGGAAAATACCGATGGCCCCTTGACCAGCAGTTCCCCATCTGTTGCCAGCCTCAACTCGACATTGCGCATCGGCATTCCCACAGCGCCCATGCGGTGCGTAAGAGGCGTATTGAGAGCGATTACCGGCGAGGTCTCAGTTAGCCCGTACCCCTCCCACAGAGCGATTCCCACCGAGGCAAACCACTTCGCCGTGTCGATGCCAAGGGGAGCCCCGCCGACCACGAAAACCTTCACCCGGCCACCGAAGGCCTCTCGCACCTTGGAGTAAGCCAGCTTGCTGGCGAGCTTCCACAGCGCCGATGAGGGCTGACGGCCGTCGTAGACCGTATCGCTGTGTTTGGCGCCCACGCTAAGCGCCCAGGCGATAATCCGCTTCCTGACCGGCGAAAGCGCCGCGCGGCGTTCGACCTCCTGACGAATCTTCTCAAAGACTCGCGGCACACCCACAAAAACAGTGGGGCGGATCTCACGCATAGCCTCTGGCAGCTTGTCGAACTTTGAACAATAGGCCACCTGCGCTCCGCTGGTGTACATCACGTAGTCCAGCGCCCGCGCAGTAATGTGCGAAAGAGGCAAAAACGAGATGCACGCATCGGCTGGCGTAAAGCCAAAATCGGCAGCGGCAACATTCTGATTTGCGGCGATATTGCCGTGGGTGAGCGCCACGCCCTTGGGCTCGCCAGTGGTTCCTGATGTATAGATCAGCGTGGCCAGATCTGTGGGCTCAACGGAATGAACCAACGCGTCGAAGACCGGGTCGCGCTCGCTTCCGCGATCATCTGCCCCGGCCAGAATCTCGCTGAATGCGACGGCCCCGGCGGGCGCGGCGGCGGAATCCATAATCAAGATTCGATCGAGCGGAGTCTGCCCGAGCACGGCATTCAGCTTGTCAAACTGCTGGCGGGTGGAGACGACGGCGATGCGGCACCCGGCATCATGCACCAGCTCGGCAATCTGTTCTCCGGTCAGTGTGGGATAGATCGGCACATTCACCGCGCCGATTGCCAGGGTGGCAAAATCCGTTACAGCCCACTCCCAGCGGTTCTCGCCGATCAGAGCGATCCGGTCGCCTTTTCGCGTCCCCCAACCGAGGAAAGCCTGGGCCAGCGCGCGAACCCGCTGATAGATCTGGTCGGAGGAGATGGGCTGCCAGTGGCCGAACTCGTCCTGCCAGAGGATTGCTCGGGGACTGGCGGACGCGGCTACTCGACCAAAAAGATCGTTGATGGTGACGAGCGGAAGTTTCTTTGTCATTTTGACCCAGTTAAAAGATGCGGAGATTCCTCAGCCGCGATTACTACGAGAGTTTAACAGCGGAAAACGGTCATGGTCCTTGAAAATATTCCCTTCTTTACAAACACGAGTTGAGACCCGCTCCACTTTGCATACTTATGCATCCTGATGTATATTTATACGCATACGACCTCTTCATTGCGAGATGTGCTCTTTTGCTCGTCGGTACCTATGAATGAAAACTCTGCGGCACAATGCGATTCGCGAACTGGTGGCCCATGCCGAGGTAGCCAACCAGGACGAACTGCGCCGCAAGCTTCGCCGCCGCGGCTTTGCGGTGACCCAGGCAACGCTCTCGCGCGATATTCACGAATTGAGACTCTCCAAGGGCCCCAGCGGCTACACTTTATCAAGCGGCTCCAATGGCAATGGCTTCGCTCCAGCGGTCGAGGACAGCAGCCCGCCTTCGGTGGCGGAGATGATTGAAAGCTTCGGCATGCGCGTGAAGCAGGCCATGAATCAGGTGGTGGTTGGCACGGTGATGGGCGGAGCCCAGCCCTTCGCCGCCGCGCTAGACTATGAAGCTTGGCCCGAAGTTGTGGGCACAGTCGCAGGCGACGACACGGTGCTGGTTATCTGCCCCGATATTCGCCGGGCGACCGAAGTAGAGACCAGATTAAGGACGATGCTCGAATCATGACAGAGACAGTACAAACGGCAGTAGTGGGAGTCACCGGGTACGCAGGAGCGGAGCTTGCCAGGCTGCTGCTGCACCATCCCCGCCTCAAGGGAAAACCTCCGGTCTTTGCAGGGCGCGTCGATACTGAAGATGCCGCGCGTGGCGGCATCCCCCTGGCCGAGATCCATCCGCAGCTCGCTGACAGTCTGGGCAGCGGCACTCTGCGCCAGCAGCCATTTTCCTGGAATCTGCTTACCGATCTTGAGGTTGAGGTTCTTTTTCTCGCCACACCGCACGAGCAATCGCGCGAGTGGGTGCCTGAGGCTCTTACGCACGGCATTCGTGTCATCGACCTGAGCGGCGCTTGGCGGCTCACTGAGGCTGCAAACCGCGCCGTCTACGCATTCGAAGACAAAGATGCCAAACTGGCCGCGGAGACCCAGGAGCAAGCTGTCTATGGGGTGCCGGAGTTGCATCGCGCGCAAATCGCCGGTGCGCGGCTCATCGCCAATCCTGGCTGCTATGCCACCTCGGTGATCTTGCCTCTCAAGCCTCTGGTGGCCGCAGGGCTGATCGACCTCTCTCACGGCATCGTCGCCGACTCCAAAAGCGGTGTGAGCGGCGCGGGGAAAGTGCCCACGGCAAAGACGCATTACATGTACGCCGCCGACAATCTCTCCGCCTACGGCGCATTCACGCATCGCCACACCGGCGAGTTGCTTGAGCAGATCGGCCTCGACGCCAGCGAGATCACCTTTACGCCGCACCTGCTACCCATTCCTCGCGGAATTCTCTCGACGATCTATGTACGCTTTAACCAGCCGCAGACCCGAGAGAGCGTGGCGCATGTCTATCACAAGTTTTTTGCCGGTAGCCCCATGGTCCGGCTCTATGACAAGACGCTGCCGCAGATTCAATACTCAGTCCGCAGTTGCTACGCTGATATTGGCTTCCAACTCTCAGCCGACGGCCGACGCGCTGTGATCGTCAGTTGCCTCGACAATCTGCTGAAGGGTGCCTCCAGTCAGGCCGTGCAAAATCTGAATGTAATGCTCGGCTGGCCCGAATCGGAAGGTCTTGAATAAAACTAGCCTCGGAGGGCTCTGAATGAGGTACGTCGTCAAATTGGGTGGGGCTGGTCTGGAAAATCCGTCGCTGCTAGAGGGCTGCGTGCGTGCCATTGCCGAGTTGGTGCGCGACGGCCATCAGGTCGCCGTAGTTCACGGCGGCGGCGTGCAGTTGACCCGCATGTTAAAGGCTCTGGGCAAGCAAAGCGAGTTCATCAACGGACTGCGCGTAACGGACGCCGAAACACGCGACGTTGCGCTGATGGTCCTCGCTGGAAAAGTAAACAAGGGTCTTGTGGCGGCATTGGGTTCGCTGGGCGTCCCGGCCTTAGGCCTCTCAGGCGGCGACGGCTTGATCTTTCGCGCGCGCAAGAAGCGCACCGCGCCTGACCTCGGCTTTGTGGGAGAGATTGCGTCGAGCGATCCGCGCTGGCTTGAGGCAATCTGGAATCTGAATGGCGTACCCGTCTTCTCATCGATTGCACTCGGCTTTGACGGTGAATATTACAACGTCAACGCCGACGAGATGGCCGCCTCCTGCGCCGTCGCGTGTAAAGCGGATGCGCTGGTCTTCCTCACCGACGTGCCCGGAGTCAAGGGTGTAACCGGCGAAGTCTTGCGATGGCTGTCCATCGATCAAATTGCGGAGATGGCCAAGAGCGCTGTCATCTCCGGGGGCATGTTGCCCAAGCTTAGCGCCTGCCGCGAGGCTCTTTTAAACGGCGTGAAGCGCGTAAGAATTTTACCTGCGGAAGCGGCCAGTTCCCTGCCCGACCTGTGCAGTTCTCGCGTAGCATTCGGCACCGAAGTGATGGTGGCCTAAGGAGAAGAAATGACCAAGCTCGAAGAGATTCAGGCCGCGGAGGCGCGGCTGCTCATCCACACCTATGATCGCTTTCCAGTGATGTTTGTCGCCGGTGAAGACGTTCACCTGATCGACAACAAGGGCGAACGTTATCTTGATCTGCTCAGCGGCATCGGCGTCAACGCGCTGGGCTATAGCAACAAGGTCATTCAGGACACAATCGCCGAGCAGAGCCGCACGCTGATTAACGCGTCGAACTACTTCTTCAACGACAAGATGGCTGGCCTTGCCGAGCGCGTCACGCGGATAACCGGCATGGATCGCGCCTATTTTGGAAACTCCGGCTGCGAAGCTGTCGAGTGCGCCCTCAAACTGGCCCGCGCACACGCCGGCGTCTTACGCGAAGAAGGCAAGCAAATTGGAACCAAATTTCTCGCTCTCGAACAGAGCTTTCATGGCCGCACTTTCGGCGCGATTTCGGCAACTTACAAAGAGAAGTATCGCGCCCCCTTCGAGCCGGTCGTTCCCGGTTTCGACTTTGTAAAGTTCAACGACGTTGAGGATCTTCGCGCCAAGTTCTCCAACGATGTCTGCGGCATTCTTCTCGAAGCGATTCAGGGCGAGGGCGGCGTTCGTCCACTCTCTGAAGAGTTCTTTGCCGAGGCGCGCAAGCTGGCCGACTCGACTGGCGCTCTGCTGATCGTCGATGAGATTCAGGCAGGTCTGGGCCGCACTGGAAAGTGGTGTGCCTATCAGCACTTCAACATCAAGCCCGACATTACAACTCTTGCCAAGCCTCTTGCTGGCGGCATCCCGATGAGCGCAACCCTTTGCACGAACGAGGTGGCGCGCGCCTTCCATGCGGGCATGCATGGAACGACCTTCGGTGGCGGCCCGTTTGCCTGCGCTGTCGCATCGGCGGTCATCGATTACATCGAGAAGGAAAATCTGCTCGAACACGTGGTTGAGGTTGGGGACTACTTCCAGTCGCAGCTCTGCAAGCTCGCCGAGCGCCACCCCTACATCATCGACGTACGCGGCAAAGGCTTGATGATTGCGGCTGAACTCAACTCCGCCGAACTGGGCAAGCAAACCGTGACCGAAATGCTCAAGCATCACGTAGTCATCAACTGCACGAGCGATACGGTCCTGCGCTTCCTGCCACCATTTGTCTTCGAGCGCGTTCACGTCGACACGACCATCGCTGCTCTCGATAAGGTCTTCACCGCATTCACCGCGGCTCAAGCCGCCGTTCCAACTTCCGTAGGAGGTCAGACCCATGGCTAGCAAAGTTCTCGTTGAAGCCCCAGCTATTCCTGTCGGAAAAGATCCCGACATTCTCGCCGCCGC
>CAYVMS010000034.1:0-19793 GCA_964452615.1 uncultured Occallatibacter sp.
GCGCCTGCGCTGCCAAACCGCCGCGTCGAAGGTGTGGGCGCAGTCGTAGCCTTCGGCGCGGTAGAGATCGGTGGCCTCTGTATTGGCTTCGGTGACGGTGAGCGAGATCTCGCTCACGCCTTGGCGCAGGAAACAGGAGGCAGCCAGGTTGAGCAGCATCCGGGCCAGGCCGCGGCGTCTGAAATCCGGGTGCACGCAGATTTGAGTGATGTGCCCGCTCTCTGGACTGACCCGCGACCCCAGCACCAGAGCAACCAGTTCCCGGCTCGCCCGGTGCACAACCACGTGCGACACCTGCGCGGAAAAGACGCCGCACCCCGAGTAGCGGACGATGTTATTGAGAAAGCGGAGCGAGCCGTGGGCCGAGCGATACTGGTCATTGACGATGCTGTCGGGATGGCCGGCATAGGCTGCGGAGATGAGCCGCGCGGCAGGGTTCAGGTCTTCCTCGCGCCATGGCCGCAGTTCCAGTTCGACGGGCAGGTTCACGCGCGGCGCGGCAAAGAAGCCCTCGAGCGGCCGCACCATAAAGAGCCTGCGGTGGATCTCGAAGCCCGCATCGCGGAAGACGCGGACGTGGGAGCCCGAGGGATGCAGCAGCATTTGTGACTCCACGCGTTCAACGTGAGGCGAGTTCACCAGCAATTCAAGCAGGTGCTTGAGTAGCGTCTCCTCGATCTCGTGAGCTGTGACTTCCTTGTGAGCCGGCTGTCCATCTGCGCCGGAGCCGGCCAGAGCAAAGACGTCGCCGACAATGGCTTTTGTGTCTTCGTAGACGCAGAAAACATATCCGGTCACCTGGCCGGCCTCCAGGGCCGCATAGCCGGGTAACGTATGGCTATCGAGATATTGCATCAGCAGTTTGGCCGAGGAGCGGTAATCCCAGTGCAGGCGCTGCTTCCACACTTCACCCTCGGCCTCCAGCACAGGACGCACCACAGGCGCCGCAAAGTGCCGCAGGTCGAGGATTTCAATGGAAGCGTCCGATGCCATATGTCTCCTGTTGAGTATCTCATTCTAAAGGGCCCGGCTTGAGAGGTGCCGCGAATCACGGCAAATGAGGACGGCATTTATAGGCGTTGGAGAAACTCCATCGAGAGGGAAGAGAGAATTCCACTCCCGCATCTAGTGCTTACCTCCAATTTTTACCGAAATCCTGCATGTTCCGCAGCTAATCTGGCCCGCAGCGAGCGTTCAACTGCTCACTGTCTACTGACGCCGTCCACCGGCATTTTACCGGCTTCCCACCATGTAGACCACCAAGCCCTGTTCCGGCCAATTGAAGAGTTGCTCGTAGTGCCGCCCGTCGAGATACTCTGCGAGCGCGGCTGGAGTATGCAGGTCCACGCCACCGCGGCCGGTCACGCGCATCACCAGCAGGTGCTGCTCATCTGGCACGCCGCTCTCCTCGTAGTTCACCACGGCACGATTGCGATAGAAGGAAAGTCCGTACTCCACGTCGCGGCGCACGCGAAAGACTGCGACCGTTTCGTCGGAGGGAGCCACTTCAACCAGGCGCTGGGCCAGCGGGCGTGCCGAGTAGGAGCGGTCAATCAGGTGAATCACCCGCTTGGTCTGCTCGATGGCCGGAATCCCAAAGAAAGGGCCTACGCCATAGAGGAAGAGCACAAGAACCACCAGCACTCCCGAAGTGACCAGCCGGAGCCGAGCAACGCCAAATCCCCTGACGACAATCAGGATCAACAGCGACGCGCCGCAGGAGGCAAGCAGGGCCGCAACCAGCGCCCGACCGGGCGGCATCTGCACTCCGTGCGCCACAAACCAGGGCGCCAGCAGCGCAGACATAGTCGTTACGCCGCAGAGCAGCGCATGGCCCAGCAGCACCCCGCGGTTCAGTCCTCGCTGCCGCCGCCGGAAGAGATAGTCCCCCGTGAGGATCGTGATCGGCGGAATAGAGGGCAGGATGTAGCCGGGCAGCTTCGACTTCGACAGAGAGAAGAAGAGAATGGGAATCAGCGCCCACAGCACCAGGAACTCGGGAAAGGCATCCCCTGGCCCGCCTGGACAGCGTTTGCATCTGCCGGAGTGTCTCGCCCGCCACTCGCACACCGAGGTTTGGATGCCGTCGATCAGCGCCCGCACCGCGATTACCGTCCACGGCATTACCGCCAGGAGGACTACAACAAGGTAGTACCAGAACGGCTGCTGGTGTTCATAGCGATTGGTGGCAAAGCGTTCTAGATTATGTTCCAGAAAGAACACACGAAAAAAGTCGGGATTCTCATGCTGCACGGCGATGAACCATGGCAGCACGATGGCAAAGTAGAGCAGCACGCCCGGCCACCAGAACGACCGCCTCAGTATCGACCACTCGCGGCGCAGAGCGGCAAATGCGGTCAGAATCACGATGGCTAGAAACGGCGCAACCGGCCCCTTGGCTAAAGTGGCCACGCCGGTGAAGAAATAAATGTCGAAGAGCCAGAACTTTGAGTCAGTCTCATACCAGGCGTACCAGCCGAGCAGGCCGATGGCCAGCGGAGCCGCCATCTGCATGTCGGTCGAGGCGCCGCGGGCAAAGCCCATGATGCCAGCGCAGGCTACTGTAATCAGCGCCGCATCCAGGTGACCGCCGGGGCGGAATCGCCGCATATGCAGGTAGATCAGCGCCGTCATCAGGAAGGCGAAGCTGGCCGAAGGCAGGCGGGCGGCCCAGTCGTGCACCCCAAAGTCCTGGAAAACGAACATCGCGCGCCAGTAGTAGAGCGCCGGCTTTTCCAGCCACGGATGGCCATAAAGATACGGTGTGACGCAGGCGCTCAGTTTGCCCTTCAGCGTATGCGCCGAGTCGAATCTGTCCAGCATCTCGTGCGCGATCTGCGCATAGCGGGGTTCATCTGCGCCCACCAAGCCTATGCCGTCGCCGCCGACCAGCGGAGTCTGTCCGTAGAGAAGAAAAAATAAGGTAAATGCGAGAAAGACTGCCGCCTCGCGAGCCGTGGCCCAGCGGGGTAGCCGCATGCGCCAGCCTTCGGGCGAGTCCGGAGCGGATGGTTCCTGAAGGTTTTCCACTTCCAGCGTTTCTCCAAACAGAGCCTTCGCATGCCTCATGCGGGCAGGCGATGCCGATTTCGGTCAGGGCGACTGGGGGAGGCTAACAGACGTTGGCCACGGTCCGCGCTTCCATGAAACGCGGAATGAGTGCTTCGATTCGACAGGGTTAAGGCTAACAGATTCGGGTGGATTCTGACCGGACTCATGAGCCTGTCTCCTCGGGAAGCGAGGCCACGCTGGCGCGCAGTTGGTCCAGAATCTCGGCGAGTGCCTGCTCCATCGGGCCCTCCAGCGCACATCCTGCGGCGCTCTCATGGCCTCCGCCGCCCAGCCGCTCGGCGATCCCAGCCACGTTCACCCGGCCTTTGCTGCGCAGGCTCAACTGGATGCGCTGATCCGGCATCTCCCGCAGGAAGACAGCGGCCTCTACCCCCGATGCGCACAGTGCAAAGTTTACGATGCCCTCGCAATCCTCCTCGGTAGCCAAGGTCCGCGCCAAGTCTTCAGCAGTGACCCAAAGCCAGGCCAGCCGCTCCTCGCGCGCCAGATTGTTAAGCGCCGCTCCCAGCAGCAACAGCTTCGAAGTTGGCGTAGAAAAATACACGCTATGGGCGATACGGATCGGATCGGCCCCAGCTAAGACCAGCTCCCGCGCCAGACCGAAGGTGGAGGCCTGCGTCGAGCCATAGCAGAAGCCTCCTGTATCAGTTAGAACGGTGGTGTAAAGGCAAGAGGCCATCTCTGGCGTCACCGTTGCCCCGGCAGCCTTTACCAGCCGGTAAACCAACTCGCCCACGCTGGCCGCCCCGCGGTCGATCCAGTTCAGGTTGGCATACTCGCGACCGGTTGTGTGGTGATCGATGTTGACCTGGAAGAACCGCTCCAGGCCGGTCAACCTGGTCCGCGCCAGCCCATCACACTCCAGCAGGATTGCGGCGTCATACGGGCCCTCGACACGTTCGGCGGTCCGGATCGCCTTTGCGCCGGGCAGTTCGCGATGGACCAGTGGAATCCGGTCCGCTGTAACCAGGTCGGCCTGCTTGCCCATCTGTTTCAGCAGCATACCCATGGCCAGCATAGAGCCCACCGCATCGCCGTCGGGGCGCATGTGAGAGCAGACCAGAAATCGTTCACCCCGGCGCAGAACATCAAGGATCGCTTCGATCCGCTCAGCGGGCACACTCGCCGTCGTTGCTCCCGATACGGTGCCGGGTCCGGCAGTGGTCACCTCGCATTTTGGTTGTAAAGAAATATTGCGGCTGGCATGATCCATTCTTGGGCTACTCCACCGGTACCTTTTGCTTACCGGCTTCTGCCTGCCCGGCTGGGTTCACATCGGCAGACGCCTTCTGCCTCTTTCGGTGCCGGTCCATCAGTTCCTCGATGCGCGCTTGAAAGCGCCCAGAGCGGTCGGCAAGGAAGCTGAGTTCAGGCACATGGCGCACGCCCATCCTCTCCTTCAACTCATAGCGGATGAAGCCTTTGGCTGCCTCCAGCCCGGCTACAGTCTTCTCTTCGGCCGCGGCAATGTCCTTGACCGCGCTGTCGATTGCAACATAAACCCGCGCCGACTTGCCCCCCGGATTCAATGCCACCTCGGTCACGTAGCAGAGATCGATGCGTGGATCGACCAGTTCCCCCTCGATAAGCACGCCAATCTCTTCGCGCAGCGTCTCCGCTACTCTGTCTTGGTGGTGCTTCCGTCCCCTTTGCTCCGGCATCCTGCCACTCGCCTCCGTAGACCCTTCAGCATACCAGAGGCACTCCGAAAAGACCCTCAGGGGGAACCTGATCAGTTCACGGGGACAACACGATCAGAGCTTGTGGTTGTGTCTGTTGCTTTTGCCATCGATTGCTCTTCGACTGCCATCTGCCATCGAAACCTGTCCATGAGCCTGTCTCCGTGGATAATCGGCATAAAGCCGCGGTTCAACCGCCAGTGTTCTCCGCTTCCGCAAAGACCGGCTCGAAACCACCTCACGCGTCTCGCGCCATTCATGAGGTTGGCCGAGGCAGACCGCGTCTCTAGCTGCATTCGCACTGGCGGCCGACGCTGCGCAAGCCCAGGATCACAACATTGAAGATGGCCAAGCCAAGAACCGCAGTGTTGAACAGGTCGAGCAATAGCAACCGAGACGCGCCTCGCCGAACCATTCCGTTTATTGCGAATATTCGGAAAAACGAATATACTCGTTTCATGCAGGAGACGCTGCGCAACTACAAGGCAAATATCTTTCGCGCGCTCTCCCATCCCACCCGCATTGCTATCCTTGAGGTCTTGCGGGACCGCGAACTCTCCGCGCGTGTTATCCAGGAGAAGCTAGGCCTCGAACAGGCCAATCTCTCCCAGCACCTGGCAATCCTCCGCAGCCACCAGATCGTTGTGAACCGGAAGGATGGCAACCAGGTCTTTTATTCCATTCGGAATCCCATGCTCGTGGAGGTTCTCGACATCATGCGCCGCTACTTCCAGGCCAGCCTCGCCGACGCCGTTCAGATGCTCGGCGAAGTTGACTTCGAGGTCTCTCCCCGATGATTTCTGCGCTATTTCTGAGCGGAATCATCGTCTGGCTGGCGGGCGCGCTGGCATCTTTGGCTCTCTGGCGCAACCCGGCCGCCGCTCGGCGTGTGGCTTGCGGAGCGGCACTGGCTGGTTCGCTGCTTGATCTGGCTGCTTCAGCAATGGCGATCTTCAGCGGCAGCGCAGTGTTGATCGATCTTCCCTCCGGCAACCCCATCTTTTCGTGGTCCATAAGAATTGACCCGCTCTCGGCATATTTTAATGTGACCCTTGCAGTGCTGGCCGCCGCTGTCTCGCTTTATTCCTTCGGATACCTCAAGGAGATGGAAGGCCGCCGCAACCTGGGTGCATTTGGATTTTTCTACAACTTGCTGCTGATGAGTCTTGCGCTGGTCTTCACCGCGTCCAACGTCTTCTTCTTCCTCGTGGCGTGGGAGGTGATGGCGCTCTCGTCATTCTGCCTGATCGGTTTCGAACACGAAAAGGAAGAGGCGCGCAAGGCAGGTGTACTCTTCCTTGTCATGTCGCATGCGGGCACAGGGCTGCTGCTGATCGCGTTCCTTATGCTCACATCCGCCAGCGGCAGTTTGGATTTCACGAGCTTTCATCTGTTGGCTTCCAGCCTTTCGCCGCTCCAGCAGGGCGCGGTTTTTCTGCTTTTTCTCTTAGGCTTTGGAGTGAAGGCCGGCCTGGTCCCGGTTCACATCTGGCTCCCCGATGCTCACCCGGTCGCGCCCAGCAACGTCTCGGCGCTCATGTCGGGCATTGTGATCAAGTCCGGCATCTACGGCATGGCGCGCGTCTTCTTCGACTTCTATGGCCCACCGCCGCTTTGGATGGGAACAGTGGTACTGGCGCTCGGCGTCGTCTCCGCTCTGCTCGGAGTGCTCTACGCATTGATGGAGCACGACCTGAAGCGCCTGCTCGCCTGGCACAGCATCGAGAACATCGGGATCATCCTCATGGGCTTTGGCGCAGCGCTGATATTTCGCTCGCTGGGTCAGCCCAGTCTCGCCGCGCTTGCGTTGATCGCCGGCTTGTATCACACCTTCAACCATGCCACCTTCAAGGGACTGCTCTTTCTCGGCGCTGGCGCCGTGGTGCAGACCACACACACGCGAAACATGGAGAAGATGGGCGGGCTGATCCGGCTCATGCCAGTCACGGCCATCTGCTTTCTCATCGGCGCAGTAGCGATCTCCGGGCTGCCTCCCCTCAACGGATTTGTCAGCGAGTGGCTCACTTATCAGGCGCTGCTCGCCGGCTTCGGCACTACGCAGAGCCTCGCACGATTGATGTTCCCCATCGCCGGGTCACTGCTGGCGCTGACCGCGGCCCTTGCGGCGGCCTGCTTCGTAAAGGCGTTTGCTATTCCGTTTCTCGCGCTGCCGCGCAGTGAGCAATCCGCGGATGCGCGAGAGGCCTCGCCGACAATGCTTGCGGGAATGGCTGTGCTTGCAGTGGGATGCGTAGCGCTTGGCCTGGGCGCAACGTGGTTCGTGCGCGTCTTCGATCCCATTACGCAACAAACACTCGGCGTTAGCACAAGTTCGGCGATGATCATGGCTCGCGGTCTGGCGCTCTCGCCGGGCACGCCGCATGGCGGCACCATCTCCACTTTCGGAATGGCTATGATCTTCATCTTTGCTGGCGCGGCCTTCGCACTTCCGCTGGCCTGGCGATGGAAGCGTCGCAGCGTCAAAGGTCCGGCATGGGATTGCGGCCTTCCCGGCTTGACCGCCGACAACGAATACACGGCAACCGCGTTTTCAAAGGCGCTGCGCCTGATCTTTTCTGCCCTCTATCGTCCGCGCCGCGAAATCCAGGCCGAGTATGAAGTCTCGCCCTACTACCCCAGCGCGATCCGCTTCGAGAGCGAGATCGAGCCGACGTTTGAGAAGCACCTCTATGCGCCGCTGCGTCACCGGATCATGGCCGCGGCAGAGCGCATGAGGGCTATTCAGGCAGGCAGCATCAACGCGTATCTTGCCTACATCTTCATCACGCTGATCTTGCTGCTGCTCTTTGGGGTGCGCGGATGAGCGGGCAAATCGTCACACGAATCGTTGAGTCCTTCGCCCAACTCTTCCTGCTCGTGGCGCTGGCGCCGCTAGTCACGGGCGTCATTCGCACGCTCAAGGCGCGCCTGCAAACGCGTCGTGGCCCAAGCATCTTTCAGCCGTATCGGGATCTCTACAAGCTCTTTCGCAAAGGCATGGTCATTCCCGAGACCGCCTCGTGGATCTTCGCGGCTACTCCCTGGATCGCCTTCTTCAGCACGATTCTCGCCGGGCTCATGATTCCCATGGTCGCTGCCGACGCGCCGCTTGGCTTGTTCGGCGGTGTGCTGGCGGTGATTTACCTGCTCGGGCTGGGCCGCTTCTTTCTTGCGCTCAGCGGACTCGACACCGGCAGTTCCTTCGGCGGCATCGGCAGCAGTCGCGAGATGACCATCTCAGCTCTCGCCGAACCCGCCATGATGCTCGCCATCTTCACAGTCGCCATCGGCGCGGGCTCCACTGGCCTCACCGAAATCGCCGGAGCCGCAATTGGCCAAACCTGGCGCTTTCTTGCTCCCGCGCAGATGTTCGCCTTCGCCGCGCTGGCGCTCGTATTGATTGCCGAGACGGGCCGCATTCCAGTCGACAATCCGGCCACTCACCTCGAACTCACGATGATTCACGAGGCCATGATCCTCGAGTATTCAGGCCCCTACCTTGCTCTTGTTGAATGGGCTGCTTCCATCAAGCAGCTCGTCCTGATGACCTTGTTGATTAACTGCTTCTGGCCCGTCGGCCTTCAGCCATCATGGTTCGGCTTCGGCGCTCTTATCGGCATCGTCTGGCTGCTTGCGAAGCTGCTTCTATTAAGTTGTGCCATTGTTCTGATCGAAACTGTCAACGCCAAGATGCGGCTCTTCCGCGTACCGGAGCTGCTCGCTGTGGCCTTCACTCTTGGATCGCTCGCACTCGTTTCCACCTTTCTCTTCTGATGCTTATGAAACCGTTTCTCGATATGCAATTCGGCGAACGAATCATCACTCTGATGGCGGCGCTGGTGCTCGTCTTGCAAATAGCCGTCGTGGCGCAGCGCTGGATCGTTACGCATATCCGCATCTTTGCCATTCAATCGTTTCTTCTCGCGATGATCGCCGCAACAATCGCCTGGTTCAATCACGCGCCGCACATCTATATCGCAGCCGGGATGACTCTCGTGGTCAAAGTGATTCTCGTGCCCATCTTTCTCGAACGCCTCGTGGTGCGCATGGAAATTCGCGAAGAGATCAAGCCGATCATCAACGTGCCGCTCTCCGTGATGATCTCGGGCGGCCTGACGCTGCTGGGCTATGTTGTGGCTGAGTCGTTCTTCAAGCCGGATGAACCCGGCCTGGGCCACAACGAACTTGCCGTGGCTATCTCGCTATTCCTCATCGGCTTCTTCACCATGATCAATCGCCGCAAGGCGTTGACGCAGGTGCTGGCCCTGCTGTCGCTTGAGAACGGCCTTTTTCTCGCCGCGATTTCGCTTACCTATGGAATGCCGCTGATCGTTGAACTAGGAATTCTCTTCGATGTCTTAGTGGCGGCCATGGTGCTCGGCATTCTCGTCTACCGCATCCGCGAGACCTTTGAATCGATGGATGTGAGCCTGTTGCGGAGGTTGCGAGGATAGGATGCTGCTGCTTGCTCTATTGCTGATCCCCGTTGCCACCGCCGCTGCATCGTACTTCGCGCGCCGTCGCGCAGAGATGGAACGGGCCAACCTCGTCGGCTTCGGCATGGTTGCTCTTGTCGCCGTCGCGCTAGCCGCGCAAGTGCTCGCCCGGGGTACGGTCTCGCTCGCCAACGGCTTCTTCTATGCCGACGCGCTCAGCGCTCTGGTCATTCTTCTTACCGCATTGGTAGCGGTAGTTTGCGCGACTTACTCCATCGGTTACTTGCGCGACGACGAGCAGAGCGGGGAACTAGGCGACGATGCAACCGGCAAGGAGCAACTCGCGCAGCTTCGCATGTACTACACGCTGACGCCATTGTTTGTGTTTTCCATGATGTTTGTGGCGGTGGCGAATAATCTCGGCGTGATGTGGGCGGCCATTGAAGCTACCACGCTAGTCTCGGTTTTTCTTGTCACTTTCTATGGTAAGGTCACTTCGCTAGAGGCCGCATGGAAGTACGCGATCATCGGCGGCGTTGGCCTTTCGATGGCGCTCTTCGGCACGCTGGTGGCCTACTATGCGGGCCACAAATTGGCTGGCTCCGATGCGCTGGCTGGTCTCAATTGGTCTGTGCTTGCACAGCACGCCGCGCAACTCGACCCGACCTCGATGCGCCTGGCCTTTGTTCTCATTCTCATGGGTTACGGAACCAAGGCAGGCCTCGCGCCTATGCACACCTGGAAGCCCGATGCCTACAGCGAAGCGCCTGTGCCCTCCGCCGCGATTCTCTCTACGGCTTTACTCAACTGCGCTCTCTACGGACTCATCCGTTTCTACATCCTCACCAGCCGCTGTCTTGGCGCGGAGTACCCAAGCCATCTGCTGCTGCTCTTCGGACTGCTCTCGATGGGCATCTCCGTTCCATTTATTCTGGTGCAGAAGAATCTTCGCCGCCTGCTTGCCTATTCCACCATCGAGCACGGCGGTATCATGGTCGCAGCGCTGGGGCTCGGTGGCCCGCTGGGGACTTTGGGCTTGATGCTGCACATGACCTTTCACACCATTGCGAAGACACTTATATTTCTATGCGCGGGCAATGTGCAACAGCACTTCAAGACTGACCTCTTCTCTGAGATCAAGGGCAGCGTAATTCGCGTCATGCCGCTCACCGGTGTCATCTTTTTCATGGCCATGCTGGCCGTCATTGGTATGCCGCCCTTCAGCATCTTTCAGAGCGAGTTCATCATTGTGCGCGCGGCCGTCGATGGCGGGCATCTGCTTACGGGAGTGCTGATTGTCCTCTTCGGCACGGGCGTCTTCGCGGGTGCGCTGATGCACGTTAGCGGAATGATCCTCGGCGCTAAAGGCGACACGCCGGTCGCGCCGCGCCGTCCCTGGTGCGATGGTTCGCTGCTCGCATTGGCTGCAGCGCTTGTCATCATTGGATTCTGGGTGCCGGCTCCACTGCTTGAACTGATTCGCGGAGCCGCAAAGGTGGTGAGCGGACAATGACAACATTCTTTGACGAACTTCACGGTCGCTTCCCGGATCTAGTCTGCTCCGTCGATGAACCTGTCTGCGATCAGGTTGTTGTTCTGTTGAACAGTCCCGATGTCACCTCGATCGTCCGGCACTTCCTTGTTGAACACGAGGCGAGAATCGTGACCGTCTTTGCGGAGGATCGTGTAAGTGCCGAAAGCGTCTTCTATAACTACTATGTCTTCGACAGACCGGGCGAACCAAGCTGGGTGATTCTCAAGGCTCCTATTCCCGAGGGATTTCCTTCCTTCCCCTCGCTGGCCGCGGAGTTGCCCTCTATTAACTGGCAGGAGCGCGAGATTCAGGATTGGTTTGGCCTCGAAGCCGTCGGCCATCCAAATCCGCGCCGCGTCGCGCTCCATGATAACTGGCCCGACGTGCATCCATTGCGCAAGAGCTTTCCGCTCGAAACTGCACTCCCTCCATTTGAAGGCGAACAGCACGTCTACCGGCCCACTCACGGAGAGGGCGTCTTCCAGATCCCCGTCGGTCCTGTTCATGCAGGAATCATCGAGCCCGGCCACTTCAACTTCGCCGTAGCCGGCGAGCCGATTCTCTATCTTCAGCTCCGCATGTTCTACACGCACAAGGGAACCGAAAAGCTCTTCGAAAATCTTCCTATTCATCGCGCAGTCTTTTTGGCTGAAAGTATCTCGGGCGACTCGGCCTTCTCCCACGGCGCAGCATTTTGCCAAGCCATCGAGCGTGCGGCGGAGATCGAGCTTCCAGCGCGCGCGCAATTCATGCGCGTCATCCTGCTTGAACTCGAACGGATCGCAAATCACATCGCCGATGTAGGAGCTATCGCCACCGACGTGGGCTTCGCAATTGCCAACGTCCATGCCGGCCGCGTGCGCGAGCTTGTGTTGGGCCTGAACGAAACGCTCACTGGAAGCCGCGTCCTGCGAGGAATGATCGCCATTGGCGGCGTGCGCAGGGATTGGCAACCAGACCAGATCGAAGCTATCGAGAAAACACTCAAAGTCGTGGAAGGCGAATTCCGCGATCTGGTCGCGATCATTCAATCCTCCGACTCGACCCGCGACCGTTTGGAGCACACCGGACTCCTGCGCCCTGACAAAGCCCTGACCCTGGGCATCGTCGGCGTAGCCGGGCGCGCCTCCGGCATCGACCGCGATATCCGCCGCGATCATCCCTACGAGGCGTACAGCCAACTCCCCTTCAAGGTCCCGGTCTATCAGGAGGGCGATGTGCGCCATCGCATGCAGGTCCGCATTGATGAAGTGGGCGAGTCGATTCAATTGATTCGTGCGGCGGTTTCTGGATTGCCGGAAGGGGCACACCGCGCCCCGGTTCAACCCATCCCGCCCGGTCGCTGCGCGATGAGTGCCGTGGAAGGATGGCGTGGCGAGATTATTCATTGGGTCCGCATCGGTGAAAACAATCGTATCGAGCGTTGCAAAGTCAAAGATCCGTCACTCAATAACTGGCCGGCAATCGTTGAAGCCGTCGAAGGCAACATCATCGCGGACTTTCCGGTGATCAACAAGAGTTTCAACCTATCGTACTCGGGAACGGATCGGTAACTCGATGTTCAAGATCCTTCAAAAATCGTTTAACGTTGGCACGGTGACAGCGGGGTATCCAGAAGTTGCGCCCCATCTCGCCGCGCAGTTTCGCGGATGCCCGGAGTTCGACTTCGATGCTTGGAGCGATGCGCGTCCCGCAGCCGAAGCGTGCCCAACCGGAGCCATAGCCCTCCGCGACTTGGACGGCCTGCGACAGGTCACCGTAGACTATGGCCGGTGCATCTTTTGTGGCGAATGCGAGCGGGCATCGACCGACGGGGCCGTGAGCATGACGCGCAACTTTGAGCTTGCTGTCAGTGATCGCCGCGACTTGGTTCAAATCGCCGAATACGCGCTTCATCCCGATGGCACACACGCGTCACTCAAAGCGTCTGCCAGCGGCCCAATTATCGACGAGCCCGGCAAGCGGATCGCAGAGGCAATTCAAAATCTATTGGGCCGGTCGCTTGCAATTCGCGAGGTGGATGCGGGCTCGTGCAACGGATGCGAGCAAGAAATTGTTGCGCTGAATAATCCGGTTCACGACATCGAGCGATTCGGCATTCACTTCGTGGCCTCGCCGCGCCATGCCGACATGCTGCTGGTCACCGGTCCCGTCACGCGCAATATGGAGTTGGCTTTGTGCAAGACCTGGGCAGCGACACCGGCTCCAAAGGTCGTTGTCGCCGTGGGAGCCTGCGGCATCAGCGGAGGCATTTTCGGCACAAACTACGCTTCGCTCGGCGGAGTCGATGCGGTCATTCCAGTCGACGTCTACATCCCCGGGTGTCCACCGCGCCCGGAAGCTCTGCTCCACGGCATCCTGCTGGCATTGGGCCAACTGCGGCAACGCCTGGGATCAGCACAGATGAAGTTACGCATATAACAGGCATGGAATAAGGATTTTCGCCATGAAGATTGAACTCATTTAAAAGCACACAAATACGCGGCTACTGAAGCTGCGTGCGTCGCGCCGCGCCCGTCCTACTCAGGCGTTTACTGCGCCAAGCGGTAGTTGATCGTCTCGCCGTCGAGCCGGTACTCAGCCGAGCAGACATCGCCTCCGCAGATCATCGGTTCGCCGGCGCATAGTTGCCGGCGCGTAATCAGTCCCATCGTCCCGCAGCGCGGGCACGACATGACAGCAACGAAAGGGTTTTGGGCATGACCCATCTTCGCCTGGTTTTCCAGCACAAAGATCGTTCCGGGGTCCATTCTCTCGGGGATCCATTCTTCCAGAAACTGCAAATCGGCTGACATAGTGCCCTCCGGTTGGTCGAAGCTACAGTACCGGGATCGAATACTCCGGGCCGGCTCTGTTTTGCAACAACAGCAGACTGCGAATGGCTTGTTCGGAGGTTTAGACTCCTCCGTTCAAAATAAGTGTGCTTGCAGGTAGCCTTAGAAGTCAACCGGAATCCAAATCCAGAGGTAATAAAACGGATTCTCTTCAGTTACACCCTCGCAGTATTCTAGTTTTGCGGCTAAGGCGGAGGACGAGCCCTATCTTCCTGCTCCCGCCCCTGCCTTGCTTTGTGATGAAGCAGCAGTGTCGATCGCCTTATAGGTTTCGATGTTCCGCGAGATGGCCTCGACATACTCCCTGGTCTCGGTAAACGGAATGGACTCGACAAACTCGTCGATGCCCTGATAGGGCCCCGCGGCTTCCCAATCGACCACCCGTTCGTCTCCTGCGTTGTAAGCCGCCGTAGCGTACTCCGTTACTTCGCCGAACCTGTTCAGCGTCTGACGCAGGTAGCGAGTGCCGAGCCGGATATTGGTGGCAGGATCGAGCAGTTGGAAGGTCTGGAAGTTGCTTATACCCTCTTCGCGCGCCATCGCCTTGCCCACCGAAGGCAGCATCTGCATAAGGCCATACGCGTTGGCGGGCGAAATGGCCGAGGGGTTGAACTCCGACTCCTGGCGAATCAGCGAAGCCACAAGATATGGATCGAGATTGTTTTTGGCCGACTCGGCCTTGATCGTCTCCCAATACGGCTCTGGAAAGAGGATCCGCCAATAAGCCAGCGGGATGGACTTGATCGATGCCGAGGCGGCATATGGCAGGGCTTTCTTCAGCGAACGCAAGGCACGGAACGTCTCGCCATAGCTGGCATAGATCTGCGCCTCGGCCAGCGCGCTCCACGAAGCGGAGTTCGGATCGGCTGCAATCTCCTGCGCTATATAGTCGTTCAGGCCTGCATTGGCCAACAGGCGCGCCTTTGCCAGATGCGGGCTTTCTAACGGAAAGCTCTCCACCAGTTCGGGCACCGGCGCAGCCTGGAATCCGTCCAGTTGCGGCTCGGCTTCCGCCGCCGGCGCATCCCCCAGCGCAGCCAGCCGCTGCCTGGCCATCTGTGCATAGAAGTAGTGCTGATAGGCCCGCACGATGGCCCTGTAGTTCGCCGCGGCCTTCTCCGGCTTCTTATCCTGCGTCTCATACATACGGCCCCGCCAATAGAGCGCCGACACAGTCTCCTTCGCCGCTGGATAGAGCCTTATCTGCTCGTCAAAGAGGCGCGCCGCATCGGCAAAGAGCCCCTGCCGGTAGCTCAGCCAGCCCGCCCGCCAGTGCGCGGCCGCCGCATTCTTGCTCTCAGGAAAACGCGTCGCCAATGTGCTGTAGTATTCGACTGCCGGCGCATAGTCGTGCCGCAGCAGATACATATTCCCGCTGGAAAAGAGCGCCTCGGCCAGCCAGGTGCTCTGCGGAAACGTTGACTCCATCTCGGCCACAATGCGCTTCTGTTCCCCGAGATCGTCGCGACTCCTCGCCAGTTCCATCAAGAGATACTGCCGCCGCGCGCCGTTCTCGTCCTTCGTATCCGGCAATGCCTCAGCCTCGGCCTTGGTCAGCCGCTTGAGCTTCAGATCGCAGGCAGCGGCGGCTACGGCAAATGCGTTGCGGCTCACTTCGTCCAGGCTTGACCGCCGGGCCAGCGCGCGATATTGTTCGCTTGCATCCTCATAGCGTCCGGCGTTGAAGAAGGCATCGCCCAGGCTGCGCAGCTCCACCGTCGTCAGGTTTGTCTCCGCGCCCAGAGCAGTGAGCTTTGCCCGCGCGGCTCCCGCCTCGGGGCTGAGAGGATGGGTCAGCAGCAGCCGCGTAAAGATGCTCTCCGCCTCCTGCTCTCGTCCCAGCATGAACGCCACCTGCCCCACTGCGAGTTGGTAGCCGAGCCGATCCGCCGCGTCCGTATCCGCGGCGGCCGTCAGCACGCGCTGTGCGCCCTCCGCGTCCTTCATGGCAAGCAGGGTATTGGCTTCCAACTCCGGCGCCTGATCGACAAAAATGCTGTCCGGGTAGCGCTCGGAGAAGCCCTTCAACAACGCCTCTGCAGCCGCGTCGTTGCCTGCGTCGTGGTTGGCCCGAGCGCCCAGAAATTCGGCGTAGTCGGCCAGTTCTTCGCCAGCCGTCTTGGCTAGCCGAAAGTTGGCGACCGCATCTGCGTAGCGCCTGTCCAGCCAATAGGCGTGGCCCAGCGCGAGATACGCCGTCGCCGCCGCTTCGCCCGGATGCTCGTGTGCATACTTTGTCACCCCGGCATAAGCCGCCGGAGTGCGCAAGGTGGCCAATTGCTGCGCCATGGGGCGCAACTCGGCCGATGCCACAAATGCCAGCTTGATCCGCGCCGCTCGCGCCCGCCTCACTGCCTTGCTCGCCTGTCGCCTGGGCCTCTTGGACTTTTTGCCCGCCGCAACCCGCTTCGCAGCCGTTGGCGCGTTCTTTTTCGCAGTCGCTGGCGCTGTCGTCTTCGCAGTTATTGCTGTCTTTGGCGCAGTTTTCTTCGTTGCCGCTGTTGAAGCCGCCCCTGAGGGCGCAGCCGTCGATCCGCCAGAGGACTGCCCCATCACCGGTTGTAAAACCATGAGCACAAAGAGGAGACCTGCCAGAGAGCATGCAGCCTGGCGCAAAACGTAAGTTGGGCGCAACGAAACCTTCATCCTTTAACTTTATGCCGATTCGCCCCGTCCCGCTGCTTGGGGAACCAGTCGCGTTACCGGCGTCGCAAGATGGGGCAGACTAGCCGGGTGGCGGTGCAGTCTTAGAATCGGCGACGACCCAGGTGCGATCTGGATTCTGAATGCTTCGCTCTTAGCGGTGCCCTCGACAATGAACTGAAAACAGTGATCGACAACAGCTCGGGAGAAATCGTGTGTGGAAAGCGGCTCCCGGCAGGCTTCCGGATTAGCGTCAGCGCGATGGATTGACAGTCACACACAGGTGTAGTAGTTATTTAGAAGCAAACAGGAGATCAAAATGTCCGAGCCAACATTGTCGAGACTTGAATTCCATTTCATGGAGGCTTTTGCGCCGGGGTTCTTAAAGCAATGGTTGTGTCTCTGTCTTTTGTGGATTGGACTTTGCATGAGCCAAGCATCGCTGACAGCTCAGTCCATTTCTAGCCAGAACCAACCTGCGCAGTCCGGCGCGATACCGATACTCCATATGGAAACGAACCTGGTGCAGATTCCGGTGCTTGTTCTGACCCCCGCACTTAAAAAGTTGTCCTCTCCGGTTGCATCCGATCGATTTTCCATAACATTCAACAGCGATACGCCGTTTCGCCCCACATACAGCCGCATCGAGGGCGCTGACCCTATACATCTTGCCATCGTTCTCGATACGCGCTCCCTGAAAGACGACTTACTGTCCAAGATCGATGGCGCGATTGCAGGCCTCGCGCCTTCCTTCCTCCATCCCAACGATCTTGTCTCCATCTACGTGATGAGCTGCGGCCAGATGGAGGAAGTCAGAGATGTGCCCGGAGACAGCTTCCAGTTGAAGAACGCTACGGACGTTGCGTTGCGCAGTTGGACAGCTCGCCGCCAGTCGGTGAAAGCGGCCCCGTGTAGTTCGAATGCTAATCTTTGGGACGATCTGGCCTACGTGACAAATGCGCTCGCGAAGCAATCCGGCTGGCGCGCCATTTTAGCTGTTACCGATGGAAACGACACGAACAGCAAATACAGTTCAGATGCTGTGACAAAGATGGCCCAGCATTCTCAAGTCACGATCTTCGGCCTCAATCCAGATCGTTCTGGGTCCAATAACCATGTCTCTCCCAGTGCTGGCGTCAGTCAGCCGACGGGCGGTTTGCAGGGTCTACTTCAACCCACGCAAATACAACCCGGATTTTCTAATGCCTCCAACGATGTTGGCATCACTCGCCTGTCCGCAGTAAGCAAGTTGACTGGAGGGGTGAGTCTAGCCCTCGACAATAGCAATATTGCCGCGCGGATGCAGCAGTTCACGCAAATGCTGCGGGATAGATACATTCTTGAATTTCCACGTCCCCGCAATGCAAAAGCGGGAGTCGTATTGTTGACTGTCAAGGTGCATGGCGTGAAAGCCATTGCCTTGCCAGCGGGAGATCTGGTTCCCGTCGACAATCAAGACCTTGTCCCCGATTCAAATCAGATTTCCACTGTTGCAACCGCCCTCCCCCAGCCGCCAGCGAATCCTGAATCCACCGCTCCTGCTGAACTTGCCCCGCCAGCAGATCGGCAGCCAATGCCCGCTCAATCCGCGGCGGTAGGGCCAGCAGATGCACCTGTTCCGACACAACAGGAGTCCAGCACTCCAGAGCCATCTGCGAGCTATAGTGTGCCTCACCTCAAAGTCACCAGCGAGATTACCGTTGAAGACGTTACCGTGACGGATCGACACCGCAATCCTGTGCATGGACTGCTACAGCCCAACTTCGAGCTTAAAGAAGACGGGCATGTGCAGAAGATCACAAACTTTGAGGAGTTCGGGATGGATAAACCCTCGGGGAATGCGGCTCCGGCGCAATCGCCGGCCAACGTCTTCAGCAACGCGCAGCCGCAGGCGCCAACCACCGGCGCGCTGAATGTGCTGTTGCTGGACGACGTGGCTACGGGGTTGGTCGATCATTTGAAGTGGGCTCCAGAGAACCTGGAAGCGGCCAAGGAGCAATCCATCAAGTACCTCAATAGATTGCCCCAGGGGACGCAGGTTGCGATTCTCCAATTGGGCAATACAGCACAGGTTTTGCAGGGGTTCACGGCCGACAAGGCCGTTCTGCTTGCCGCTATGAAAGCAGCTTCGTTCAAACCGGCCGGGGGGGCTAACGCTGAACCGTCCAAGAGAAATCCGACTGGACTGGATGCCTCCCGTGACCGCCAAGTGTTGTGCGAAGCCGCGAATGCTCAGAGTGAGTTGACAGTGGCTGGCCTGAAGGCGGTGGCCGACTACCTTTCCGGCATCAAGGGTAGAAAAAATCTGATCTGGTTTACGCCTGGCATTCCTTGGCTCACGAATTATGCCGGGTTCAGCGGCGTGAAATGCCTCGGTGACCGCACGGAGGAACTGCAAAGGGTCTATGCTTTGTTGAGCGACGCGCAGGTGGCGCTCTATCCGATTGATCCGCGGGGGCTGGTCGCCGACAACGCCCTCTCGGCGGTTGACTCTTCCATTGCAGTTGGCGGCATGATGAGGTCCCGGCAAATGGGCGCTCGTGTGGCCAAAGGGGAAATGGCATTTAATGCCGGCTCGTCCGAGGAGCACGAATCATTGCGCGCGATGGCCGATGCGACGGGCGGCATATCCTACTTCAATCGAAACGACCTGGATGGAGCCATTCAAGAGGCCATTGAAACCGGTGCTAACTACTACTCCCTCGCTTACGTACCGCCTCTCTCGGGACATGACGGCAAATATCACACCATCGATGTCAAGGTCGATCGCCCCGATCTTCACCTGCTCTATCGCCCAGGCTATACCTCGGTAGACGCTGGTGAGCAGGCACAACCTTCCGCGGACTCTTCTCCTGAGGCGTCCGCCCAGCGCAAGCTTCTTGCAGGGATGGTCCACGGCCAGGCCCCTTCAACCCAACTGCTCTTCGATGTTCGCGTGACGCCTTCAACCGATCCGCAGAAGCCCGGCGATCCGCAAGTGATCGGCTCACTCAACCCAACGGTCAAGCACCTGCATCTTGTACGCTACGACATGGCGTTTTCGCTGGCCCCGGATCAGGTCTCGTTGCTGGAAGCTACAGACGGGAGGCGCAAGGCGTCTATCGAATTCGGCTTTGTCGCCTACGACGGCGAAGGGAAAATGTTGAACTCAATACAGAAAACAGTGAGGTTTACCGTCAATCCGCAGGAATTGGCGCAGTATTTACAGCAGCCGCTGCGTGTGCCCCTGAAATTCGACCTGCCGTCCGGGAGTATCTTCGTTCGCGTCGGGGTGATGGATTTGGCTTCGCAGAAGATGGGTACGCTGGAGATCCCCGAAACTGTTGCGAAATGAGACGGGAATTGCAAAAGAACTACAGCGACCAATTTTTGTGGATTGAGGCGCGGGAACTCTATTGGCAAGGAAGCTCCGAAAAACCGGGCCTAGGACGAAGCGTTGCTACACGAAGTAAGCCGCTCAGAAATCCTTGGACTAGCGTTTAGGTTGTATCACAGGCAAACCGGAAACTGCACCACTAGCAACTTCCCCGTTTGGTTCCAAGCGCCGCCGTCCGGTACACTCGTCTATTACGGACCCAGATTTATGGACCGAATG
>CAYVMS010000035.1:0-13457 GCA_964452615.1 uncultured Occallatibacter sp.
TACACGGTTGACTTGCTCGGACGCATACACATGAACCGGCCCATGTTGCTGGAATAGTAGCGCGCTTCGAAGTAGTCGTTTCCTGATTCGGTATCTCGTTCTTTGCCGGTATAGCGGGATGGCGGAAAACACACTACGGATGCACAAGTGCCGGAGCCCGTCATAAGCGTGGACCTCAATCGTAGATCAATCCCAGGTCTCAGAATCGAGACCTGGGCCACCCGCCGGATCGCGCCACTACTGTTTACAGACGTAAACACGCCACAAGCCGCCCCGAAAGGCGGCTCGCTGGCTACAGAAGGGACAGCGCATTATTGTCGGTCTCCAGGTTTTCCAGAAGGTAGTTTTTCAGAAATGCTGGATGCCGCGCTTGCGTCAAGTCTTGGTTCCTTCCGAAAAGTCAAGCCGCGAAAGACTATCTCCCCGTCCTCGTGGACCGTAAGATGCTCTTGCTGCGCCTTCGGTTCCTTCGCGCCATTCCGACGGGGAACATCCCGGTAGATTAGCTTATAGGTAGCAGTGATTCCCGCCCCTGTTCGCCTCCAACGGCCAAAATAGATGGTCTGTGCATCCCCGTAACTGATTTCCATTTCGTCATCAGTTTGAGAAATCGAGCTGTCGATGATTCCAAATCGTCCATCTTCAAAAAAATAGAGGACTTCCGTTTGCGCCCACTTCTTGTTCTTATGAAAGTCATCCAATTGCCATTCAACCTTTGAGTTAATCCAAGCGCCTGAAGTATCCTTCGCTTTGGTCTGACCAAAGCAAACGCTCGCGGCAAGAACTAGTATGATTGCCAGCCTCTTCATTGTGGTGCCTCAACTGTGCGATTAACCGTAGCTGCGGATTCCTGAGCCGGAAGATTCCATAGAGCATTACGCATCTCATGGCTCTCATCCTTCCCGTAGGACAAGCATCCGTGAGTCCAATTGAAACCATCTTCTTGGCCGTGGAAATAGCGACTTCCCTTTTGTCCATCTAACGGATCAAGGTACGCGCGAACGGTTCCGTAAGCCCCAACGACATCAAAATCTCCAATATTGTGCATCCTCTGAATACCATTGAAATGTGGTGGGTTGTTGGCGTCGATTACCGTGTTGGGTCCCTGGCTGTCCCGTAACTCGAGATGCATTTCGTAATTTCCATTTGGCGTTGGACCGAATTTTGGATCCCCCGGCCCGTTTTTCCATCCTCCTCCCGAAAACCCAGATCCAGTAGCTACAACTTTGTTCTGGTCGTAGAGGGTCAAGCTGAAGGTGGTTGCACCCCGTGCATTTTTCCCTGTTGAGGTCGCAACCAAGAGCCCTGCGTATCCCTTGTCCTTTGTCGCGTTGCCGTCGGCATCATGGAATGTGCTGCCCTTTTGCCATTGCCACTTCTTGTCAACGTAAAACCAATCATGCCCGTTCGGATCGATGCTGTTGAGGGGATGATTCAGCACATAGCTATACAGATTCAAGCTCTGCGGATCGTCGAGCTTCGCATACGGTATCGGCATCACTTTGGCTGACCAATCGGGGCTCAGGAACCGCCCCATTGAGCTTGCGTAGTACCTAGCCCCGAAGTAGTCGTTGCCGGATTCGGCGTCGCGTTCTTTGCCGGTAGAATTGGACGCTGTGCTAGACGCTACGCTGGTGCAACAAGCGGTGGCGTCTGTCATAAGTATGGGGGCCTCACGTCATAAGCATAAGCCCAAGTTCTGGAAAGAGTTGGGCCACTGTCTTTGTTCACAATATACCTGGTCAGAAAACCATCACGAAAGGCCTTTTTCAGGCAGAAGCCTGAGCTCTGTCTGGTTTGTCGCCAAGTGGGAGATAGTCCCGTTTGGTGGCATCACCTCATGGAAGCCGGTCACTCAGGGGTCATGCTCGACTGAACTGTTTCCTGGTGTGTTTTGCTTTGTACATGGCTGAGTCGGCGGCGCTCAAGAGGCTGTCCTCGGTGGCTCCGTCTTCTGGATAGAGCGCTATGCCAATGCTGGCTTCGCCATGCAGCAGAATCCCCTCGATAGAAAAAGGCTCGTCGAAGCAGCTCTTCAACCGGGCAAGAATCTTGTCCAGGTCGGAACGGCCATGCTGAAGCGAGACCACGGCGGCAAATTCGTCGCCGCCTAGCCGGGCCAGCATGTCGCCGCCCAGCAACTGGTGACTCATGCGCAGGGCAACTTGCTGAAGGTAGAGATCTCCCGCATGATGGCCATAGGTGTCGTTGATCTGTTTGAACTTGTCCAAGTCGATGTAGATCAGTCCGAGGAGGCTGGAGGTTTGCCGCGCCTCTTCGATGCGCGCATTGATGAACTTTGCCATCGCGAAGCGATTGGGAATGTCGGTGAGCAGATCAAACTCGGAGCGGCGGCGAAGGTCGGAGTAGAGGCGGCGGGTTTCGATGGCCAGGGCGGCCAGGCGCACACCCGCCTTGAGCGCCTCTGTCTCCTTGACGGAGTGAATGGCAACAGGGTCGAGCCTGGCATGAAGCGATCCCAGAGTCGCACCGGCGCGGTCTTCGATTCTCATTTCGCTGACCCGCAGTGTCCCTGGCTGTGGGAAATGCTCTCCGTGTTTTGATCCACCGGCAATTTCGCACCAGCAAGGAGCACCACCCAGAATCGACGAGACCAGACCTGAAATATCTTCGAGAATTCCGGCAAGTGGATCGGCGCCGTTAATTTTTTCCAGAATAAGGCTGCGCTGCTGTTCGTATTGGGCCATGGTGGCGAGGGTGGATGTTTGCTGGTGGACTTTACTCCTAAGTGTCCAGCCCCAGGCGCTGACAGCAATGACCAGGAGTAGCAGCAGGCTGACGGCAATAATCAGGTTGCGCGTGTTCAGGAGCGTGGGCTTGGCAACAATGGTGATGTCGTCGAACGATCGCATCACAATCTCGAAGGGTACCGGGCCATTCCAGGGATTGGAACTAAGTTGAATGCAGATGCCGGTGACTCGAACCGTCGCGCCGATGGGAGTCTGCTTCATAGGTAAAAGCGTTTTGGCATTGTTCAAGTGATAGTAAATTGCTGTGAACAGACGGCCATCGGAGTTAATGACATAGATGTCGCGCGTGGCCTCTCGAGCCTCTGTCACAACCTGTCCATTGATTGAAACCAGATCGTAGACGTGTCCAAAGCGAATGTTGTCGCTCGATGTAAGCGACTGCCAGGTCGCGGAATGCGGCGTTACAGTGGCTGTAGCGCCTGTTCTCTGAATTTCGCCGCGCGTCAACCGCAGAAATCCGTCATGCACATCGGGAAATCCAACCGCGTCGACCACATCGCCGACCCGTATGGTTTTATAGGTTTCTGAATCGATCCAGAGACTCTTGTCGCCATCCTGGATAACGATTGACCCGCCGGGCTGAAAGTAGGTGACGGTTCCACGAACCCGGACTCTGGACGAAAGATCCTTTAAACGGTAGGAGGAGCGAATGGTGTCCATGGACTTGATGGGCAGTGTCCAGGGATCGACCTTGGCGCGCTGGAGAACCTTCACATCAGCCATGGAGTTGACGTGGATGATAACTCCAGTTTGCTGCATCTTGCTGTCAAACATCACCCCGCCCACTCCGGAGACTTCCACTTCGGCGTCTAAAAGTCCGTCGAGCGCACTCTCATCTTTGCTTAGTACCGATGCATCAAGGGCACCATCATCCGTCATCATGTGCAGATAGATGTTGCTCTCATTCCAGCTCGATCGAAGATCGGCCGAACGAATGGTCGCGCGTATCGTCACGAGCCTGCACAGGTATCGAATATTGATTAAATCGCTGTAGGTGGCAGGCACGGGCTTGATCGAGGTGCCGTGGCCCAGTAGAGTGATATCTTTGCTCTGCACGATGGGCCGGAAGCTCGGCTTCATCACACCCCGCACCCGTACGCGATCACCGGGAACCAACTGGGTGTCCACCCCATCGAGGACGTAGATGGCCGCGTCACCCTCTTGTACAAAGAGTGTTCTTGGGAAGTCGCGGAAGTAGGTAACCGTGGCCTCGAAGTCGACGGGGATGGTTTGCTTGGCCTCTGCGTTGGTAAGGGCGCGAATATCTCGCAGGTTAGTTAGCGGAGCAGGCGTTGCTGCCCAAGCAGCCACGGCCACCCCGAGAACCATCGGGAACGCAAAAACCATTCTCTTCATCGGGAACATCCGGCCAGACAGTGCTGGTTTTCTGGCTTGCAAGAGTACATATCGGCTGCGCTTACTCGAATGATCACTCCCTTTGCAGGATTTGCGCACAAATAGACCCTGAATGGGCAATTCTGACAAAATTGCAGATAAAAAGTGATCTCGATACGATAGCGACGCTAACTGGGGCAAAGAGGTCACGCCGATGATCAATAAGATTCGGCCTCGATGTTCCCGTGTTCCGGCGGGCCGCCCAACACCTTTCGTCGGCCTGTCCGCGACCACCGGGAGGGCCGAAAACGGCAAGCGCGACAACTTGCCGATCAATCGGGCAGGCCCCGCATATTTGGCGTCCTCGGCCTGCCATTGATGCTGTCGACGCGGGTTGTTGATTGGGCACGAATTGATGCGCCTGCCGCTGAATGGGACAACTGAGGGTTGTCAACTTGTAATCGAGTGAGAACCGGCGGCCAGACTTTCGCCGCCGATCTGGGGAGCGTCACTTCGACGCCCTATTTCTCCTGGCACCTTTCGCACCAGACCCTTGAATCAAGCGAGCGCTAAACAGCGATGCCCGGAGGCAGTGGGCCGCCGGGCATTACTGTTTGCAGAGCAGAATTACATTTTGTCGAAACGGTGAAGTATGTGATCCACAATGTGGTTCGCCTTCTCGATGTGATCCATGGCGTGGTGTTTCAACCCGTGCGCGAAGTCATTGTCCTCTTCGCGGTTGAGATCGTCCCAGGCCGCATTCCCTGCCTCGCGCGCTTTACGGAAACGGTTGTTTGGGGTAATGCCGGCATCGATCGGCGGATGATCGTGAAGGTTTTTGCCATCCTCAATGGCCGCTTCCTTGATCTCACGAATAGCTGCGTCGATCTCATCGATCGCATGTTGCGACTCTTCGTCAACACGCTCGTTGGGAGTCAGCTTATCAAGATAGGCGCGCATCAGGCGAAGATCGCTCAAGGCGTGCAGATAGGCAGGGTGCCTGCCCGGTTCCTGGGCTTGGGTAGGGGTGGTTCCAATCACGAGCGCGGCGACAGTCGCCGCTGCAAGAATCATGTGCTTGCCGAACTTCATTGATATCGTTCCTCCAGGGTTAAATGGTTTCCTCGGTTGTGGATAATTCCTTTGTGTCTACAGGCACAACGATGTCTGCACTGGCTAGAACACCATCTCTAGTGAAAAGTTGTCAAGCGAGAGAATTTGCCCTCGGCGTCCCGCCTGGGCGGAGCAACCTGGAAAGACCATGGACCGACCGAAACCAAGCCGCGATCTTTCTCAGCCCGGACATGCAAAGGCTCCGGGCAACAGGCTGGGGCAGAATCTGATACGGTACGCGCATGACAACTGAGGTCAACCGCCTCAGTCGAAGCTAATTTCTTATGTCATTCTCTAAGGCCGCTTTTGATTGATCGCCAAGGCTTGAGCGCCCAGCAAGCGGCATGGAAAAAGAAAGTGTGCGCTATTGAACAGAAATTGGAAAAGAATCTCTGCTATTATCTACATCGGGTGAGGTTTCCCGTGGGGGGGAGTTCTCCCCAATCCCCATCCTTATCAGACATGGAATTGGGCATACCGCGATTCAACGGCGTGTAGCACAGTCCTCAATCCGTCCCCTGAACCTAGCGAGAATCAGGTGCCGGACCCAGAAGGGAATTGACTCGCTTTAGGCTTACGACAGGGCCCAGAGCGAAGGCGCAGTCTTCCTCCTACATCGTCGCTCTGGCAAACGAACGCTCTTCCCCCTCGGGAATGCCGAAGGAGCGATAGACATGCAAAGCACCAAGAATGTTGCAAGATCTGAATTTCCTCCACCGTTAAGGGTTACGACGGCTCCAACCGATCCTGAGATCTTCAGGGAGTTGCTGGATCACGTAGGTGATGCAGTGTACATTGCGGGCCATGACCGGCGGGTTTTGTATTGCAATAAAGCTGCCACTGAGCTGACCGGATACGAAGCTGAAGAGATCTTGGGAAGGTGCTGCTACGACAATGGCCATTGTCCCATGGGTCATAACGGACGCAGCGTGTGCGAGGATGGCTGTCTCTTATCGGAGAGCCTGAAGGACGGCGCCGCCCGGCGGACAAAGGCATACTTACTTCATAAGCGAGGACGGAGAATTCCGGCATCGGTCAGTGTACAGCCCATCACAACTGCAGACGGCTCGATCATCGGGGTCGTCCAGATAATCAAGGACCGGTCGCAACGAGAGGTGGCCCGACGCAAGGTCGAGGCAATGGAGCGGCTAGCCTTTATCGACACACTCACCGAAATGCCCAACCGCCGTTTCCTGGAGATATCTCTGCAATCGGCGTTGCTCGAATACAAGGTCACCAAAATACCCTTTGGTGCGCTGCTCATCGATCTTGACAAGCTAAAGAACATCAACGATTCATTTGGCCACGCCAACGGCGATTACGCATTGAGCCAAGTAGCCAGGATTCTCGGTCTAACGGTGCGTCCTACCGACACGGTTGGGCGATGGGGAGGCGACGAGTTTCTGGCCATTCTGCCCGGCGTGAGCCTGGGAGTTCTCCGTCAACTTGCAGACCGATGCGGTAACAATGTAGTACGAGATTCATCTTTCAGCATTGACGACAAGCTTGTATCTCTGTCGGTCTCAGTGGGCGGCACGGTGGTTCGCGCCCAGGACTCCGCTGCAACGCTGATTGCACGGGCCGATGACCTGTTGTATCAAAGCAAAACAGCCGGTCGGAACTGCGTCACAATCGGATAAGCCGATGACTGTACGATGGAAAAACGTGACACAAAGATCCGTCCCCCGGACTATGGTGCCGTAGGCGGAGATGATGGTCACGAGACTCCACGCCGGAACCTCTTTGATGGACACCAGCGGCTATACGCGAACCATATCGCGACCGCATGACCAATCCTGCCATCAGTAGACCACGGTACTCATTGTGATTTCGTTCCAGATCTCCTTGACGGTCCTCACCATTTCGATATGCCGATCTGTGTAATACGTGTGCAGCAGGTGATGCGCTTTCTCTGAACAGGGCTTCTCCAGAAAATCCTCGTAAAGCGCCGTGACCTGCGCGTTGTTGTGCGATTGACGGACAGCCGCCTGCTGATCGATGGCAAACATGGTTTCGCGCCGCTTTTGCGCGTGAGTCATATAGGCTTTCTTCGAGCGCAGCGTGCCGCCGCCATCGACGCAGCCTCCGGGGCAGGCCATGATCTCGATGAAGTCGTAATCTGCCGTGCCGGCGCGAACCTCTTCGACAATCTCACGCGTAGCCTTGAGACCGTGGCACATAGCCACCTTAACAAGACCCACGCCATGTCCGAAATCTACCGTCGCCGAGCGACGCCCTTCAAATCCTCGCAATTGCGTAAGTTCTACAGTCTTGAGTTCGCTTCCGGTGACAATCTTGTACATCGTGCGCAAGGCGGCTTCCATCACTCCGCCGGTGGTGCCAAAGATCGCGCCAGCGCCGGAGTAAGCGGTCATATACGGATTATCGAAAGTGGAAGGTTCGAGCGCAGCCAGGTTAATGCCGAGGCGCTTGAGCAGACGCGCAAACTCGCGTGTCGTGAGAACAACATCAACCTCGGCAACGCCGTTATCGGTGAGCTGTTCACGCGCTCGCTCGTCCTTCTTGGCGATGCAGGGCATGATGGAAATCACGCGGACACGCGCGGGATCGATGCCCATGCGCTCCGGCAGATAGGTCTTGGCAATCCTGCCCAGGCATTGCTGCGGCGACTTGGTGGAGGAGAGCAACGGCAGAATATCGGGATAGTGCCTCTCGGCGAAGTTGACCCAGGCCGGGCAGCATGAGGTGAACGTGGGGCGCTGCTTTTCGCGCAGCCGGTGCAGAAGCTCAGTACCTTCCTCCATGATTACGACGTCAGCGGCGAAGTTCGTATCGAGCACGATGTCAGCGCCGATCTTTCGTAAGGCGCTGATGATTTTGCCTTCGACATTGGTTCCTGGCGGCATTCCGAACTCTTCGCCGAAGCCCACACGCACGGCAGGCGCAAACTGAAAGACCGTAACGACCTCCGGATCATAGAGCATGTCCAGGACGGCCTCGGTATCGTTCTTGGCGCCCAAAGCTCCCGTCGGACAGACCAGCACACATTGACCGCAGGTGACGCACGCGGAATCTTTTTGCGAAGAGCCATAGTGCATTCCCACCGCAGTGCTCTGTCCGCTGCCAGTAATCACGAGGGCGTCCACAGTCTGGAACTTGCGACAGATTGCAACGCAGCGTTGGCAGCGAATGCACTTGGTCAGATCGCGAACCATGGCAGGCGACGAGCGGTCCACTTCACGAGCCGCGATACGGTCGGGATTGATGAAGCGATTAGTTTCTAAACCCACATATTGCGCGACGTCTTGCAATTCGCAGTTGCCATGGCGCGTGCAGGTTGCGCAATCCTGCTGGTGATCGGCGAGAAGCAATTCCACTTGCAGGCGCCTCATGTCACGGACCTTTGAGGTGTTAGTAAGGATCTCCATTCCCTCGAGCACTGGAGTATCGCAAGCGGTAACGGCCTGGAATTTGTCGCGGCCAGGCATGCGCATCTCCACCAGGCAGACCCGGCAAGTGCCAGGAGCGTGATCGATATCGCTCAATTCGCAAAGGGTGGGCACATTCATCCCATTACGGCGCGCGCAACTGAGGATGGACTCACTGGCCTCGGCAACCAATGGCTTGCCATTGATCGACACGTTGATAGCAGTGGCAGGTTCTACGCGCAGGATGGTCGTCATCATGCTGCTCCTTCTGGAATGGGCTCACTGGTAATGACCGAATAGATGCGGTAGCAGCGCATGCAGCGGCGAGCCTCGCGATAGGCCTGCTCCTGGCTTATCGCGCCCTCAACTTCCTCGAACATGGTTTTGCGTACCTCGGGATCTAGTTCCGGATGGTGCACGCGATATTGCATTTTGACTGGCACATCGATGCAGTCAGAGCTAAGCATCTTGTGTTCGTTCAAGATCTCGCGCATGCGCGATCGTGGTGAAAGCCGCACGTATCCCAGTTGAATCCAGTCGTCGATTCCCCGCGCCGCCTGCAGACCGCCAGCCATGGCATTGACCAAGGCTGAGGGACCTGAGGCGCAGTCGCCTCCGGCAAAAACGCCAGGGCGCGAGGTCATTAAAGTGCTCTGATCGACATCGACGCATTTCCAGCGGTTCAACTTCACCCCATCCTCGGGTTGGAATATGTCTGGCTGCACTTGTTGTCCGATAGCGGCGATCAGGACCGTACAACCCATGAACTGCTCGGAGTCAGGCGTCACCTCCACAACATTCCGTCCCCGCGCGTCAACGCCAGCACAGTGCAGCTTCACCAGATTCACGCCGACCACGCGGCCATTCTCCGAAACGATCCCAGAGGGATTGGTGAGAAAGTGAAAGATCAAGCCCTCGCTCTCGGCGGCCTTGATCTCTTCTTCATCGGCTGGCATATCCTCGCGCGTGCGGCGATAAATCAGATGGACCCTTTCGGCTCCCATGCGCAGGGCAGAACGCGCGCAATCCATGGCCACGTTGCCACCGCCGACGACCACGACATCTCCGGAAAGCTTCGTCACTCGTATGCCGGCGATGTGGTCGTGAACCTTGAGAAGGAAACCGATGCCGCTTTCATAGCCGCCCATCGTTGGATCCTCATCCTTGACCCCCATGCGAGTTCCCTGTTGGCAGCCTAGCGCCAGAAACACCGACTTATATCCTCGCCGGTAGAGTTCATCGATTGAAAAGTCGCGTCCAAGCGCCTGATTGAACAAGAACCGGCCGCCCAACTCGGTAATAATGTCGGTCTCCGATTTCAAAACATCCTTGGGCAAGCGGTATGCGGGAATACCGATGGCAGCCATGCCACCGTCTTTATCCGTGGCTTCCAGAATGTCTACATGGTAGCCGCGCAGCAGCAGGTGATATGCGCAAGAAATCCCGGCAGGCCCGGCCCCGATCACTGCAACCCGCATGTCATTGGGCAACGGATTGGCGATCAGGCTTCGCGTAAACAAGAGAGCACTATCGCGCTGCTGATAATCGGCGACATAGCGCTTCAGCATCTTGATGCCCACGGGCTGATCGACTAGATTGCGGCGGCATGCTATTTCGCAGAACCTTACGCAAACTCGGCCGCAGGTCGCAGCCATTGGGTATTTCTGCAAAATCACGCCCAGCGAGTGTTCCGGCATGCCATCGCGGATATAGTCGATGTAACGCGGCACATTGACCTTCGACGGACAGGCCTCGATGCACGGCGCTGTCATATAGGTCATGCCGTTTTGCTCGGACTGCGGACCGGCCTTGGCCTCAGTTTCAAGCCGGCCACGAAAGTGCTCAAGCGCGCCCAGCAGCGCCTTGGCGCACGTTTGGCCGAGTCCGCATAAAGAGGTTTCCGCCATTTGGACAGCCAACGCATCCATGCCGTCAAAATCCAACTGAGGAGCAATCCCTTTTCGCAGGCTGTCAAGAGAATCGCGCACAACGGCAGTGCCGATGCGGCACGGCGTGCATCGACCACAGGATTGTTCGGCCGCCTTCTCCATGTAACGCCAGAAGGCGTCGATCAGGCTGACTTTGTCGTCGAAAATCAGAAAGCCCCTATCGCCAAAAAAGGCGCGGATCGGATTTCCCTCGTCAAAATCGCCAAAACTCTCAAAGTCGGCAAAAGCAGGATCAGCCTCGGCTGTGTTGCCACGATTCTCAAAGACTTCCCCGTTCCATATCCCGTAAAAGAGATGGGCCATGATCTTCCTTTCATTGACCGGTCCGCCGCGCGGTTATAAGCGAAGTCTCATATCCAACTCATCGATACGGAGCTAGATCGCGGCGGTCGCACGCGACAACCCGACCGGCTTTAGGGTCTAGCATCAACAGAAATTGGAATTATTTTTAGCCACTTGCAAAATTCAATCGAGACTGCAAAATGCGTCAGGGCACGACTTTAGTCGTGCCAAAAGAGCAGCAAAATCATGCTGGGCTTTAGCCCCTGCTGTTTTTGTTTTCAGCTATTTGCAATTCTGCAGCAGCTAAAGCCGGAATTAAAATTGGCCATTTGCAACGCGACTAAAGTCGTGCCCTGACACAAGCGATACCCTGAAGGTAATTTTGCAAGAGGCTCTTATGTCTAGTTTATCTCAATAACCGGTCCGAACTCTCTTCCATCTCCGGTCGCGTCTCTCCATCTGAGAAAACTCGAGTCACAGAATCTGCAAGCCAGTCGCTTTGATTGCGCCGCGTATTCGGGTGTACTTGCTATTTTCCTGAAAGTCGGCTGTTCCGCTGGCCTCTGATGCAGTACGCCTATCGATCAACTCCAACGAAGGCAAGCGTCTAAGCCTACACATTGCAAGACAAGGCGACATCATCGGCCTGTCGTCATTGCTTTTTGGCACACCATACGACATGACAGCCGAGACGCTATACCCTTCAAAGACTGCCCCCATAGAACGACGTGAATTCCTTAGTTTTCTCGGGCGCCACCCAGACGCCTACCAATCAGTCACAGAGGAACTGGGACGTCACATCACCACCGGTTGTTAGCAGTTGCGTACTTTGGGGCTTTCCTCTTCTGCGCCTGGGAAACTTGCGCGTCTTCTGCTGGAGTGGAGCGATCGCGGCCAGGCGATGGGGTCCGGAAGCCGCATGCGCTTCTCCCTCACACATGAAGAGATCGGCGATTTTATTGGCACTACCCGGGAAACCGTTACACGCACGCTAAGCAACTTCAAGAATCGCCGCCTGGTGGCTTTCCAAGGCTGCATGATGACCATACCAAACCGCGCAGCGCTGGCAGACTATGCCCACGCACAAATTTGACGCTGAACACTTTACCTGGATGACGCACAAATTAATGCCGGTCTTTCATTCATAGATTCAATCCAACACGGCGGAGTTCGCTGGGCCGCCGACTTGGAATTTGTCTCCCAATAGAAAAGGACAGTGCCGCCAATGCCCTCGCCGCGTGACCGTGAGAGTGTCATGCGTTCCTCGTCGTACATACCCTTGCGACCGACGCCGAACCAATAGGGCTAACAGTTTTCCTAACGAGTCGATAGGCAACATTCGCCGAAATTCAAGTTCAAGAAATTTGTTGATGATGATGAAAAAACATACAACCCCTCTGGCTCTCGTAGCCTCAATTACGTTCGCCGTCGCACAGAAAGCCGCATCCACCCTCGCTCCCGCTATGGTCGGAACAAAGAAGACTCCCCAACCTGTAGCAATCCCCGAATACTCAAAGAGCCTGCCCGCGATCTCCGGGAAGGCCGAAATCGGCATTGGCGACGAGTGGCTGGTGATTCGCCCAGACCCCAAATTTGCTTCTCTGATGCTCGCTTAAAGCCTCGGCGGATTGCAACAATCGAGAAGGCTAGATCATTTGATGCAACAAGTTCTACGGAACTCTATTGGATAGGCAAGGTAAGGTACAACTGTCCAAGATCTGTGAGTTGGCCTGGAGCACCGAGCAGGCTAGTGAAGTGCGGATCAGGGCTCAGGCGGCCCGTAAACCAGGCATACCGAAACACATCTGAGCGGCCCTCGCAGGTCGCGACCATGTCGGTCATCTGCGCTTCCTGTTTGGCCAGGGTATCGATTTGTGCTCCGTCATTCTGACTGTGCCAGTTGGCAAACTCAGTCACCCAAAAAGGCTTTCCGTATTTGGCAAGGGCGTTGAGCTGATCGTTCAGGCCGTAATCGTACCAGTGAAATGCCAGATAATCGATTTGTGGATTGCGGTTCTGATTTGCATCCTGATACGCAGCATAGAAAGCGTCAAGCCATGTAACAGGGTTTTCGTAGCCTGGCATCGTTCCCCAGTTCATTGCGGGGCCTACAATCTTGACTCCCGTGGCTGTGGCGATTGCCTCGTACTGCGGCCATAACTGTGCAGCCTGCTGAGGCGTCATGTTTGCTTGGTCGGTAAGGTTCGGCTCATTGAGGACGAGGATGTATTGGATGCTCGGATTCGCCTTCAAATAGGCCTCAATGCTGGCCGTATTGAAATTTCCATTCCACAGCATCGGATAGAAGTCCATGCCATAGAGGGTGGAGTAATTGGCGGGTAC
This sequence comes from uncultured Occallatibacter sp., assembly GCA_964452615.1. Classification (GTDB taxonomy): domain Bacteria; phylum Acidobacteriota; class Terriglobia; order Terriglobales; family Acidobacteriaceae; genus Telmatobacter. Next base: position 13,183 of record CAYVMS010000035.1, read on the forward strand.
CGCGGTGTTGGGTGCTGGACTCCAGTTGTACCACCAGCTCACTCCCGAAGAGATCGCAGCAAAATCCGCCGGTGCAGCGAGGTCGTAAGCAATGCCGCGCTTGGCGCTCTTCGTTGGCGTAGGTGTTGGTGTTGGAGTTGGCGTAGGTGTTGGTGTTGGTGTTGGCGTAGGTGTTGGTGTAGGTGTTGGTGAGGGTTGCGTCGCTGACGGAGTCAGCTGACCACAACCCGATGTTCCAAAGCAGATTATCAGGATGAGCCAGCAGAGTAGACCGT
>CAYVMS010000035.1:13557-19705 GCA_964452615.1 uncultured Occallatibacter sp.
CCACAACCCGATGTTCCAAAGCAGATTATCAGGATGAGCCAGCAGAGTAGACCGTTCGCTTTCATTTCTTCCCCAAGTCTTGTGAGACAACTTGACATTCAGGTTAGGCACGGGCTGTGCCGCACAACTTCACCATTTCATTCCGCCAGAATCAAGTGATGAATGGATACATCATATACTTGGTCCGGCACAAAAATCTCAACGCACGCTAACAGCAGGCCGAAGCGCGTTTCCACGAAGTTTGAGGCAGAGAAATCCGGGTCTCAGTCGTGAAGGTCGTGGCCTGGAACTGAGCCGGTCCTGGATAAACCCCGCGCCGACCTGGCTGACGAAACCTGCCTCGTCCGGATCGCTGAGTGTGTTGGCCGCACCTACGGTGATCGATTCGTTCACCTCCGGCAGTTGAAGTTGGCCCTTCACAGCGGTGGGCAGCGATGAGCGAATCTCGATCGATTCGGATTTGGCCGCAAAGCCCGGTTGTTTGATTTCAAGCTCGTAGGTGCCAAACGGAAGACGCTGCACATCCAGATCTCGCAGATCGCTGGTCGCGAGAGCATTTCGATATTGATTAACCCGGCTGGTGATCTGAACCGTGGTATTAACGCCCAGACCGGCGGGATCGGTCACAATGAGGCGCAACTCACCTCGATTGGTTTGGCAAAGCAGCGGTACGGCAGAAAAGAGGAAGAAGGCCGTAAATCTCTTCATGGCGAGCCACCCTCGGGGAATCTGATGGTCAATCTGTAGAAACGCGGAAGGGCTTATTGCGCGTGGCCGCACCGCACATCCACAACAGTTCAATTGGCGGCGCACCGGAAGCCGTGACAAGCGGGACCACAACCGCCGCCATTGTTGCCGCGGCTGGAAACGCGGGCAATCTGTGCGCTGTCGTACCAGGAGCCTCCGCGCCCCACTCGAAACTGCCCGGTTTGAGGGCCCTGTGGGTCGATGACATCTACAGCAGCGTATGGGCCATACCAATCTGCCACCCACTCCCGCACGTTTCCCAGCATGTCGTAAACGCCGAGGGCATTCGGCTGCTTCTGCGCAACAAAGTGGGTTGCGGATGCGGCGTTGGCGTTATACCACGCTATGTCCTTGACTGCGGCATAGCGCGCTCCCGCAGCGCCGCCCCGCGCCGCGTATTCCCATTCGGCCTCCGTTGGGAGCCTCATTTTTGTGCGCTCACAATAGGTCTTGGCGTTGTCCCAAGTCACACCTTCGACTGGCAACTGCGCTCCATGATAAGTGCTCGGGTTGCTGCCCATCACTTTGCTGTACTCCGCCTGTGTAACAGGGGTCTGCCCGATCCAGAACCCTCTGGTAAGAGTCACAGTGTGTGCAGGTTTTTCGTTATCGAAACATTCGGAATCACCGAGCGAACAACCCATCTGAAAAGTGCCCGGAGGAATCCAGACGTACGTCAGGCCGTCAATTCGATTCACCTTCGTTCGCCCATGTGCTGCGACAGGCGTCCGCGTGCCTTGCCAAGCGAAGACCGCCGTCAGGACTGCCAGGATCAGCAGACGCCTTTGTGTCCATATCCAGTGCGCGCACCGCCGGTGTGTCATGGTCAGCCTCTTCTTTCCATCCTTATTGTGAAAACAACCCGCGGAAAGCGGAGATGGATGAATCCGTGTATCTCTGCTATCCGCGGGTTCTGCTGCTCAGCGCCTAATCCATTTCAATGCCGCTGACGAGATCGTCGTTCGTTACTGGCGTGAACGTAATCACGCTCAGGACGACGACATGAAGTGCCGCCGGCCTGAGCTGGCTGGGTTCGTCTTACCGGATACTAATTCGTCCGGATTTCAAGTCCCGCGACCGAAGGTTGGTTGACTGCGCCGTCGGTGAAGGAAACCACGATTTCGCCACTACTGTTGGCAGTGGTGTTGAATGATTCGACCACAGCAATGTCCTTTCCGCCGGCTGCGGCAAATTGGTCAAAGTTGGTGAGCACGGTTGTGCCATTGATGGCCACATCGTACTCGCGGTCCCCAGCCGCGCTGAAGTAGATCTCGGCGCAGTGGATCAGGACGGTGTAGGTAGCGCCTGCCGTCAGGTTCGGAATCGTGTAGCTAAAGACTCCGTCTCTCTGGGTCTGATAGACCGCCATCGGCGCTGCATTGGCGCCGGCCACGGTCGTATTAATGGTTGCCGTAGTTGGCGTCGCTTTGCCACCGCCGGTGAAGTATTCGTCAGCGACAAAGGGGTAGTCGCCGCCGCCCGAGTTGCTTACCCCCGGACCTTCGAAGTTGATGGCCACGACTTCCGTTTGGGTTCCCACTGGTTGCGTGATGGCGCTGGCCTGGTTCGAGGCCACTGATGAACCATCTGCGTCATTTGCTTCCACGACGTAGTAGTAAGTCGTCGAAGCCGCGAGGCCGGTGTTGGTGTAACTCGTACTGGTCACCGTGCTCGATAACAGGTTACTCGATGACGGCGTAAACCCGCTGGTAGTGCTGCCGTAAACATCGTAAGAACTGATCGAGCAGTTTGCCGGTGGAGTTGGCGCCGTCCAGGTCAAGCCGATGGCGCTGGAGGAAGAGGCCGTCGCCGTAAGACCGGTCGGCGCCGAGGGAACTGCGGCGCAACTGGCGCCGGAGATGGTCCGGACTTCAATGCCCATGACCAGGGGTTGATTTGCAACGCCGCTGGTGAACGCGATCACAATCTGACCGCTGCTGTTGGCTCTGGCCGTGAATATTTCGACCAAAGCCGCGTTTTCTGCGCCGACCGTGCCAATGATGTCAAAGTTGGTGAGCACGGTTGTGCCGTTGATGGCCACATTGAATTCACGGTCCCCCGCCGCGGTGAAATAGGTCTCAGCGAAGTGCAGAAGAACGGTGTACGAACTGCCGGGCGTCAGGCCCGGAATCGTGTATGTGATGGTTCCGTTCCGCCCGTTCTGATACACCCCCATGGGCGCCGCATTGGCGCCGGGCTGGGTCAGATTTATGGTGGCCGTTGTCTTTGAGTTAATGCCTCCGCCAACGAAGTCTTCGTCAGCGACAAAGGAGTAGTCGCCGCCGCTCGCGTTGCTTTGCGCTGGACCGCCACTGGCGATGGCCACGACTTCCGTAACCGCTCCTGCTGGCTCGGTTTCCGTGCTGGCCTGGTTCGAGGCCGCCGAGGAGCCGGACGAGTCGACCGCTACAACGACGTAGTAATAAGTTGTCGAAGCCGTAAGCCCGGAGGCGGAGTAGTTCGTGCCGGTTACGCCGCTCGCAACCTGATTGGTTGAAGACGGCGTGAAGCCGGAAGTAGTGCTCTGGTACACGTTGTAAGTAATCGAGCAGCCGGAGCCGGCTGTGCTCGCTGTCCAGCTCAAATTGATCTGGCTTGATGATGCCGCCGTTGCCGACAAGTTGCTCGGAACCGTGGGCGCTGTCGTGCAGTTTACGACTGTGGGTGACCCATAAGCGATGAGAGTGTTGCCAGAGGGAATGTATACCTTGCCGTTGGCTACGGCGATGTATTGAAACTTTCCCGGTCCTGAACCCGTCGAATCGCTCGCAGTTTGGTTGCTGTTCCAGTAGTCTGCCGCGGAGACATTCGCCGGATTCATTGCGTGGAGTTCGTTCCCTCCATACGCCCATAGGATGGCATTCGCGCCGGTGGGCGTGGACGAGATGGCCAGGGTGCCTCCGGCCGTGAATGTGGATTGCTCGCATGCGGCGCTGCCAGTGCTTCCCCCCGAATAGCAGAACTGCTGGATGGCACTTCCCTGTGGCCAGACATAGGCGTACTGCGCGCTGCCGGAATTCCAAGCGATCGGGGAAATGCCTATAGTGCTGTTCGCGCTGTAAGTATTGATGGCCGCAGCGGAAAGATCGGCATCGTTCACGAGATACATGGCGCCATACTTCGTAGGCCCAATGAAGATCTTGCCGCCCGTGCCCGGCATAATGACCATACCGCCGCCGTTTAGGTCGGCGTCACCGTTACTATTCGCCTGCGCGTTTGGCGGAAGGTAAGAGGACACCACGGTGCCAAGATCGGATGGGCTTAACTGCACGATGCTCATCCCGTAATCTCCGCTGCCTATCGTGCCGTTGCCCGTTGCGACGAAGATGCTCGTCCCGTCATAGATGACTCCGTCGCCGCCCTGCCAGATACCGCCCTGGTTACCGCCGTTAGCGCAGGTGTCGCACCATACGCCGTTCTGGGAGAAGCCCGATCCGGTCGTGTATTTGTAGCCGATCAGCCAACCGTGGTAAGTGCCAGAGTCCGACATGTGGCAGTACGACGAATAAATGGTGCCGTTGACGTCCAATAGCGCAGTGCGTGCATTCTCTTGAGCCGAATCGAAGCTGTCTCCACCGGCTGATGCCGCGATGGTTATCGGGCTCCCGGTTAGTTCGGTTCCGGCAAGCACGTCAATCGCATGCAATTCGTTCGTATTGGTGCTGCTGTCCTTGGTCACCACAAAGAGCGCCCCGTGCGGACCTAAACTGGGGTCCACCACAGGCGCCGCCGTGCTAAAGGACGCGCTGGTTCCCAAGCTCAATTGCCAGAGTTTGGCTCCTGTGTCGGCGTTGAAAGCCCAGGCGCTCATTGCGCCACCGCCATTCGCGGTGGTAACCAAAAGGACGTTGGTCGGAAAGCCAGACACGTTTACTCCGCCTAGAACTAGCGCCTGTCCCATAACCGGGTTATCCAGCGACATAGTAAAGAGCTTGTGGATGGTGGACGTTGGGGTAAGTTGGGTCTCATTGCTATAGACTGCATCGCGCTCGGTGTCCGCGTTTTGGGTCAGGACGCTGACCTGCGCGCCGGCCGATGCCGCAAGGAAACACACGAACGCGAACGCCATTGCGGCGAACTTACCCAGGGGAAGAATTGCGCCACCTTCGCGCGATCTGAGAGATACAAATCCACTTTTTTGAAGCATGTTCATTCTCCTTGTAGTTGGGCCAAAGAGCCTGCTAGTCAATTGCAATGCCGCGGATGAGCGCAGTGTTCGTTACCGGCTTGAGCGTCATCACGCACTGCTGGCTTGCGTTCTCCGGCACCGTGAACTGCTGGATGTTGGCGATGTTCTCCCCACCTGTCGCCGCGTAGATGTCGAAGTTCGTCAGCACCGGCGCCCCATTGATCGTCACGTTGAACATAAGCGACCCCTCGGTGGTGAAGTACGTCTCGCAGAAGTGCAGCCGCACTTGACGGTTGACTCCCGTGGGTAAGCCCGGGAAGGTGTGGTGAAGAAGGTGACCCCGTTGGTGGTGTTAGTGGTTACAGCGGTATTGCATAAACCTGATCGTCCACAGTCACCTTGAAGAGCGTCTTGCAAGTGCTCATGTTCCCGTTGGACTGGTTGAGGATGGTCTCGCTCAGGTTGTCACCAGTCCGCATATTGTCGTTGTGCTGGGTGGGGTAACTAACTTGGGCCCGCGCGGAACGGACAGGAAATGCAGGAACAAACTGGCGGCTCCGATGGCTGCCGCCTTTCCATTTCTTGGACGATCCACCTCGTGTTTGTGGAATCAAGCATTCCTTATCAAGCACTTATGAGGAAAACACCTGGCACTTATGAGGGAAGCACGTGAGGGAAGCACGTGGTGCAAAGCGCGCACGTGGCAGAGTATTCCACTTTCGCGTTTGCGAAGTCAAGTTTCGAGTGGTTAATCGAGCATTATGAAAAGACAGTGGAAATCGATGGAGAAATCTCGCATCTGATCCCAAAAACGGCAGTAACACAGCCAATAGAAACAAGTTCTGAGCAGTATTCGTGGTCGCTGGTGGATGATTCGGGGGATACGAGATATTCCAGAAGCCTCTTATCGGCCTGCCGTCGGCGGCTGCTCCGTAACCCATCTCACATGGCTTAAGGCCGCTCGAATAGTGGCGATCAGCAGCATCAGAGGTCCCCGGGCGCGTGCAGCCTGGCGAAAGAAAACGATACTTCAGGTTAAATTAGTCGATACTGAAAAATCGATTAAATATATGTTTAATCAATAACATATATTGCGAATAAGCGCTATGATCATCCTGGAAAGAAGCTCAATCCGCCACATAGCTTGGGAAAAAATATGCGTCCGCAGAGAGACAGGATCAACTGCAGCGCTTCACGATGCTGGATTAGACGAGGACGGACAGAGTTCATGCAATCCCCGGTCCCCAAAAGCGAGGGACCGGGGCCACCCGC
>CAYVMS010000036.1:0-19657 GCA_964452615.1 uncultured Occallatibacter sp.
TGGTCAAACGCTGGTTTCGTCCACACTGAGCGGCGGAGCATCGACTCCGGCGGGCACCTTCGCCTTCACCACGCCGGGCACCGCGCCTCCAACCGGAACTAACTCGCAGTCGGTGACCTTCACGCCGACGGATACGACCGACTACCTCACGGTTGTCGGCTCGGCCAATGTCACCGTCAATAAGGCGGCACCGAGTTCGATCACTTGGCCGACTGCCAGCAGCATCACTTATGGGCAGTCGCTTGCCTCCTCGACACTGAGCGGCGGAGCATCAACTCCGGCAGGCACCTTCGCCTTCACCACGCCAGGCACCGCGCCCCCAATTGGAACGAACTCGCAGTCGGTCACCTTCACGCCGACGGATACGACCGACTACAACTCGGTTGTCGGTTCGGCCAACGTCACCGTGACCAAGGCAACGGCGAGCCTGGTGTTGGGCAACCTCTCGCATACCTACACTGGCTCTCCGCTTGCTGCCACGGCCACAACCAATCCCACAGGGCTGACGGTGAACTTTACCTATAACGGTTCTTCGACCGCCCCGACAGCAGCAGGCAGCTATACCGTCGTCGGCACCATCAGCGACACCGACTATAGCGGCTCAGCGACGGGTACGCTGATAATCAGCCAGGCATCGTCGGCAGTCAATCTGACCAGCAGCGTCAATCCAGTTCTGACCACCAATCCAACCACATTGACAGCAACTGTTTCCGCAACACAAGGTACGCCAACGGGCAGTGTAAGTTTTCTGGACGGCTCAACATTGATTGGCCAAGGAACACTGGCCAGCGGCGTAGCTACGCTGACCATCTCCTCTTTGGCCGTGGGTTCGCATTCGATCACCGCGATCTACAGCGGCGATACAAACTTTGTTGCATCAACAAGCGGCGCTCTGGCAGAGTCAGTCTTGGACTTTGCTTTGAGCATTCCGACATCTGGCAGCGGTAGCGGTGCATCGCAAACAGTTGCTTCTGGTGGCACGGCGACGTACACATTGGATATCGCCCCCACCACCGGCACGAGCATTCCAACAGCAGCCGCTTTGACTCTGACGGGTTTGCCCACTGGAGCGACGGCGACGGTTACGCCATCAACGTGGACTCAACTCACAGGAAGCTCATGGTCCTTGCCCGCCAATACCGTGCTCGCACCTGTTGTGTTGAGCATCCAGTTACCATCGCAGACGGCGCGCCTCGAGCACAACGACCTATACAAAGGGAAGCTTCCGTATGCACTCCTGGGACTTCTGTTGTTGCCGTTTGCAGGCCGGTTGCGCCGAACTGGAAAACGCCTCAGTGGTGCGCTTTCGATCCTGATTCTGCTGGTAGCAGGAGTGACGGCTATGGCCGGATTGAGTGGTTGCGGATCGACTGGCAGCAAATCGAGCTCACAGCCGCAGTCCTACACAATAACTGAAACCATTACTTCGGGTGCATTGTCGCACTCCACAACCATCACCCTCGACGTTAACTAACAAACAGAACTGAGGCACATTTATCGATTTACGGAATGGTGCCTCTGCAATCGTAGTTATGGAGTGTTCTGGTTTCCCAGGTCCTGAAAACGGGACCTGGGAAATTAGGCATATCAAGGATGCAAGATCGAGGAAGGGCGTTGCATGCCTGACCATGTTCACATCTAGATCGCGATACCGCCGAAGTAGGTAGTGTAGCAAGCGGTTGGGTACATCAATGGCAAGAGCGCGATCCACTTGGCGTGGACGTACGGAGAACGAAAGCAGAATTATGGCAGCCAGTATTTCTGGGCGCGAGGGTATCTGGTGTCGACCGTCGGCAGGGACGAAGCCGTGATTCGGGACTACATTCGCAACCAAGAAGTGAGGATAAGCGCCTGGATTAATTGAACCTGTGGAAGTAACCTGCCACCGACAAGGTGGCTCAACACAATCGGAGCCGCGTAAGCGACCCCGCACAAGTCGCTTCGAGCGGCTCACACCGTAAAGCCTCCGCTGGCTGCCGGAGGATATTAACCTGCAGAAGCCCAAGGCAGGTTTATAACACCTCGGCCCATTGAGGCGAGGCTGCGAAGGCGGAATGGATCAATCCGACGTGAGAGTACGTCTGCGGAAAATTTCCCCACATACGCGGCTCAGCGGGGTCATAGTCTTCCGAAAGAAGGCCTAGCGGCGACAGCACTGCACGAATTCGAGCGAACATTGCAGTCGCCTCGTCGCGGCGTCCTGACGCAGCGAGGGCTTCAATCAGCCAGAAGGCGCAGACGACAAAAGCGACTGAAGGTTTGCCGAAACCGTCGTTGAGGCTATAGCGTTGCAACCAGCCACCCATGGACAGGTCTTTGTGAATGGCATCGATTGTTTGGCTTACCATTGGATCGCCCGCGGGAAGAAAACGCAGGCGGACCATCTGGAGGAGTGAAGCATCCAGATCTTCTCCACCGTAGTGACCCACAAAGCTCTTTCTGCTCGGACTCCACGACTTGGCGATCACTTCGGCGCGAATCCGCTCGGCGGCTGAGCGAAACTCAGCCGCGTGTGCCGGCGCATGACGATCGGAAATCAGCGCCATGCGGTCAGCAGCCGCCCAGCACATCAGACTTGAAAATGTTTGCGGCTTCGATGCTGTGCGATATTCCCAGATCCCAGCATCGGGAACGCCGGTCAGGGAGATCGCTTTTCGCGCGAGACCCTCAATCAAACGCAGTGCCGCCGGCGAACGCTCGGCGCTTAAGCGCTCATCAAGAAAGATTGGAGTCAGCGCAAGAACCATCTCGCCGTAGATGTCGTTCTGGGAGTGCAAGGCCGCCGCATTTCCGATGCGCACTGGCTGTTCACCGTTATAACCGGGCCAATTTTCGAGAATCGACTCTTCGAGATTCTGCGAACCGTCGACCCGATAGAGGGGTGCAAGATTGAGTCCTGGCGCTCCGCCGGCAACGTTCAACAAGTACTGAACGAATTGCTCGCGTTCTTCGGTCTGCCCAAGAGATCCGAATGCGTTCAGGACGTAATAGGAGTCGCGCAACCAACAGTAGCGGTAGTCCCAGGTACGGCCACTTCCCGGCGACTCTGGAATCGATGTGGTCATCGCCGCGATGATCGCTCCCGTGTCTTCAAAACAGTGAAGCTTTAGCGCCAGCGCGGAACGAATTACCTCATTCTGGAAGAGCGGAGGGGTGTTGCACTGTTTCACCCATCGCTGCCAGTAGCGGGAAGTTTCGTTCAGGAATCGCTCGCACAAGGGGGCCAGAGGCTCTTCAATTGAGGCGCCCCAGGTGAGGACCAGGTGCTGGCGCCCGGTGAGTGTAAACGGCTGGCCGCCCAGATAGGAAAGAGGAATATCGGTCGTAAGCCGTAACTCGCTGGTAAATCCTTCGTAACGAACGTGATGGGAGCCTTGCACGCGCGAAGGCGTTTTTTTTTGCCACCCGAGCCTCGGCTCGCAGACGACAGAGATACGCGGCGCTCCTTCGATCGGCTCGACGATTCGGAATAACTGAGTCGGACGAAATGCACGGTCGTAGTGCAGGAACCGGGGTGCGAAGTCAATCACGCGGAATGCCCCCGTCGAGTTTCGGAAGGTGGTTTCGAGAATGTTGGTGTTTGGAATGTAACGCTGGGCGCCGATTTCTCCGTCTGCCGGACCAACGCGGAAACGCCCGCCCTCTTTTTCGTCCAGTAGGGTAGAACACACCGGTTCGGAATCAAAGCGGGGAAGACAGCACCAGACAATCTCCCCGCTGTTGTGTACAAGTGCGGAGAACTGACAGTTCCCAATCAAGCCCAGATCTTCAAGTCGCATTTTGACCATCCTGACGAGAGCTAGAGATGCTTCAATCAGAGTATGACACGTGTGGCGCGGTTCATTCTCGCTCTGATCGTGGGCCTGGCTCTCCTGACCTGGGCAGTATCAGGCGTGGTTCAAACGACGGTTCGCGAGTGGTTTGAACGCGACATCAGATCGCGTGCCCAGGTGGTGCTTACCAATGCCATGCAACCAATGGCGGATGCCTGGAATGACCCCGTGGCTCTTCAGAAGCAGTTAGCAGTTCTTGCGCGGGATGAACGCGTGATGGGCGCTGCGGCTTGCTCCGGCGACTTGAGTACGCGATCGAGCACAGCGGGATTCCCGGAAGAGTTCAGTTGTGTTGCTGTGGGATCCCGAGTCCGCGCAGCCGACGTGATCGCAGGCAAGAGTAATCAGAATTTTCACGAATGGAACACGATTGCAACTCTGCCCACCGGCGGCGTTCTTGTGAGTGCGATGCCTATCTCGAGCCAAGGGCAAGATATGGGATTCGCTATTCTCATCAATGATCTGAGTTACATCGAACGCCGCGAGACAGCGGCGCAGACTTTCTTGATCGTGGTCTTTGGCCTTCTGGCAATTACGGCCTTCGGAATACCCTTGATTGTGGCAAGACGGGCACGCACTGACTGGAGCCTGGAAGTGCGTACGCTGCTGCGAGGAGGAGGCAAGCAGAGCCGGGAGTTTCAGCCGATTTTGAGAGATATGCGCGAACTGGTCGGGCGCATGGCAAATGAGCGAGAAGACGCTCCCGGACTGTGGACGGCCGAGCGGCTGAAACAAACTCTGAACCGGCATTTGCACGGGGAGAAAATCGTCATCTTGGCGAATCGTGAGCCGTATGTCCACCAGCACACCGCCGATGGCGCAATCGAAGTTCAGCACCCGGCCAGTGGCCTGGTTACCGCGCTTGAACCCATTATGCGAGCCTGTTCAGGGGTATGGGTGGCGCACGGTAGCGGCGACGCAGACCGCGAGACAGTGGACGAAAACGATCATGTTCGCGTGCCACCTGATGAAGAGTCATATCATATCCGCCGCGTCTGGCTCTCAGAGGAAGAGCAGCAGGGCTACTACTATGGCTTTTCAAACGAAGGTCTGTGGCCACTCTGCCACATTGCGCACGCGCGGCCAATCTTCCGTGCCTGGGACTGGAAGCAGTACCGCGCCGTCAACCAGAAATTCGCCAACGCAGTATGTAGCGAGGTTGACTCGAAGGATCCGATTATCCTGGTGCAGGATTATCATTTCGCTTTGGCTCCGGCAATGATACGCAAACGTTTGCCCGCCGCAACCGTCATTATGTTTTGGCATATTCCATGGCCCAATGCCGAGCGGATGGGTATCTGTCCGTGGCGCAATCAGCTATTGGAGGGCCTGTTGGGAAGCAGTATTCTCGGCTTTCATACGCAGTTGCATTGCAATAATTTTCTGGATTCAGTGGACCGGTATCTGGAAACGCGCCGAGACCAGGAGCAAAATGCCGTCGTGATGCGAGGCCACCGGACTTTGGTCCGCCCGTATCCGATTGCACTGGAATGGCCGGTCCACTGGGTGGCGACAGCGCCCAGCGTCGAGGAATGCCGCGCGCGGGTGTGGCAAGATCTTGGATTGAAGCCGAATGCTCTGTTGGGCATCGGAGTGGACCGCCTGGACTACACCAAGGGCGTTGAGGAGCGCCTGGAGGCAGTGGAGTTGCTGTTAGAGCAGCGTCCGGAGTTTCGCGGCCGATTCAGTTTCGCCCAACTGGCCGCGCCCAGCCGGACCAAGATCGAGCGGTACCGGGAACTCAATGAAGCTGTGGAGCGCTTGGCCGAACGCATTAATCTGCGCTTCGGAACAAAGAGCTACCGGCCCATTATCATGCTCCGTACTCACCACGAGCCTCCGGAGGTTTTCCGCTTCTATCGAGCCGCGGATCTTTGCTACGTGAGCAGCCTGCACGACGGCATGAATCTGGTGGCCAAAGAGTTTGTGGCCGCACGTACAGACTTGAAGGGGGTGCTGGTGCTCAGTGAATTTACCGGAGCTGCGCGAGAGCTGACCGAGGCTCTCATCGTGAATCCGTACGATCTGGAGGGTAGTTGCGCCGCACTGGCGGCCGCGTTGACGATGCCAGAGGAGGAACAACGGGACCGGATGAGATCGATGCGCTCACTCCTGGTCCAATTCAACGTCTATCGCTGGGCGGGAAAGATGCTGGTGGATGCCGCACGCCTGCGCAACCAGGACCGAGTGGCTGAACGCCTGGCCGAACGCTCAAGTGAGGCATCCACGGTCTGACGATGAAGTATCTTCTATCGAAGGCTTGTCTTTTAGTTGCAACCGAGCTGGCAAAGGAACGGACGCTCTGCGCGTTCGATTTCGACGGAACGCTGTCGCCCATTGCCGAACATCCAGATTACGCAGGCATGCGCGTCCGCACTCGAGATTTGCTTCGCCGATTGGCTGCGCTTTACCCGTGCATCATCGTCTCCGGCCGTGCCCGAGCTGATGTTCTCGAAAAGCTGAGTGGCATCAACGTGGCCCAGGTGATCGGCAATCATGGCGCGGAAATGGAGGGAGCTATCGAGTCAAACCATCAGATTGACCAATGGAGGGCCGCTCTGGAACTCGAGCTTGAGCCTGTTTCCGGGGTGTGGGTCGAAGACAAAGGAATGTCTCTGGCGGTTCATTATCGTCAGTCCGTTCAAAAGAAAGATGCACGTCGGCTCATCCTCGCAGCCGCACGAAAGCTGGAGGTCGCGCATGTGTTCGGAGGTAAGCAGGTCGTCAATCTGGCAGTGAACGGTGCGCCCAATAAAGGGGATGCCTTGACCACCGAACGAGATCGCCTGGGATGCAACTGGGTCTTGTATGTGGGAGACGACACGAACGATGAAGATGCTTTCGCCTTGAGCGGCAACATTGTTTCCGTTCGCATCGGCCAGAAGCTGCGGTCGCGCGCGCGCTACTATCTTCGTACCCAGGTGGAAATCGACGACCTGCTTGAATTGCTGGTACGGCTAAGGGAGCCGCCGATGACACCATAGAATGAGTTGACGCATCGAATGTACCTATCGCCAACAGAGATGCAGGAGACTGCCTGTCCCGTCAATCAGAATCGGTAACCTGTCTTGAGCTCACAACGATAGACAGTCGTCTTTTCCGGGTCCGTGTTGGTTCTCGCAGTGCAGGTAGCCCAACTCAGGTAAAGGTCTGGTCCAAGGGGAAACACCATTGCTTCGCCGCCAACCTCAGCCTCAATGCTTACACCCTCTTGAGTTGGTGGGAGGGTGAAATTGAGTGTGCGCCCAAACACGACTGGATATGACTCCCGTACATTGGAGAGATTCGTAGTATGAAATACCTCCGCCTCCAATAAGAACGTAGTTGTATCCGACCAATTCAGCGCGGAGACGCTGATTTTGCGCCCGCCGTTCACAAAACCGCTCGAATCAATCCGCGTGAATGGGCACGGGCCGGCAATGCACGAAGCTCTCACATTGCTAAACTCATTGCCGGGCCCGGCATCCATCGATTCGGCACCGATGGATGCCTTCCATCTTCCATCCGGGGAACAAGGAGAATCATGTTGGCAAGGTTGGCCTCCGAGATTGATTACCTGAAACGTCCTGACGGCGCTACCTATATTGACCTTAGTTTCTGAGTTAGTGGTGTATCTAATCCGGATGTTCGACACAGCAAGGGAAGTGCGGTTCGGGCTGCCCTCGGCGGGCTGGGGAAGGGGTTTCATTGCAGCAACATACAATTGACCGGCGGCAAGACGCAGGCCACCTTGCAGTTTGAGATCGAGAGGCTGATAGTCGGGATGCCGAAAGCTCAAGGTCAGAGATTGCCCTGGCCAAACGCTTTCTTCAAAAGGAATGTTGAAGTACCCCGTAGCCTCCGACTGGGTGGTGGCGGATGTCGTGCCATTGGACACTGTTACATCAACGCCTGCGATTGGCAACTCCCTTCGCGGGTCGTCGTCGCGACGGATCACTGCGCCTTTGATTCTTATGGCTCCCACGTGCCAGCGGTGCATGCGCACCCCGAGCACGATCGCCATTGCGACCGCCACCACCGCGGCGATTGCCCACACAACTGCTTTTCCCTTGCTCACTTAGCCCTCATCGCATACGCTGATTAGATGCCTATATGGCCTTATTTTGCTGCCTTGGTCCTCGCATCGCATTGTCGCTCGCTCGCATCTAACTTACTCTAGAGACGCAGGTTTCTGATCGAGTGAGCTTTGGCGCGCATCCTATGGATGCGTAGGATCCAACTTTGATTGGATATTATCGACAGAATGATGAGGCGCAGCAATTACAACATCGCCGAAGCGGAAGGATGGAGAAACTCCCGTCGCAAACTGTTGCGTCAATTGACGACTCTATCTTTGGGGCTGCCAATGACTCAAGTGATGGCAATGCCGCTGTTCGAATCACCTACAGAGACACACAAAGCGCAGCCGCACACTCAACCTGCGCCACCCCCCGCACCGACCACCCTATCTCTCCAAGATGACCAATTTCTGAATGAGCTTGAGCATAGCAATTTTCTCTTCTTCTGGGAACAAGCAAACCCCGAGACCGGATTGATTAAAGACCGCTGCAACGTGCGCGAGAAGGACACCAGCTTGGCGGCCAGTATTGCGTCGACTGGATTCGGCCTTACCGCAATTTGTATTGGAGAACAGCGCGGCTTTGTAAGTCACGCCGATGCGCGCTTGCGGGTTATTGCGGCGTTGTCGTTTCTGTGGCACAAACTGCCCACGCATCGCGGGTTCTTTTATCACTTCGCCAATATCAACACAGGCGAAAGAATTTGGGACTCTGAGGTCTCTTCTGTCGATACTGCCTTGCTGCTCTGCGGTGTTCTAACTTGCCGTCAGCATTTTCATGACGATATGATCGCGGAGTTGGCTCACGCAATCTTCGATCGCGTCGACTGGACCTGGGTCTCTGAAGACACCTCCCTGCTCTCGCATGGTTGGACACCTGAATTGGGTTTTATTCCCTCCAGGTGGGATCTCTACAGCGAGTTGATGATGATCTACCTGCTGGGGATGGGATCGTCCTCGCATCCTTTAGACAGCGAAACATGGTTCGCATGGAAGCGAACAGTGTTTGAATACGACGGGCTGCGCTATATCGGCTCGTTTGCGCCTCTTTTTGTCCATCAGTATTCCCAGGCGTGGTTTAACTTCCGAGGCAAGAAGGACCGCTACGCCGACTACTTCCACAATTCCATGATTGCGACCGATGTTCATCGCCGCTTTTGCGTGGAACTAAACGAGCAGTTTTCAGACTACAGTGACGCGCTCTGGGGTATCACTGCGTCGGATTCGCAGAATGGATATGTAGCTTGGGGGGGGCCGCCGGCCATGGGACCAATCGATGGAACGGTAGTGCCCGCCGCGACAGGGGGCTCGTTGCCGTTTTTGCCCGACGCGACCATGCGGGTACTGAGAACTATTCATGATCACTACCCCAAGGCCTGGTGTCGTTATGGTTTTGTTGATGCCTTCAACCCGTTGACGGGCTGGTACGACACGGATGTTGTTGGTATCGATACGGGCATAACGATGCTCATGGCCGAGAATGCGCGAAGTGGGTTTGTGTGGGATACTTTCATGAAGAACCCCGAAGCCCAGCGTGGCATGGTCAATGCAGGCTTCAAGTCCTACTAGAACCCCGGTCCTAGGCCATTTATGAGACCGGCTGTAGCCCCCGACTAGCTAGCGGCTCCAGATTTCGTTCAAACATCAAACCCGCTTGTAGGTCATCGATGTTTCCAGACTGTACCGTCGCTTGATCGGTCGGGATGGTAAGCCTTTTTGAATGAGGCCAAACAACGATTCGGGAGATCGGCGCATCGCAATAGAAGAACAGTGATGCAAGACCCACTTCCTCGCAGAGCGTCGCAAACGCCTTGGTTAGGAATTTAGCGCAAATTGCGCCGGTGCCGCCCACCAACCTTACTCGACCGGAGCTAAGGGAAGATATGTCCTCGACCAAGCAAGACGGAAATCCCGCTGGCGAGCCCAACGAGAAGCAATCCGATCAGTCACGGCACCCCGGTAACGCCTGGAGCGACCGCATCGGCGCGCTCAAGAACGTGCCGCCGGTTCTCCACTTCGTATGGGAGTCTGGCCCCGCGGTCGTCTTCTGGAACATTGCCATCCGCGTTGTTGGCGCATTCTTGCCTGTGGGCATTGGCATTATTGCCCGCTTCATCATTGACGGGGTCAACCGAATTCGCATGCAGCAGCCACTACCTCAGCACTTCTGGTGGCTAGTTGGTGGGGAGTTGGCGCTCGCCGTACTTACAGGAATTCTCTCGCGCGCTGTCGATTACTTCGATAACCTGCTTGCCGACCGATATACCCATCATGTCAGCGTTGAAGTGATGCGCAAGGCCGCATCACTCGACCTTACCGTATACGAAGATCCGATCTTCTACGATCGTCTGGAGCGCGCCCGCGTGCAGGCCACTGACCGGTTGGCCATGATTCAGCAGATGGGCCGGCTAATCCAACAGACAGTCACCGCGATTGCGTTCTCTGCCGTACTGATTCGCTACTCTCCGTTTCTGCTGTTTTTGCTCGTGGCTGGCATCCTTCCCGCTTTTCTGGGTGAAAGCCATTTCGCGTTTCTTACTTATGCCAAGAACTTTCGCCAAACTCCCGTACGTCGCCAGATGGATTACTTACGCCAAGTGGGCGGCAGCAAAGAGGCGGCCAAAGAACTCAAACTCTTCAATCTCAGCGGCTATTTGACCGAACGCTTCACCGCTCTGTCGCAAGGAATCTACGAGGAAAATGTCGCACTTAACAGGCGTCGTCTTTTCTGGGGAGGTCTGTTGGCCGTTGTCGGTCAACTGGGCTACTACGGAGCCTATGCCTATAGCATCTACCGCACCATTCAAGGTCAATATAGCATCGGCGATCTCGCGCTCATCACAACTGCCATCATGCAAGCAACGAGCAACATTCAACTGGCCTTTTCAACCGCCTCTGGGGTGGCCGACCAGGCGCTCTTTCTGACCGACCTTTTGGCCTTCTTTGAAATGAAGCCGCACGTCGAGTCCAAGGTCAGCGGTTTGCCTGCGCCGCGCCCTATCGTGCGCGGTTTTGAATTTCGCAATGTTTCGTTTGTCTATCCCGGCGCCAGCAGACCTATCCTCAACAACTTCAACTTCACTCTGTTTTCAGGGGAACGTGTGGCTCTGATCGGTGAAAACGGCCAGGGGAAGACAACAATTGTCAAATTGATTACTCGTCTCTACGATCCAACCGAAGGCGAGATTCTACTCGATGGGGTCGATCTGCGCGAGTACGATCTGGCCGATCTTCACTCGGAGATCGGAGTTATCTTTCAGGATTTCATGCGTTACGAAATGACGGCACGTGAAAACATCGCTGTTGGTCGCGTGGAAGTGCCGCACACTGTCGATGCCATTGAATACGCCGCCCAAAAAAGTCTGGCTTCCGAGGTGATCGCCAAATTACAAGGAGGATACGATCAGATGCTCGGTCGCCGCTTTGACGGTGGCGTGGACCTATCAGGCGGCGAATGGCAGAAGCTCGCACTGGCCCGCGCCTATCTGCGCGATGCGCAGTTGCTCATACTCGATGAACCAACCGCCGCGCTTGACGCGCGGAGTGAGTTCGAAGTCTTCCAGCGCTTCGCTGAATTAACCCATGGAAAGATGGCTCTGCTGATCTCTCACCGCTTTTCGACCGTTCGCATGGCCGATCGCATCGTCGTACTGGAAGCCGGTCGACTCGTGGAAGAGGGCAGTCATTCACAACTAATCGCACTCGGTGGGCGCTATGCTGCCATGTTTGAAATGCAGGCCTCCAGTTACCGGTGAGAGCCGATGACCGACACCGCAACCATTCCGGACGACCAGCAGCCGCTTGTTAGCGAGATGCTCGAGCCTCTGCATGTTATTGAATCGTGGGATGTCGTTCACCGGCCTAGCACTCGAGGCACGTTCCCTGTGCGGGTTCTCGCTGCCCGCTGCGGCCTCAAGCTGCTGGAGCAGAATCTTGCCTCATTAACAACAATGGCAGAGGACCGGCGCTCTGCATTTGCCGAGCTGCGGGCAAGCTCTCGCCTCCTGCGTTCGACCATCACTGCTGTCGCGGATATGCCTCGGGTCGTGGCTCGCCTTCCGCGACTCGTTCTCCCTAAGCAACAAGACGAACCGCGCGTCGCGGCTCTCGCTTCCCTTTACCTTCGCACCGTCAACGGTAACTTCTCGGCACAGACCTTTAAGGATTTCATCCGCGCCGTGCAAGTGCATGAGCCGCTTTTTCTGGATGAATTGTGGAATATCTCTTCATTCCTTCGGTTTGTCCTGCTTGAAATATTGTTGGACGAGGTCTGGACAATGCTCCGGTCCTCAAACTCTGCCTCCATCCCTCCAGTCTCCCTTCGCCTCAAAAGCATCCGCTCCGTCAGTCTTACCGACTGGCCCTTTTTCATTGAGCCACTCATTGTCTTCGATGCCACGCTCCGAATGGACCCAGCGCAGACCTATGAGTCGATGGACTTCGACAGCCGCGAACTCTATCGCAAGCGCGTCGCATTTGTCGCCCGCCACTCCGATTGCGGCGAATCCGAGGTTGCCCAAGCGGTCATCGACCTTGCGCGGGAAGGCACCCTAAAACCCTCCGATGACCCGCGAATTCAGCGACGGCGCGTGCACATAGGCTACTATCTCATCGAGAAAGGATTTCCCCAACTTGCCTCACGCGTTGGTTTTATGCCTCCGTACATCGAGCGGGCGCGCACGTTCATTCGCAACCAAGCTGACTATTTTTATATCACCGCCATCGAACTCCTCACCGTTCTCTTTATTGGTGTGCTGGTTGTTCTTCCTCTGCCGCGTCTCACACTGGTGGAGTTCCTGATCGCTGCCCTTCTGCTCGTTCTTCCCGTCATGCAATGCGCGGTTGAACTGGTTAATCATTTCATTACCGCTTTCTTCGACCCCTATCCCTTGCCAAAACTTGACTTCAGCAAGGGCATTCCAGCCGAGTGCACAACAGTGGTCGCCGTGCCCTCGTTGCTAGTGAATGAAGCGCAGGTGCGTGGTCTGGTTAACGATCTAGAGGTACGCTTTCTCGCCAACCGCGACCCACGCTTACACTTTGCCCTGCTCACAGATCTTCCTGACGCAGTAAGCAAGCCACATGCGAACGACTCTCATCCTCTCGTCGAGCTAGCCGTTCGCCTCATTGACGATCTCAATACTAAATACGGCTCACTGCGAAACGGCAGCTTCATCCTTCTCCATCGCCATCGCATCTTTAACAGACATCAGGGTGTTTGGATGGGC
The DNA here is from genome assembly GCA_964452615.1 of uncultured Occallatibacter sp. Classification (GTDB taxonomy): domain Bacteria; phylum Acidobacteriota; class Terriglobia; order Terriglobales; family Acidobacteriaceae; genus Telmatobacter. The sequence continues at coordinate 13,119 of CAYVMS010000036.1, forward strand.
TGGGAGCGCAAGCGCGGTAAACTTCTTGACCTCAATAAGCTTCTTATGGGCGAGTTCGATGCGTTCCCCATCAAAGCTGGACGCCTCGAAGCACTCAATCAAATCCGCTACGTGCTTACCCTCGACTCCGACACACAACTGCCTCGCGGCACTGCGGCACTCTTGATCGGCGCCATCGCTCACCCTTTGCATCAGGCGGTCATTCACCCTAAGTTGAGAATCGTAACCGATGGATACGGAATTCTGCAGCCGCGGATTGGTGTCAGCGTGCGCTCCGCCTCGCGCTCCCGACTGGCCGCAATCTACTCTGGACAGAGCGGTTTTGACATCTACACGCATGCCATCTCCGATGCCTACCAGGACCTTTACGGAGAAGGGATATTTACTGGCAAGGGCATTTACGAAGTTGCAACGCTTCACGCAGTGCTCAACCATCGCTTCCCGCGCAATGCCTTGCTGAGCCACGATCTTATTGAGGGTGCCTATGCCCGCGCAGGACTAGCCTCCGATATAGAGCTCATTGACGATTATCCCTCGCATTGGAACGCATACAGCCGCCGTAAGCACCGCTGGGTCCGCGGCGATTGGCAGATTGCGCAATGGATGTTTTCCCTGGTTCCCGAGGAGTCAGGACATCAGGTACCAAACCCGATCTCGGAGGTGTCCCGCTGGAAGATATTCGACAATCTGCGCCGCTCCCTCGTCGAACTATTCACCTTCATTGTTTTTGTGGCGGGCTGGCTCGGCCTTCCCGGTGGCCCCCTTTACTGGACACTCGTCCCGCTTTTCCTTCTCCTCTTCGCTACTATCGTTCAAAGCAGCTTTGGTCTCGGCCGCGCGCTCGCCGGGGGACCCAAAGGCAGCGCCGGCGAAGCGCTCTCCGGGATTTGGAATGCGGCTCTCATGGCCTTGCTCAATCTCGTCTTCCTACCCCATCAGGCGCTGCTCTGTCTTGATGCGATCGTTCGCGCGCTCGTTCGACGTTTCATTACCGGCCAGCGTTTGCTGGAGTGGGAGACCGCGGCTCAAGCTGAAAACCATTCCACCGGCCATTCTCCGATAGACCGTTATCTTATCCTTACTCCGCTTGTTTCAATTGCCGTGGCTATTCTGGTCTATCTCGTTAACCCACGCTATCAACATGCCCTTTTAGTGGCTGCGCCCATCCTGCTGCTGTGGGCACTTGCCCCAATCGTAACTGTTTGGCTCAACGCGCCGCTGCGCGAGCAACACGAACGTCTTAATTCAGGAGACAAGGCTTTTCTGTTGGATCATGCATTGCGCATCTGGCGCTACTTCGCCCAGTTTGGCGGAGAGAGCCACAATTACCTTATCCCCGACAACGTTGAGGAAGACGGCTTTTTTGAAGCCGCCCGCGTCTCACCCACAAACCTTGGTCTTTTGCTCAATGCCCGTCAGGCAGCCTGCGCGTTCGGGTTCCTAACTGTGCCCGAGTTTGTAGCTCTCACTAATCACACTCTCGCTACTATTGCTCGACTCGAAAAGTATCGAGGCCATCTCTTCAATTGGTACGACACACAAACGCTTGCACCGCTCAGCAATGCGCCCTTTGTCTCTTCGGTCGATAGCGGTAACTTTGTGGCTTCTCTCTATACGCTCCATACCGGAGCGCTGGAACTCATTCGCAAGCCTCTTCTTCCTCGCCAACTGTTTGCCGGCCTCCGTGCACACTGGCAATTGATGCAACTTGAAAGCAGTTTGCAAGCTCGACGCACCAAACTCTTCTTCCCTGGCCTTACTGCAAATCTCGCGGAGTGGGTCGCCTGGCTTCATGCTGCATCCCCGGCACTTGCAGCAGACTCATCCACTCATACGACCACAAACGACGACGCATGGTGGCTAAACGAGACGCAGCATCGTGTCGATACGATCCTCACTTTGTTCCGCAACTACATGCCCTGGCAACTTCCCGAATACTCGTCTCTCCGCGAATTACTGGAACTCGACCCCAAACAGGAAAACGACACGCCCTCTATCGACGAGGCGGTCCAGGTCTGTGAGCAGTTGAGTGCACGTTTGGTCCATGTTTGGCCTACGCTCACCAAGAACCCGCGTCTGCTCGCTCCAGGCGAGCAACTTCAAGTCTCTCTGCTCACAGCAGCTCAAAACCTGCGCGCGCTTAACGCCGACCTTCGCACCATCGCACAGCAAACCGAGCGATTGGCGGAGGAAACGGAATTTACCTTTCTCGCCGACCCCGGCCGCCAGATACTCTCTATCGGTTATGACGTACGCGCAAAAAAGCTCCATGAAGCCTGCTATGACATGATTGCCTCTGAGGCGCGCATAGCCACATTCATCGCCATCGCGCGAGACGAGATTCCTCAACGAAGCTGGTTCAAGCTGGGCCGCGAGCACACGCGCGCCTTCGGATGGTTCCTACTTACTTCCTGGACGGGGACTATATTCGAATACCTGATGCCCGCGCTATGGATGCGCAGTTACCCCGACACTCTCATGTCGCGAACTCTTGCTGCCTGCGTTGAGGTGCAGCGTGCCTTTGCCCGTTCGCATAACGGCATCCCTTGGGGCATCTCCGAATCCGGCGCCTCGAACAAAGACGACTCCGGCCATTACCACTACCAGGCTTACGGCGTGCCAGAGATCGCCATATCTGCCGAAGCGACCGCGGGCCCTGTCGTCTCGCCATACTCTACATTCCTAGCCCTTGGGGTCGATTCTCTTGCGGCGCTCCAAAATCTGCGTCGCATGGATTCAGTTGAATGGGTCGGGCCTTTCGGCTTCTACGAGGCTGCCGATTACGCCGCCTCGCCTGGCAAAGCTGTTCTTGTTCGTGAATGGATGGCACATCACCAGGGGATGTCATTGCTCGCGGTTCTGAATCTGCTCCATGGCAACATCGTACAACGATGGTTCCACGCCAATCCTCTGGTTCAAGCCACTGAAATCCTGCTCCACGAAATGCCGGTCGGGAAATCTGTATTGAGAGTGAGACTGCAAGAGTAACGTGGAATCACGCTCTCGGTCATGGTTGAATTTTTATAAGCGCGAGAGAATTCGGAGTCATGGTCAGTTCCAGCCTTCCTTCCTTAAGTTTCTTTTCTTCAGGAGCAGGAAGTGCTGTTTCTCGATTCAGTTCTTCAACCTGATCTGGCGTTGGATCGAGTGGCTTTCCCATGGCCTCGTACTGCTTCAACACGTTTCCGTGATCTGCGTCAACTCGCTCTATGGTCACGCGCGAGTCCGGAGAAAGATGGACAAAAGTCAGGCTGAGAGTTCGTGTGTTTCCGCGCTGGCCTGGATCGACGAGATTCCACGCTGCAATTTCCAGTTCGCCATTCGCGCTTTTCGAAACAATAACATCATTAGACGCACTCGCTATCCGTCTGTCACCCAGTTGATGCAACAGTCCATACGCGTAATAGCTTGGCTTGTTAATACCCCCTTTGGCGCGCAATCCAAACATATCTTCAAAAGGCTTCGCAATGGGCCCACCTTCCTCGAATACATCGGAGAAAGTCCAAAATGAAAGGATGATCATCAGTCCATCGCATTGACGAAGAGTGTTCGCAAGCGCAGGCCCAACGAAGGTTGTATCGCGCGCATCCATCATTCCCTGCACGTTCCACTCCGACCAGATGAGCGGAAGATCGGGCTTTGCGGATTCCTTGATCTCACTATTGACCTTCTTTGCGGCTCGGCAGACGCGCTCGTCCATGGGAACATCATCAGTCGTCCCGAATAGATCCTCAACGGTATCGTCAGCATAACTATGTGTTGAGACGAAGTCGACAGGGATCTTATTATCCGTTGTAAATTTAAGAAAATCGCCGATCCACGCTGCTGCCGCAGTGGCCGGTCCACCGACGCGCAGTCGCGGGCTAATGCTTTTCAAATCTCGCGCCGTGTGTGCGTACAACTCAAAGTAAGATCGCTGCCGCGGGATACCATTCCAGAAGTCAATGTTAGGCTCGTTCCACACTTCGAAGTACCACATGGACACTTCGTCAATGCCGTAGCGATCTACGAGATGCTGTGCGAAGTGCTTGACCAATTCGTCCCAGCGCTCCATGCTTTTCGGCGGCGAAACATTCGGCTTGTACCAGAACGGATGCAATGCATCTGGATTAAAGGCCAGCTTCTTGGGCATAAAGCTGATTTCGACAAAGGGCTTAACGCCATTCTTCAGCAGCCCATCATACACCTGGTCAACATAAGAAAAGTTATAGACGGGATCGCCGTGCTCATCTTCGTTGTATACACCAAGCTCATCATGAAGAATTGCATGAAATCGAATGTAGCGAATATCGGCGACTTGTTTGATGGCCCGTAAGTCTCCGCGATAACTCTCGCGCAGCGAAAGAATCGCACGCCCGGAGCCGAACATCTCTTCCCAGAAGTGTGGAAATGGCGTTGTTTGCGCCTGCGCATCGATCTGGATCTGCTCTTGTGCTTGCCCACGCCACTCCCCCGCCGTTAGAAACACTCCTAGCAGCAACGCGATGCATCGCAAGAACTTTGAGTCGCAATACATGATCACCCAATCTCGGATTGATATGTGGCATAGAGCAGTCGACTGGATATTTCCTTGCTAATACTGCACTTTGCAAAGCGGAAACCGTGAGGGGATAATTGTCGACAATCTCTCCCCGGACATTGCCCATAAGCATTTGTGTTTTCTAGCCATGTACGAGTTAGACGCCGCCGGAATGCCCCAGGTTGCTTTCACTTTCACAATGATGACTAATCCTTTGAGCGCCAGGAACTTAAACAGGGAGTTACTCTGATGCCTGTGACCTTGCTGCTCATAGCCCTGGGCGCGAACTGTTCAATCCCCGTCGCGCCGGATGGATTCCACTTGCAATTTATGGATAATTACTTAGAAGAGACTCAATCCTTCGACTCCCAGGTCCACTTCGTAGACGGCTTCGTTGGTCGCGATGATGGTGGTGCCGAGGGGTGAGAAGGCAACGCCGACGATATTGGCACCCGAGAGCGCCAGGGCGGCTTCGCCTTGCGGGGTGACTCGCACCACGCCTCGTTGGCCGTGGAGGCAGGCGGCCAGGTAGATGTTGCCATCGCGATCCAAGGCCAGACCCTGCGGGCGGCCCAGGCCGCGATACCAGGCGCGGGTTTCTCCGTTGGGCTCGATGGCCCAGATGGCGTCGTTGGAGGAGAGAGTGGGGCCTGTGACGAAGAGGGTTCCAGCGGCGTTGACGGCGAGGTGATAAGCCGCGGGGCTTGGTTCCAGCGTGGCGTGGACGAAGATCTGGCGGTCGGGGTTGATCTTGAAGATTGTGCCGCTGCGGTCGCCGACGAAGAGATTACCCTCGGCGTCGAAGGCCGCGCCGGTGGCTACACCCATGCCCTCGGCGTAGAGGGTGGACTCGCCGACCTCGTCGATGCGGTAGACGTTGCCCTCGGCGCGCGAGGTGACGAAGAGGTCTCCGTCAGGGTTGAAGGCCAGGCCAGTAGCGTTAAGGATGCCGGTAACGAAGGGGGTTCCGCGGCCGTCGGGGCTGACACGGACGACCGAAACTGGGGTTTGCTTGCCGCGCTGGCCGGAAATGGTGGCGTAGATCATGCCCGACCGGCTGACGGCTGGGTTGGTGACCGGGTGCAGGCCGTCGGAGAGTTCCCGGGCCACGCGCAGGGGTGCGGCGTTGCTGGGGCCGGCGGGGTTACGGACCTCGACCATGCCTGTGGCGGCTGGCTCTGGAACGCGGACGGCGAGGCGCGTGGGGCGGCTCATGAGGATGTGGGCAGGGAAGCCGTCGACCAGAACCGTGGGCAGGCCGGCGGGCAGTGGGCCGAGATTCGCGCCTGTCAGCTCGATCTCGCCCCCCGGAAGCGCGGCGGCGGGGAGGATGTCGTCGATGCGCGGGGCAGTCAGATCCAGGGGGGCGGATTGTGTGCTGACTTGGGGCATGGCCTGTCCTATATCCACAGATGCAAAAGCGATGCTACACCCAAAGCATACAACCCGGCACCCACATCATCGAGTACGATGCCCCAACCGTCGGGGAGCTTTTCAAGCTGGCGAACAGGGAAGGGCTTGGTGATGTCGAAGAGGCGGAAGAGGACGAGGGCGATGAGGGCATGACGCCAGTCGGCGCGGCTGCCGATGAGGGCGATCCACTGGCCGGCGACTTCGTCGATGACTACGAATTGCGGGTCGTGGCGGCCTGATTCGCGGGCGACTATGGTGGAGGCGGGTATTCCGAGGAGAAGCGACAGGGCAATGGCGGCTAGCAGAGCGAGGAGCAGCGTCTGCGAGGCGGGGTGGAGGCCCCATGCGAAGGCAGCCCAGACAAGGAGTGCGCTAACCGAGCCCCAGGTGCCAGGGCCGGGCTTGCCCAGGCCTGCGCCGAAGAATGTGGCGATGGTCCATGCCCAGAGTGTCTTTTTCTGGCCGGGGGCGTCAGTAGTCATCGCCGTCCCCGTTGTCGCTGCTAAGGCCGCCGAGGTCTTCGAGGACTTCGGGGTCAAGGATGGGCGAACTGATCTTGTAGACGCCCATGGCCCACTTGCCGAGGTCGATCTTGCGGCAGCGGTCG
>CAYVMS010000037.1:0-19552 GCA_964452615.1 uncultured Occallatibacter sp.
CGCTGAGGCAGCGGGCGAACCAGCGTAGATGGCGTTTCGTCGGAGGAGATCCACGCTTCGGGGTAGCACAGGTTCTCTTGGGTGGATTCGCTGGAATCGGAGCGGCAAGGATGGGACTCTGGGTCTTGGCCGTAGCCTCCGCCCTCTACCTGGTTTCCGTATTCTGGGGCGACTTGCTCTGGAGACGCTCCTTGACTGCTTAGTCGAAAAATACGTCTCTGGTAGAGCGGCCCATGCAGCAACGTCGGACAGCAATTGGATTGGTGAGGGAAGCCGGCCTCTGTTTACCCGTCGTCGGCGTTGTGGAATCTCGGCTGTGCTTACACGCCACAAGCGATTCGAGAACTCACCGTCAGGATAGGTCCCCGAAAACGCCCTTGTCGCATGGAGTGTTTCTCAATTCGCGATAAATCGTCGAGTCACTCGGAAGCGCCACAGAGTAACCGCGAACGTACAGTTAGCGTTCCGCCGCCGGAATTCTCTTACACTATGGAGAGAGAGGGGGCGCTATGGCTGATGGCCGTGAGGAGCGCGAAGAACGCGAAAAGCGCCGCGAACTGGAAGAACGGGAAGATCGCGAGGATAAAATCGACCGCGACTTCAAAGACCAATGGGAGCCGGAGCGGGTCGACTCCTGAAAGCCTCACAGGCTTTATCGCCCCTCGGCGGGAGGGCAAAACTCGAAGCTGACCCAAATGCCGACCACCCGCCGCCGCGTCGGGCTTTAATCGTTGATAAACGCAACCGATTGCAGCGAACTGATCTCGAATGGTTTGCGGCAGCGCATATTGACGCAGCCCAGCTTCTCATCGCGCCGGACCATATAAGACTGCGCTTTGGCGAATTTGGCGCGGTCACGTTCGTCGGCGCCGCGTGGCAGTTGTGCCCGTTTCCGCCTCACCACCCACGTGACCTTATATTCGCCTTCCTGGCCGCACTTGGGGCAGGTCAGTGTGTGAGTTCTCTGTTCGGTCGTTTCATTGAAAAAATCCCGCTCTTCCATGTTCTCCATCCCTATGACGAAAATCTGACGCCGTGAATCGAAATCTCAACCGGCGACAGACCCTCTCACACGAAACCGCGGAGGGCTTTCGCTCCGACAGAATCTACTCCATACTAACCCTTAAGACGAAGAACGCAAGCAGGAGCCATGACGAAACGCAAGCCAGGAAAATTTTCTGCAACCAAGGCGGTCAAGGCCAACGCAAGGGAGCGGGTGGGCCAGCCCAAGCCGGTCCGCATGATCGACTCCGAGCCGCGCACCGGCCGCGACGCGAAACACAAACCGAAACTCGAGGAGATCATTCGCAAAGAGGAGTAGCAGATCTATGGCCAAAGCGGTCGGCGTAGGCGGCGTTTTCTTGAAGGCGCTAGACCCACCGGCACTCTCAGCCTAGTACGCTTCCTATCTTGGCTTCAAGACGGGTGAGGCCGCTTCGCTGATCTTCGACGGTCCGGACTCGGCTGGGGTGACCGTTTTCTCCCACTTTCCCCAAGACTCAGCCTAATTCGGCGATGGGCCGCAGACCGTAATGGTCATCTTCCGTGTGGACGATCTTGACCAATTGCTAGCCGCGCTGGTTGCCGCCGGGGTGCGCGTCGATCCCCATCGCGAAGAACACGACTACGGCCGATTTGCCTGGATCTGGGACCCGGAAGGCAACCGCGTTGAATTGTGGCAGCCGTAGGCTTGAAGTTAAGTTTCCAGCTCCGACCAGCTTTCCGCAGCTTCTGGAGCCGCAGGGACGCGATTTCTCACGGAATTTGGAATCATGTTCAAACGATTCATTTGGGGCTGATGTTCGGGCAGAGAGAAGAGGCCAGGGGATAGGGCGATGCATTGTCTTACGCCGTCTTACAGGGCGTCTTGCACCAATCCGACAAAGGTCTTGCGACCGTAAGACAAGCGTCAGTCAGCCATCCGGTCGCGATAAGACACGCCCAAGTTGACCCGGTTTATAACGGACGGGGCGCCTTACAGGTGTCCTACAGTTTTTAGGGCGAGGCCAATGGATAAGCGGTTGATAGACGGAGAAGCCGAGCGACGGTGCGATCTCTTTGAGGTCCTCGATTACATTTTCGGGAATGCGCATACTGATGACCGTCATCTGACGATCTTTCTTCAGCCGCCGCCGGATTTGTTCACTCGTGTCTTCATAGCGCCTCCGTTTCTGCGCAGTGTTCAAACCTGTAGACATCGTGCCTCTTGCAAAATTGCCTACAGGCTGTCGCTTGTGTCAGGGCACGACTTCAGTCGCGCCGCATCTGCCAATTTTGATTTCGGCTATAGCCACTGCGGAATTTCAAATAGGTGAAAACAAAAAATCGCAGGGGCTAAAGCCCTGCATGATTTTGCTGCTCTTTCGGCACGACTAAACAGACTGTGAAAAAACTCGGAATTTTCGGTTATCGAGGCAGAAAACGTCTCTCTGGGGCTAAAGCCGACACTCATTTTGCTGGCTTTTTTGCGGGGGTTGAAAGTCCCGCCTCCCTCCGCATCGAGTTTTTCCGCAGCCTCTAAAGTCGCGCTCTGACATAATCTACAGCCCGAAGGATAAACTAATCCCGAGACAACGAACGCCTTTCCCGCGAGTTAGAGACCATGCGCACGTCCAAGTCGGCCGAACTGAAACTGCCGTTGCCAAAGGCCCGCTGGAGCTTGCGCGATTTCATTGCCGCCGCCGCTCTTTTTCTCGCCACCGCGGCGGTGACTCTTTGGCAGAACGCGCACCTCACCATCCTATGGGATGCAAGCTACACGCTGGACACGAGCGTTCGCATCGCTCTGGGACAGATGCCGTATCGCGATTTTCCGCTGGCTCATGCCCCGCTTACCTTCCTGATTCAGGCCGCCATGATTCGTCTCGCCGGGAGGGTCTACTTCCACCACGTTCTCTACGCGGCAATCGTAGGCGGACTGGGCACGGTGCTGACTTGGCGGATTGCGCTTCACACACTGCGAGACCGGCTGCCTGGATACTGGGCTATTTCCCTTCTGCTCGCCGCGCCGCTGACTGTGCTGGGTATCTACAGCATCCTGCCGTTCCCCTCTTACGACTGTGACTGCGTCTTCTGCATACTTTTCGTCATCTTGCTTCTTCAAAGGCTGGCAGCCAATTTCGACGGTGCACAATCGAGTGACGCCAAGGCGCTCTTGCAGTCATTCATCGCAGGAGCGGCGATTCCGCTGCCGCTCTTCTTTAAACAAAATATTGGCCTCCCTCTTCTCGCGGCCGCGTTCACTCTCATTCTGTTGCTCTTGATTGTGAGGCGGGCGCGGCGCAGACTGGTTGCGCAGAGCAGCGCCGAGTTGGTCGCTGTTTTTGCCGGTTCAGTTACAACGCTGCTTGCCGCAGGCCTGCTCTTGCACTTCACCTGCGGTATGGGCAACTACATTCAGTGGACTATCCGGTTTGCAGCCCAGCGCCGGTTGCCGGGCTTTGCAGATATGATCGGCGTCTATGCGGAACCATCGCTGCTCTGGTGGCTTCCGGCGGTTGTGGGGGCACTCTTGCTTCTACGAAGCCGCTTCGCCAAAACGCGGAGGGTACGTCTCGTCGCGCTGGGATTGTTGGCCGCTCCGTTTCTCTGGACGCTGGTCGGTCTTTTTCTCTCTGCGGATGCCGATGACCGCGCTAGCAGTCTGCTTGCTCTATGGCCACTGCTTCTGGTTCTCGCTGCGGCACTCACACTCTGGAGATTATTCCGCTGCCTGAGCCTGCATGCCTTGCTGCCCGCCATCCTGCTGGTCACCATCAACGGGACACTGCTCTCGCAGCAGTTATGGGGATCGACTTATGCCATCTGGCCGTTGCTCATGCTTCTCATCGCCGAGATGATTGTCTTAGTGGCTTCGATCGAGCAAGCAGGCAAAGCCAAAAAGACTCTGCATCGGACCTTGTTCGTTGCGCCGGTTATGGCAGCAGTTATCGCGGCAACGTTCGCTGTTTGCGGTGGCCTCTATATGGCCAGTGAAGAGCGGCTATCTTACGCGAACCTCGATGGCCCTGTTATGCATTCGGCAGCGCCCGCGCAGTGCGGCATGGCTGTCTCAGGGTCATTTCTGCCTGAATTTGAAGAGTTACTGCGCTTCGCCAACAAAGAGATTCCTGTTTCAGACGGGCTGATTCTCATTCCCGGCGAAGACCCGTTCTATTTTGTCACTGGCCGCATCCCGCAGTTTCCTGTTCTGCTCTTCGACAAAGCCACCGATCCACTCTCGCCTGCACAGCTTGTTGAAGATGCGCACGAACGCAGGATTCGGTGGCTGATTGTGAAGCGCAATTTGCAGATCAAGGAAGATCCCACGCCGCAACGCGAAGCCGCGCTCGAAGCACTTCAGCAGGTGTTTCAGCCCTACCGCAAACTGGACGGCTACGACGTTTACCGCCACCCATAGTCCTGCTTCGATAAGACGGCTCAAGTCTCGATATACGAAGAGACCTCAGTTAGCTGTTTCGAAAGATTCTGTTGCGCTGGCTTTGCGCGCTGAATGGATCGGGAAGGCCAGATTGATTGAGGAGACATTGCGAAGAACGCCTGGAGTTCGTGCGGGTTCAAGGCACGCCAGAAACGTAGCGCCGATTAGACGCATATCGCTCCAAAAAGATGCCCGGCACATATAGCGGACATCGATGCGCGCCTTGAGCGGACGGATGTGCCGAGCGTAAAAAGCATCCAGATGGCTCGGATGAATATCGCGAAGGATCTCCTCTTCGCGTCGAAAGACGAGCGTAGCCGCGCCGGTGATGCAGGGTCGATAGGGCATGTTGACGATGCCCGCATACTGCGGCAGCTTGGGCCGAGGACCGACAAGGCTCATCTCTCCAAGAAGGATGTTATAGAACTGCGGGAGCTCATCGATTTTGAGCTGGCGCAGCCGGCGACCAATGGCGGTAATGCGGCGATCGCCGTTCCTGGTGAGGCCGGGGCCGGCAGGCCCTGAGTTAAAGGTCATGCTGCGAAATTTGTAGATGCGAAAGAGACGCCCGCCCCGGCCAACGCGCTGCTGGGGAAAGAAGGCAGGCCCAGGTGAAGAAAGACGAACGCATAAGGCAACCGCGAGCATTGGAAGGCCAAAGACAGCAAGAACCAGGAGAGCAACCGAAAGATCAAGCATCCGCTTGGATAGCGACAGGCTCCACCTGCTGGCCGTGGGATTGTGGATTCGCGCGTCACGTACGGGTGCGTTCTGAAGCATGGACGGAATTGCGGTAATTGAGATGACCGGAGCAGAGACGGCGCTCGACTCAGGCGTAAGACTGAAAACTTGCATGAAGGCTACCTCGAAGAGATGATCAGGATTCAGAGCGTTGGCAAAACCGGGCGGTGCATGGCCAATTCGCTTAGCTGTCGAACGGAACTGGCAACCAGGCGTTTGAATCACTCATCCGCAGGTGCGATTTCACTTGAATCATCGCTCGAATCTGGTGTGGATAGGAGGTCGACGGAGAGATATAGGAAGGAGCGGGCGACTCAATCGGGAAGAGTTCCATTATCGAAATCCGATGCGTGATTTCCTTTGAGATAGCACTTAAGCACGATGTATGAGGTGGAGTTGGAACTGTGCGCCAAGCGCACCGGCGATCCACGCCGCCCCCTCGTTCTGAGGGGAGTTGGCGTGAACCTTACAGATCAAAAATGATTCTTTGAGAAAGAGGTCTAGCGCCGATCTCTACTTCAGCACGTTGATCGCGGCGGCTCCCAGGCCAAGCTGAGAGAGTATCTGCGACCATGCCATGAATGTGCGCAGGGTGCCGGCTCCAATGTTCTTCTCCGGCACAACGATGGTATCGCCGGGGTAGAGGTGCAAATTGTCAAAGCCGGGTGAGAAGATCGAGAGGCCCGCGCCATGACTGTTCACCGATCCGTCCGCCCGCAGAACAAAAGACTGCCCACGGTCCGCTTCACGGTTCAATCCACCGGCGAGGCGAAGGTAGTCGCTTTCACGGGAACCGCTGCGATAGAGGAATGCGCTTTGATTGAGTACCGCGCCCAATACCTGGACGGTGGCGGGTATCGACGGAACGAGAAACGTGTCTCCATCCTCCAGGGGCGTTTCGGGCAACTCGTCCTCCCCCGCGCTGCGCGGGTTAAGGTTGAGCACGATCCTTCCGGTGGGGCGCAGCCGCCGCAACCGATCAATCAGCTCGCGGTTCGCTGAGGAGATCTGCTCATCCTTGTTTCCGTTCTGCGAACTGCCGCTTCCCGCGCCAGCCGCGTTTGCCACAGTGTCCATTTTGATTGAGCTGCGCAATAACTGATGCTCAAGGCGATCGGCGAATTCGGCCAAGCGCTGCTCCTCGATCAATTGCGTGCTCTTCCGGGTAAACTCCGCACCGTACAGATACGCCTTGCCGGTAAGGCCGCCCGAGCGCGCAACCAGGGACCGGAGTGTCTCTCCAGGAGCAACGCTGTAGATGCCGGCATGGACAAACTCCCCTTCGAGCCGCACATACTTCGTCTGTTCGTCGATGGGCGGGTGGACGTCTTGCTGCGAGAAGACGGTGATAACATCGCCGGGCTTGAGTTCGAGATCCTGCGACGCATCGTGATCCAGCACAAGCTTGCCCAGGTTAAACGGAATGAGGACAGTGGCCATGGTGGCAGGGTTAAGGCGCTCGATGACGGCAAAGTTCCAGTCAGTCTGTGCTCCTGGACTGAGCACTGCAGCCGGCTTCTCGGTCGGCGCATCCCTTGGCTCTCCCTTGCTTCTTGGGCCAGCCAGTTCGGGCGCGGGAAGGCCGAGTTGCGTGCGACGCCACCAGTAGTCACGGTTCACAAGCGAGTCGCGATCAGGCAAGAGATTACTGAGCTTCATGCCTCCGTGCCAGAGGAAATGCCCAGGGTTGGCAAGCGATCCGCGGAGCGTGACGGTCTCGCGAAAGCTCGAGACGATCGGATCGAAGCGCACAATATCGCCGTCGGCCAGCAAAGTGGCGAGACCCTCGGTATCGGTCGTCAGTTCAAAGGCGCGGCGCTGCGCGTGGTTCTCAATGCGCTCGACCGAGATGTGTCCGCCGGAGGCAATTGCAGTTTTTCCGCCTGCCGCATCGAGCATCTCCGCGATCGACTCCTGGCCGCGCAATTCGTAAATGGCGGCCTGACGTACGCTGCCCAGGAGCGCTACCTCAGACCCTGAGGCGGGAATGAAAAGCACGTCGCCCGATTGAAGTTGCACGTCGCCGGTCTTGTCGCCCTTGGCGAGAAGTGCGTAAAAATCGAAGTCTGTCAGCACCTTGCCATTCCGCTTCAACTGAACGTGGCGCATGGAACCGGCCGAGGAGGGACCGCCGCTTTGAAAGACAGCATCCACCAGCGTGCTGAGGGCACTCACTGTGTACTCGCCGGGCTGCCGCGCCTGCCCGGTTACATAGACCTGGATGGAGTGAATCTCTCCCATATCGACGCTCAACTCGAAGTTGCGATAAACGCGCTGCAGCGCTGTGCGCAGGTGGTCGTTGACCGAGGAGAACGGAAGACCGGCAACGTGCACAGCACCCGCCTTGGGCAGGTAGATCTCGCCCTCGCGGCTGACCCGTAGATTGGCGCTGAAGTTAACTTGCCCCCAGATGCGGATGCGCAGTTCGTCGCCTGCGCCAACCACCATTTCCTCGGGCGCCGGCGCTTGATCGAGAGGGCCAAAGGATGCGGGCCGCGCGGCGAAGAGACTGGCTCCATAGATTGGCAGCATGCGGCCCGTCGAAGCCGCGACAAAGCGCTGGAACTCCGTGGGTGGCTCAGTGAGCAACGGCCGAGAAGGCTGGCCTTCGGCTTTCATCCCATTGCGATGTGCTCTCTCTGTGTAACTCGTGCCCGCGGGAAGGCTATCGTCAGCCGAGGCGTCCGTGGAGCGATCTGCCCTCGCCGTTTCCGGGTGAGGCTGTTCCTGCACAGTCAGCACAGCCGGCGATGCAGGCGATTCGGTCGTAGAAGGCAAAGGAGCAGCCTGTTGCAGTTGACAACCGTAGGAATCGGACGTGTCATCTCCTGAACACTGGGCGTGCAATTGCGAAGGGCAGAAAGCAACAAGCGCAGCTCCGGCAGCCAGGAATAGGGATGCGCGGCGAAGGCTCAAGAAGGCGGATGAATGTTTTCTCATAGACGCCCTATTGTTCACACGATCAACCTGTGGTACGACAGGAAAAATGCGCGCGGAATGATGTTCTGTTCCAAAACTGGACTGGACTAAAAGTGTTTTCCCGCAATCGATTTCGAGCGTGCGTATATCTCGACTTTTCTGTTTGTGCTTCTCCCTTCGCAGGTAATCTAAGCGCAGTTTTTCCGGCTATTAGCCCGGCCATTCAACCCTCTACCGGTTATCACTGCCAAATGTGGCAGGCGGTTGGGATGGGTGTAGTCTTCACCTCCGCGATGTCCAGCGCAGCACTCGATAGAGTCCATGTGAGTACGAGCGGAGAATCCGGCCCAATGCAAAGGGGAGTCCCAGCGTGCCAACAGAGATTCAAGAATCGGTCGCGTACTCATCCGAGCCGCTCTACGGCTCCCTTCCGACCCTAATGCGTGTGGCGTTCAAGCGGAAAAAGATGATCTGGATTACTGCGCTGGCCATCGCTACGATAGCCTCGTCGATTGCCTTGTTGCTGCCCGATCGGTACACGGCTACCACGGCAATTCTGCCCCCACAACAAGGCGGCTCTGCGGGCGCGGCGATGATCGCGCAACTGGGCAGTATGGGCGCCATGGCCTCGGCGGCGGGTGGCCTAGGTATCAAGAACCCCAACGACTTGCATGTCGCGCTGTTGAAAAGCTGTACCGTTGAGAACGCGATGGTAAGGCGCTTCCATCTGCAGGCGCTCTATCACCGGAGGTACCTCTCAGCGGCCCGTACAAGCTGGGAGCGGGCGACGAAGGTCGATGGCGGAATCAAGGACGGATTGATCCGCCTTTCAGTAACCGACCGCGATCCGCGCCGCGCCGCAGAGCTGGCGAATGGCTGGGTGGAAGAGTACCGGCGATTCACGGCGACTCTTGCGGTCACCGAGGCCTCGCAACGAAGACTTTTCTTTGAGCGGCAATTGAGCGGCGCGCGCGATGCACTCGAACATGCCGAAGAAGAGATGAAGGCGACCGAGCAGCGCACAGGCGTGATGGAACTCGACGGCCAGGCTCACGCGATGATCGCCTCGGCGGCCGTCTTGCACGCCCAGGTCGCGGCCAAGCAGGTCGAGATCCAGGCGATGCGTCAATTTGCCGCCGATCAGAATCCGGACCTCGAACGCGCCGAGCAGGAGCTGTCAGGCATGGAAGGCCAGTTAGCTTCCATGGACGTGGACAACGATCGTCGCGGCGGCGACCTGGCAGTGCCCAAGGGCATGGTCAGCGAATCAGGCTTGGAGTATTCGAAGGCTCTGCGCGAGGTGAAGTATCGCGAGATGGTGCAAGATTTGCTGACACGCCAATTTGAAGCTGCGCGGGTGGACGAGGAGCGGCAGGGTTCTCAAGTGCAGATTGTCGATCCGGCTGCCGCGCCCGATCGCCCCTCGCCGTACCGGCTGTGGATTGTGCTGGGAGCTTTGCTGGGGGCTCTGCCGCTGGCCTTGCTGATCGCGCAGGCAGCCGAATTGGTCGGCATTCTGCGAGGTCTTCGCCGCCGCTCGGGCTCATGGGCTGCGGCACTCGAAGAGGTTTGTGCTGGAGGAGCGCAGTGAGAGTTCTGAAGGCCTTGCGGACTTTGGGTATGGATTATGCCGTCGCTTATACGTTTCTCGCGCGAGCCGTGGGCATCGCAGGCAGCACGGGAACTGTACTGCTCATTGTGCGATTTCTCAGTCCCATCGAACAGGGTTACTACTACACCCTGCTCAGTCTGGTCTCGCTGCAAATCGTCTTTGAACTTGGCTTTGCCTTCGTTGTTCAACAGTTGGCCGCGCACGAATGCGTGCAACTTGAAATTCACGCCGATGGCAGTGTCAGCGGCGATCCCGTGGCGCACGCGCGGCTGGCATCCACGCTTCAACTCACTGTCCGCTGGTACACGGCGGCCGCGGCTGCAATGGGTCTGATTCTCGCGCCCCTGGGGATGCTTTTTTTTGCGCGCATCACCACGTCGGCAGCATCGCAAGTGGCATGGCAGTGGCCCTGGCTGCTGGCGGTTGCGGCAGCGATGGGCGGATTGTGGTGCCAGCCCTTCTACTCCTTTCTGGATGGATGCGGGCAAATCCGCGCGGTGGCTGCATTGCGCCTTTGCCAGGCGGTGGTGGGAATGACCGCGGCCTGGGCTGCCATGCTGCTGCATCGCGGACTATACTCGCCGGCCCTGGTGCTTGCGGGCCAACTTGCGGCAGGCCTCTTCTTCCTGGCCACGCGCCGGCATTTTTTTGGGGGACTGCTCCGGCATCCGGCGCGCGAAGCGGCCATCCACTGGAGCCGCGAGATATGGCCCTTCCAATGGCGCATCGCCGTCAGTTGGATGTGCTCCTACTTCACGATACAAATCTTCATCCCCATCCTTTTCGCATTGCGCGGACCGGCCGAAGCCGGACAGATGGGAATGTCGCTCAGCATCACCGGCTACATGACAAGTCTGGTGCTGCCCTGGATCACGACCAAGGCCACGCCCTTCGGCCGCATGATCGCGCAGCGCAATTTCCAGGGTCTCGACCGGCTCTTTCGTCGCACCCTGGGGCAATCTCTAGGAATATTCAGCATCATCGCGTTCAGTGCGGGAGCCGGGGCCGCACTGCTGACTGTTGTGACCCCGAGATTGTCGTCGCGCATGGTTTCGCCACGGCTATTTGCTGTGCTGTTGCTGGCTGCGGGTGCCAACTGCGTGGTTCAGAGTCTGGCGACACTGTTGCGCTCTTTCAAGCGGGAGCCTTTTCTTCGGCAGTCGCTGGCGGTGGCCGCGCTCACTCTTATTCTGGCCGTGCTTACCGCGGCCCGATGGGGCAATACAGGCATCACATTTAGTTATCTGGCCGCTACTGCGGGCGTCGCACTGCCTTCCGCATTGACGATCTTCGCACATACCCGCCGGGGATATCTGGCTATGAGCGCACTTTCGGCGAATGGAGGCGAGACAGCATGACCGCTCTATCCATGGACCAGAATTCGACTGCGGAATTGACTCAACGATTGCCTGGGGCGGTTCAGCCAGAGCTACCTGGCAGGTGGCGCAGATGGCTGCTATGCCTTCTGCTTGCAGTGTTATATACACCAAGGGTCAGACTCCCCGGCGACATCCCGGTTCGCATCGACGATGTTCTTGTATTCTTCGCTGGCGGAATCCTTACGGCGAAGTATCTGCTGGGCCTGCGGGCTCCGAAGCTGGATGTTGTGTTTCTCTATAGCCTGGTTCTAACTGGAACGATTCTCCTATCGACTTTGGCTACTCCGGATACCCTTACGGTGACCGCTAAGGAATATCTTGACTGCCTTCGCCCGATCAAATTCTTTCTGGTCTACTGGCTTATTCAGGACAGCAACCCGGCAACTGCGCTTCGCACGCTGATTCGAGTCATGTCGACTGCTTCGTTCATTCTGCTCGCAATTGCGTGCATTGAAATGTTCTTTGCCAGAATGACTCCGGGAGGCATCGTCGTTGGATTCTTCTCAGCTTTCACCGAAAAATCCCCTGATCTTCTGCTCGACATGATGGCTTCGAGACCGTTCGCGACGTTCAACACGCCACCGGAACTGGGATATGTTGCCTGCGTGGGCCTGTTCACGGGACCATTGATTCGCTCCCCCCGTCGCAGAAAAGTAACGGTTGCAGCCTTCTTTCTCATCTTGTTGATCACTGCAACCAGGATGCTGCTTTTCAGCTTGCCTCTTCTGCTGATTCTTCATGCCTTTCTCAAGGGAAAGACAGGCGGGGACGCGCTCAAGAGCTTGCGGATGAACCTTGTTCTCATTGCCCTGGCAGGTGGATCTTCCGTGGTATTGCTTCCAATGATTAGTCCTCATGCTTCCGACTTTACGCAAAGCATGATCGTCTCAGTCGCCAGCGGCGACACCAAAGACGAGGACAGCATCACAACTCGCCTGGGCAATCTGTATCTTGCCGACTACACCTGGTCGCACGCACCTCTCTTAGGGGTGGGTTCGCGCTCCCTGCTTCCCGAGTTCGTCGACAGTGAGCTTATCTTGACCTTTCACCGGTACGGGTTTGTGGGATTTGCGGCGCTCCTGCTGATCTATCCGCTGGGATTTGGATTAGCGCGGAAGGCGGCGGCAGAAAACCACGAAACGTATCGGTTTGCCGTCATGACGCTGGCTACAACATTCTTGAGCGGGGTTACGCTGGGCGCGTTGGACAACAGCAGGACAGGGGTGCTGCTTTTCATCATTCTTGGGCTGGTCCGTGGAACGACATGCCACGAACTCCGAAAGAGGGAGTGGTCAACGCCTTCCATCGTTTGAACCGCATTTTGCAGAGCCGGCTTCCTGAGGAGGAACTGAGTTGCCACAGACGGTATTGACGGTTGTTTCAACATTGGCTCGCTGCGGCCCGATTAACGTGTTGAGGGGTGTTATCCGTCATCTCAACCCCCGATGCTTTCGAGCGGTAGTCTCCACACTTTCATCCGAGCCCGCCGAGACGTGCATAGAGAATTTTAGCTCCCTTGGGGTTCCCATCAAACAGATGAGATTGTCGCGTGCCGGGTCATTTCTGTTGGGCGCTGGACAATTGCGACGTTTGGTTTCAGAGGTCAAGCCAGACCTTGTCCATTCCCATGGGCTGCGAGCAGATCTTCTGGCAGCCAAAGCAAAACTGGATTGCCCGATCGTTTCCACTCTTCACTGCAATCTCCTTGAGGACTACCGCCTCGCTTTCGGTCGCAATCTCGGCACTACGATGGCGATGCGCGAGTATGCGGCGCTCAAGAGATTCGATGGCGTGATTGCCGTCTCAGAGAGCGTAGCGCTGGCGGCATTGCGGTCGGGCGTCATGGCCCGTGTCGTCCCCAATGGTATTGAACTCGACGAGTATTGCCCCGCTCCAGACTTGAATTGGGTGCACGCAATTCGGGCGAAGTTCGACTGGCCTTCCGACACTGTGATCGTGCTGCATACAGGGTCCTTAACGAGCCGTAAGAAGCCCGTCGAAGTCGTAACCGGCTTCCGTGCGTCTAGGCTTTCCAAGCGGGCCATCTTAGTCTTTGCGGGCGACGGACCCCTGAGGTCAGAATGCGTCCGAGCCGCTGGTTGCGCATCCAACATTGTCTTTTTAGGCGAGCGCAAGGATATTCCCGATCTGTTGAAAGCGGCGGATATCCTGATCTCTGCTTCCAGTTCAGAAGGGCTCCCGATGGCGCTGCTGGAGGGCTGTGCGTGTGGAATCCGAATTGTGGCGACGGATATTCCACCGCACAGATGCATTCTGAAGACTTTTCCGGACCAGGTGCGACTCTTCGGCCATGGAGACTTGGACACTGTTGAAGCGGCTCTCGACAGTCTTGGGAATCAAGAAAGGTTCTTACCTTCGCCTTCGGTGGTCGAGACGATTTCGAGCCGTCGGATGTCGAGTCAATACCAGGACTTCTATTCCCATATTCTTCAATCGAGTGATCGCGAATCTCGATACGAGGAAAGGCGGTACTTTGCCGGTGAGTATTCCGCATTGATGCCGGTTTTCCCAAGCAGTTCCGCACCGCACCGCCAATTTTTCAATTGTCCTACGCTTCAGGGTATTCCGACCGATAAAACGATCATGGTCGAACCGGATGTGCATGATCATCTTTCTTAGGAGGACAGGAGTGCCGAAAACAGTGCTGTCGATCGTTTCCACGCTCGGTGATTGCGGTCCTATGAAAGGGAAGCTGAACGTAATTCGGAGTCTCGACCCGTTACGCTACCGGGCAGTGATCGCCACTCTTTCTCCTGAACCGGCCAATAGCCTGATCGAGGCCTTCCAATCTCTTGGGATTCCCGTGAAACAGATGGGACTATCGCGCACCGCGTCGTTGTTTCTTGGCGCACGGAGGCTACGCGCCGTTGCGTCAGAGGTCAAACCAGACCTGGTTCATAGCCATGGACTCCGGGCAGACATTCTAGTGGCAAGGGCGGAATTGGAATGTCCGGTTGTTTCCACGATTCACTCGGATCTTTTTCTGGACTACCGGTCAGCCTACGGTCGATTGTTGGGCACACTGGCGGCGATGCGCGAATATGCGGCTCTGGGTCGATTCGATGGAGTAAACGCTGTTTCCAAACCACTTGCGGAGGTGCTGTTGCGATCGGGCATCGAGGCGCGCGGAATTCTCAACGGCATCGAACTCGGCGAGTATTATCCGGCTCCTGATTTGAGTCACGTGAGGTCTCTCCGGGCGAATCTCGGGTGGCCGATGGATGCAGTGGTGGTTTTGCATACAGGGGTTCTGCGAAGCCTTAAGAATCCGGTCGAGGTTATAGCCGGCTTTCGAGCCTCCAGGCTATTCGGGAGCAGCTTTCTGGTCTTTGCTGGAGATGGACCTCTGAGAGCAGAGTGCGAAAGAGTTGCTGGCGCCGCATCCAATATTGTCTTTCTCGGCAAGCGGAATGACGTTCCCGATCTTTTGCGGGCAGCAGACATATTGATCTCAGCTTCCAGCTCAGAAGGCCTCGGGACGGCGCTGTTGGAGGGATGTGCAAGTGGAATACGAGTTCTGGCCACAGATATTCCGCCACACCGCTACATCCAGAAGATATTTCCGGATCAAATGCAAGTCTTCTATCGGGGAACCTCTGATTGTGTCCGGGCGGCTTTGGATGGCATCCCGCCCGAGCGCCGGCAACAGAAGTTCCAGCCATCTTCCTCCTCATTGGAGATGATTTCCAACCGCAGGATGTCGAGCGACTACCAGGACTTTTATTCACACATTCTCCAGTCAAGCGACCGGAGAGCATTGAGGCCGGGAAGGACGATGCTATGTCAATGAAGCTCTCTGTTTTGATGTCGGTTTACCAGAGGGAATCTCCAGACCATTTAAGCCAATGTCTGGACAGTCTTGCAGTTCAAACCTTTCCGGCCAATGAGGTGGTTATCGTTGAAGACGGGGCGCTGTCGGAGCCGCTGCAGGCAGTCATCGCCGCGTACCAGACGATCCTGCCCATCGTTTCGCTGCCCTTGCCGTTCCATGTCGGGCTGGGAGCGGCTTTGCGAACTGGCCTCTATGCATGCCGGGGAGAGTACGTCGCCCGCATGGACTCAGACGACATATGTGTGCCACACAGATTTCAAAGCCAGGTAAAGTTCCTGGAAGACAACACAGAGGTGGATGTCGTTGGGAGCGCAATCGCAGAGTTTGAACAGGACAAATCCGTTCCACACGCGGTTCGGCTTCTTCCCGCGGCGGGCCAGGCCCTGCGGCGCTTTGCCAGGTCGCGCACCCCAATGAACCACATGACCGTCGTCTTTCGCAAAGCCTCGGTGGTGGCCTCGGGCAACTATGAGTCCTGCCAGGGCTTTGAGGACTATCACCTGTGGGCCAGAATGCTGACGCTTGGCTACCGGCTGCACAACATGAATGAGGTGCTTGTCTATGCTCGCTGCGGCAATGGGATGCAGGGCCGGAGAGGCGGCTTGGCATACTTGAAAGGGGAGATCAAGTTCCAATCGTTTTTGCGCAAGATGGGTCTGTTGGATGTCGCGGGCTCCATTCGAAATATCCTGATGCGAGGGCCGATCCGGCTGGCGCCCGCGTCCGTTCGATCCTTATGCTACAACCTCTTCTTGCGAACGCCTCTCAGCGCCATTCAGAAGGTTTAGTCATGAGTGCCTTCCTCCTTTCTTCCGTCTTACTGCGGCGCGGGATATAATCGGCCCCATGACGGTGCAGGCGCATACGGAGATTTTTGGGACGGGGAACGATAGCGTTGCGGAGCAAAAGCTGAGTGCTCTGGAAACTCGGCTTGAGCAGTTGGGCAGCTTGATGGTGGCATACTCGGGTGGCGTCGACTCGGCTTTTCTGGCGGCGACGGCTCATCGAGTATTGGGTAACCGCATGCTCGCAGTAATCGCCGATTCACCCAGCCTGGCTCGCCGCGACTTCGAGCAAGCCTGCGTCTTTGCGCGGGAGCAGCAGATGCCGCTGCACGTCGTCGAGACCGGGGAACTGGAGCGGCCAGAGTACCAGCGCAACGACGCCAACCGCTGCTTCCATTGCAAAGACACTCTCTTTGCGGCTATGGAGTCGCTGGGGCCGAAGATGGGCTTTGAGCGTATCGCTTATGGCATGAACGCCGATGATACATCCGACTTTCGTCCAGGGCAGCGTGCGGCTGAGGAGCACGCTGTGTTGGCTCCATTGGCCGAGGCTGGGCTCACGAAGATGGAGATCCGCGCGCTGGCAAAGGCTGCGGGCTACCCGCTTTGGGATCGCCCGGCAGCGCCCTGCCTCTCATCGCGCGTCGAATATGGCCGCGCCGTGACACGCGAGGTTCTCGATCAAGTGGAGAGGGGCGAAGAGAGCCTGCGCCAATTGGGCTTTCGCGAGTTGCGCGTTCGCCATCATGGCGAGTTGGCACGTGTAGAGATTGCGCGTGCCGAGTTGCCGCGCGCTCTCACGATGGAGATGCTGGGCGCGATCACCGCCGCGCTTAAGCTGGCCGGCTTCCAATATGTAACGCTCGATTGCACTGGATTCCGGTCTGGTTCGTTGAATGACCTCTTGCCCGCCGAAGTTCTGGCCAAACGCGGTGCCTAGCTAACGGTTTAGAATCACACTGCGATGCGTATCGGTTATCTGGAGTGTTTTTCGGGCATCAGCGGCGACATGCTGCTGGGCGCCTTAGTGGATGCGGGAGTTCCTTTCAGCCGTCTGGAGGAAGCGGCGGCTGCGCTCGGCGTGAGCGCGCGCCTGGAAATGCGCAAGGTGAGCCGTGGCGGGCTGGCCGCAACCAAGGTTGACGTGATTGCGCTGGAAGAGGCTACGCGCAAGGCGGAGCACTCACATGGCTCGCACCCGAGCGAGGCTCATTCACACGCCGAAGATGCGCATGAACATTCGCATGCGCACGAGCATCCTCATGCGCACACCCACGCCGCGCATCGATCACTTTCTGCGATTCTCACGATTATTCGTTCCGCGCCTCTCACAGAGAGCGTGAAGCAGCGCTCGATGCGCGCCTTCCAACTGCTGGGTGAGGCAGAGGCGGCGATTCATTCCGTACCGGTTGAAGAGGTGCACTTCCACGAGGTAGGTGCGGTCGATACGATCATCGATATTGTTTGCGCTGCAGTGGGCGCAGAGGCTCTGGGGGTGGACCGCTGGCTTGCGTCGCCGCTCAATGTGGGCAGCGGTACTGTGGTTTGCCAGCATGGCACGCTTCCCGTGCCCGCGCCGGCTACGCTGGCACTGCTGGGAGATGCGCCTGTTTACGCTGCGGGGCCGCCGATGGAGCGTGTGACGCCAACCGGAGCAGCCGTGCTGCGAATGCTCGATGTGCATTATGCGGCACTTCCGGCGATGCGTGTCCTGAAGACAGGCTACGGCGCTGGTGGGCGCGAGACGCCTGGCCAGCCCAACCTGTTGCGTCTGCTGGTGGGCGAGGAAGAGGCTGCCGAGAATACCGCTACACAACAGATTGCCGTGATCGAAACGGTTATCGACGACTCAAGCCCGCAGTTGCTAGCGTATGTAAGCGAGAAGCTGCTCGCGGCCGGTGCGTGGGATGTTTATCGCGCGGCAGTGCAGATGAAGAAGGGGCGCACTGGTGTGCAGATGACCGTGCTCTGCCGTCCCGATCTCGTGCCCGCGTTGCAGGATCTGCTCTTCCGCGAGACCACCACAATTGGCCTGCGCTGGCGGCTGGAGAACAAAGTTGCTCTCGCGCGCGAGTTCGCCGAGGTGGAGACGAGTTGGGGCAAAGTGCGCATCAAGATTGCCCGTCTGCCTGACGGCACGATTGCCAACGCCGCGCCGGAGTATGAGGACTGCCGCCAGCTTGCCACGCAGCATTCGGTCCCTCTGAAGCGAGTGACCGAAGAAGCCGTGCGAATTTACGCGGCGAAAAAGGAGAACGGCTGATGGATCGCGCTCTGATCGAGGCTCTGCTCAATGAGGTCCGCGAAGGACGAACTCCGGTCAACGACGCGCTTGAGCGGCTGAAAGTCATGCCCTTTGAAGACATGGGCTTCGCGAAGCTCGATCATCATCGCGCCTTGCGAACGGGCATGCCGGAGGTGATTTTTGCCGCCGGAAAAACCGCGCCACAGGTGTCTGCTATCTTCGAGCGGATGGCGATTGCCGGGGGCAATGTGCTGGGCACGCGCGCCTCGCGGGAGATGTTTGAGGCTGTTGTCGCGGTCGAGCCGCGCGCCGAATTTCACGAGACTGCACGTGCTATTACGCTGACGCAAGCCCCAACCACTCCCGGCAAAGGAACCATTGGCGTGGTCTGCGCGGGCACCAGCGATTTGCCGATTGCAGAAGAGGCCGTGGTAACAGCGCGGCTGATGGGCAATACCGTTGAATTGATCGCAGACGTCGGCGTGGCCGGAATTCACAGGCTGCTGGCCCAGAAGACTTCGCTGCAATCGGCGCGGGTGCTGATCGTCTGTGCCGGCATGGAGGGCGCGCTGCCCACCGTTGTCGGGGGTCTCGTGAATGCGCCGGTTGTGGCTGTGCCTACCAGTGTCGGTTACGGCGCTTCGTTCGGCGGCGTGGCTGCGCTGCTGGGCATGTTGAACACCTGCTCGCCCAACGTCTCCGTGGTCAACATCGACAACGGCTTCGGCGCGGCCTGCATCGCTTCGCTCATCAATCACCTCTGAGAAGCCATCACAGTTTCACAATCTCACAGCATATAGGGGGGTACCCTTCTGGAGTAGGAAGCGAACGTTGGAAAAGCACGGCTGCGCTCTTCCAGCTTCGTCCATTGTGCGCCGGTTGCAGATAATTATTTGCAATTCAAACCGCCGACGCCTGGGCGGCGGATCAATCAGTCCCTGCAAACCACTCGCCAAAGATTCGAGGCTCAACATGCGCTTCGGCGATCCACAGTTATCTCTGAAACAATTTAGTCAACATCGGCGTTTACCAATGCCAATCGTCAAAACTCCCAGCCCAGGTCATCGGCAACGCAGCTTCGCGTCTGGCAGGGTGCGACTTCCGCTCTCTCTATCCCTATTCGTCCGCGATTACTCGGAAGGGCAACTGATACATTTCAAGCAAGTGGTTGGAGGTCACTCCAAGCAAATGCAACTAGCCATCCGAAATCGCTGCTTGAGAGAATCCGGGCTGCATAATCGAGACGGAGACAGAGAGTACTCGGCTCATTTCTCGAATTGTTTAGAGAATCTGTATGTCACCTCGCTCTAACCGAAAGAGCCGATTTGACTCATTCGATCGCTTACTCTTCTCATAAGGCGCTTAAATAGAGCTGTTTTCTCATCTGGTAAGATGTGACGTGTATCACCGATTGCAGCCATCGCAGGTTCGATACTTGAAGACCATACTCAGGAGGTCTGTCCATGAATAGTTTCTGTGCGCGCATGTTCGGTCTCACTCTGTTCGTTTTTCTCGTTTTGGCTAATGCCGTCCAACCTACCTT
Organism: uncultured Occallatibacter sp.; assembly: GCA_964452615.1. Classification (GTDB taxonomy): domain Bacteria; phylum Acidobacteriota; class Terriglobia; order Terriglobales; family Acidobacteriaceae; genus Telmatobacter. Next base: position 19,498 of record CAYVMS010000037.1, read on the forward strand.
TGCTCAGCAGGATCAAGCCAAGCATATTTTCCATCGGCTGATTCCAGCCGGGGAT
>CAYVMS010000038.1:0-19168 GCA_964452615.1 uncultured Occallatibacter sp.
CGGCAAGTTGCTCGTTGGTCTGGTCGTAGAAGTATTTGGCCATATTCTCGGCCGAGGGGTTCAGGACGATAAAGGGCTCCAACTCGTTGAGCATCCGGTGGTCGATGCGTTCAATCACCGGGCGCAGCACCTGCTTGAGCAGCTTGAAATCCAGCAGCAGGCCGGCATTGTCGAGCTCGGTCCCGGCCAGTGTCACTCGAATCTTGTAGTTGTGCCCGTGCGGGTTCTCGCACTTGCCCTTGTAATTGCGGAGGTAGTGTCCGGAGGAGAAATCCGCCTCCACGGTGACTTCATACATCGGTATCAGCTCGATTCTGTGAGGGGATGCGCCCCTGCTTCTATTTTAGCGGCTATCTTTAGTCTGGACCGGCGGGTGCCCCACTCTCGCCGCGTCTTTGTTTTTGCGGCTAGGGTGGGATACCTCGAACCGCGACCGCAATTCCAAACTCAGTGTCTCGTGTCGCCCCGCTTCCGTCGAGCAGTTCGCCGCGCCTCTTCGCTGCGCCGGTCCACCTGCTCGAAGAGGTGGCTCAATACGCCAATCAGCGCCGCTGCGAGGCCTGCAAGCAGCAGAATCAGCGCAACCGTCCGCCAGAGAGAGGCGTTGGCAGGCAGGCCGGGTTGAAAGCTCGAAGGCGCCATCGACATCGCCGCCGAGAGCAACGCGAAAAGGAGCAGCGTACCCGCCAGAATGTAGAAATTGCGGGACATGATTTTGTAAAACGACGAAGAGCCTCAAAGCCTGTTGAGATTCTACGCGCAGGGTCGTGAGTCTGAGAGGTATTTGATCTTGTGCAAAGCGGAACCGGAGGCGCATACTATTGTCCGATACGGAAATGCGCCGCACGATTGCACTTGCGCTGGTACTCATCTTCGGCTGGACGCTGACGGCGCCCCTACTGGCCTCTGATGCCGAAGCGAACCTTCCCGCCTGCTGCCGTAGAGGCGGCAAGCATCACTGCATGATGCCCGGGATGGGACAGCAATCCGGCAAGCAGCCCGGCGTTGCATCAATCGCAGCAAAATGTCCCTGCTGTCCTGCTATCGCCTGCACGGCTTATTCCCCCATCTTCAAGCCGGAAGCCGCCCACGCGTTCGATGCTTACGCAGCCTCCCACCACTCGTGCGCGCCGCAGAGCGAGGACCACTTCGGGAACCTGTCTCTGCGCGGCCATCAAAAGCGCGGCCCTCCAGCTCCTTTCGCCTGACAATCCGTGGTGCATTGCGGATGGGATGGGCACGTCCCACTCCGTCCTGACACTTCGCGTCCTCTCTGCAAAAGGAGTAGTCATGAAAGCTAAGCTCTTGCTGGCTTTGCTGCCGGTCGTCTGCCTATCGTGGCCTGCGCACTTGATCCATGCCCAACCAGATTCCCATGTCAGAGTGAGCACAGGCCGCGTCGCCGGAGTGCTGACTGACCCAACCGGCGCGGTCGTTCCGGGAGCGAAAGTTGAAGTCACAAATGTCGTCTCCAAATTCCGAAAATCCGTCGCAACCAACCTGGCTGGTCGCTTTGTCTTCAATAACCTCTCTGCGGGACGCTATCAATTGACAGTGACTGCCATCGGCTTTGACTCTGCCGTCGTACAAAATCTTGCCGTAGCCGCCGGCACAGACACCACCGCCAATGTGACGCTGAAAATCGCCAGCGTCCATACCGTGGTCGAGGTAACTCCAGCGACAGAAATCGGCGCCGAAGGGCAGCTTGATCTCGATGCCCGCGATCATGCGCAAAGCCGCAATACAGCGGAGTTAGTGGGAAACATGCCCGGCGTGAGCCTGCGCGAAAATGGAGAGCTTGCCTCTATTCCGCTGCTTCATGGCTTGGGAGACGAACGAACCAGGCTAATCGTTGATGGCATATCCGTTTCATCTTCCTGTCCTAATCACATGAACCCGCCTCTCTCCTATCTCAATCCGGCTCATGCCACCAGATTGAACATCATGGCAGGCATCGCGCCTGTCAGCATGGGAGGAGATAGCATAGCAGGGACGATCTCTGCCGACTCGCCCGAGCCGGTCTTCGCTAAACCAGGCGAGACTATCAACGCCAGTGGATACGATTCAGGCTTTTATCGCAGCAACGGCCAAAGTTACGGAGGCTTTATCTCACAATGGATTGCGGGCCATAACTTCGGCGCGGGGTATAGCGGTTCGTGGGCCAACAGCAGCAATTATCGCGACGGCAACGGACGCAAAGTAACTTCCACTTACGCGCAAACCACGGATCACGCTATAACTCTCGCCGCGCAGGGAGCAGGCAATCTGTTCGTGTTGCAAGCAGGACTGCACCACACCCCGTACGAGGGCTTTCCTAACGCGCAGATGGACTTAGTGGGAAATTACGGCGAGTCTCTTAATTTGCATTACAAGAGAAATCTCAGTCGTGGGTTGCTCGATACGCGTGGATTTTGGCAGGGTGTCAGGCACGAGATGAATGTCGGCAAGGATAAGTCAACCTTTCCTATGCCCATGTGGATGCCTATGAATACACACGGAACGGACTTGGGATATTCCATTAAAATTGAGCTTCCGCTCTTCGACCAGCACACTTTCCGCGCAGGCAACGAGTTTCATCGCTTCAATCTTGACGACAACTGGCCCGCCGTCGCCGGTATGGCGCCGATGATGGGCCCTGATGCCTTCGTCAATATCAATAACGGCCATAGAATCCAGATGGGCATCTTCGGCGAAGTTGCGAGTAAGTGGAATCAGCGATGGACCACGCTCTTCGGAGTTCGCACTGATACAGTCTGGACGAATGCCGGCCCGGTTCAAGGTTACTCAGCAATGATGTATGGCGCCGATGCCTCGGCATTCAACGCGTCCCAGCGCGCCAAAACGGATGTGAATCTGGATGCCACCGGAATGGCTCGCTATGAGCCGAACAGAGGCAGCACCTTTGAGTTTGCATTTGCACGCAAGACGCGCACACCCAATCTCTACGAGCGTTACGCCTGGTCAACCAATATGATGGCCAGTGGCATGATCGGCTGGTTTGGCGACGGCAATTATTACGTGGGAAACGTCAATCTCAAGCCGGAGATTGCGAATACAGTCAGCGGTACAGCAGCTTGGCACGACCCATCGCGCAAGGCGTTACAGGTTAAGCTCACGCCTTACATGACTTACATCGAAAGTTATGTCGATTTTGACACTCTTTGGACCAAAATGTACGGCATGAGTAACTTTGCCCAATTGCGCTTTGCCAACCACAACGCACGCATCTACGGGGGCGATCTTTCGGCCAGCGGCACACTCTGGAATGACGGTTCCTTTGGGCGCGGGCAAGTTAGCGCGGTAGGCGGATGGCTTCACGGCGAGCGTTTGGATTCATCAACTCCGCTCTATCAGATGATGCCGTTAAATCTGCGCGCGACCATTGACGAAGAACTGAAGGGAGTTACAGGCGGAATCGGAATTCAGGGTGTCGATCGCAAGTCCAATGTGGACCTTCACCGCTTTGAGCAAGAAACGCCGGGGTACACACTCTTTAATCTTCATGCTGGCTACCGGCATGGACACCTACGGGCCAATGCGGTCGCCGAAAACCTGCTGAACAAAAACTATGAACTGCCGCTAGGGGGTGTGAACTTCGACGACTTCATGGCCAGTATGTGGATGAGCCAGATCAAGCCACTGACGGGCCGAGGGCGTTCAGTGTCCTTCAGCCTGACTGCGCAATTTTGACGGCTTCACTTTCCGTTGTCCGCAAAGAATGCGTCCACATCCGTGATCGTCGCCGTCATTCTGTAGGGCGGGAGGCTTGCAAGAAAGGTCTGGCCGTATCGCTTTGTGGAAACGCGCGAGTCGAGGAGCACTAACACGCCGCGATCTTCAAGCGAGCGAATCAGGCGGCCGAAGCCCTGCTTAAGAGTGAGCACAGCCGAGGGAACCTGATAGTCGAAAAACGGTTTGCCTCCAGAGTCCTCGATCGCTTTCATGCGCGCCGCAACCACCGGATCGCTGGGCACGGCAAAGGGCAGGCGATCAATAATCACGCAACTCAACGCTTCGCCTTGCACGTCCACGCCCTGCCAGAAGCTCGACGTGCCGAAGAGCACGGCATTCGGCGTTGCGCGGAATTGCTCCAATAGAGTTTTTCGCGGCGCCGTGCCATGCAGGAAGATGGGGAAATCCAGAACCGGCATCAGACGCTCGTATAAGTCGCGCATCTGGGCATAACTCGTGAAGAGGCAGAATGCACGACCGCGAGTTATCGTCAGGACGCGTTCAATGCAGCGTGCCGCTGCCTCGGGAAACTCCGGATCGCGCGGATCTGGCATCTCCGGCGGCAGATAGAGCAGCGCCTGTTCACTATAGCGAAAATGCGACGGCACGACTAACTCGCGTGCTTCGCTTAACCCCAGGCGCTTGCGGATGTGCTCAAATCCCCCCTGCACGGTGAGCGTAGCCGAGGTCATCACAACAGTAGGTATCTGGTCGAAAACTAACTCGGAGAGTAACTCGGAGACATCGATAGGTGTAGCTTGCAGGAAGGTCGTCCGCGACGCACCGCGTCCAGCGGACCTTTGGCCGGGTGCTCCAGCCGCCGAAATTCTCCTCTCCATCCAATAGACCGTGTTGCTGGCATTCGATTCCAGCAGAAACTCAAGTTCCGAGCGCAGGCGAGTTACACGCTTCCTAAGCCCCGGCGCCTCGTCGACGCTCTTCATTCCGTCCATTTCGGCTTCCATGCGCTGCAGCGTTGCGCGCACAGCCATGTAAAGGTCGCCCGAAATCTCCAGAAACTCCTCTCGCTCAGTGAAAGGCTGTCGGCCATCGCCAGCCATGGGTAAGCCGGCAAAAAACATTCGTGCTCTGTCTCTCAATTGCTGCGTGACGGCGGGCAGCTTTTCGGCGCCGTCCTTGCCGCGCAGGAGCGCGTCAGTGTCGCGCGCCAACTCCTCAAAGCGAAGATTACTCACCGAGAGCCCGAAGTAACTCGAAGCTATATCCTCTAACTCGTGCGCCTCGTCAAAGACCACGGCAGCGGCCTCGGGAAGAATTCCAGCGTCGGGTGCGCCGCCAGCCTCGCGCTTCACAGAGAGGTCCGCGAAAAACAGATGGTGGTTGACGATAATGATGTCCGATTCGAGAGCCTTGCGCCGCATTTCGGTAATAAAACAGCGTCGATAGTCAGGGCAAGTCGTCCCCAGGCAAGCCTCGGCACGGGCGTCGAGCTTTTGCCAGAGTGCGCTCGACTCGGGCAGGCCGGCAATCTCTGAGCGGTCGCCGGTCTCAGTCGTCTGCTCCCACTCTGCGATCTGGCGGTATTGGTCGATCTCCTCAAGGCCAGAGAGAATGGGCTGATTGCGGAGCGCGGCCAACTTGTGGCGGCAGAGGTAGTTGGCGCGGCCCTTCATATAGCAGACGTGCAAGTTGCCGATCAGCGTCTCGAGAAAAGGAACATCGCGAAAGTAAAGCTGGTCTTGCAGAGCTTTGGTGCCGGTGGAGATGATGACGCGCTGACCGGTGCGCAGGGCTGGCAGCAGATAGGCAAGCGTCTTGCCTGTGCCTGTGCCGGCCTCGACGATCAGGTGGCGGCGCTCTTGAAGCGCACGCTCGACAGCCTTGGCCATCTCAAGCTGGCCGGGGCGGTACTCGTAGGGCAGCGGCGACTGCGCCAGAATGCCGCCGGGCGCGAAGAACTCGTGCAGCGTGGGCAGAGCGCGGGTTGGGTTGTCGGTGGCAGGCATCGGGACCGGGCGCTAACCTCATCATAGTTTGCGCCCGGCACGCCGAGCCTAGCCTATGCGTTCTCAGCCGTCGTCGGATCGATGATCCTGCGTACCTGAGCGACGCTATTGGCGGGGAAGCCACCCATACGAGCGTGTTCACGCACCAACTCTTCGTTCGGTGCGATGTAGATGCAGTAAATCTTGTTGTCGGTTACATAGCTTTGCAGCCACTGAATCTGCGGCCCGAGATTTCTCAAGACGCTACAGGACTTTTCTGCGACACCCTGCAACTCAACGGCCGACATCGAACCGGCTCCCGGAATCTCGCGTTCAATCACGAATTTAGGCATGGAACGACCTCCAACGCACTGGGAATTGGAACAGTGTAAGCAGTCTTGGGCCGCATTGTGAATAGCAAACCGCAAACGCGGAGCTTTTAGTGCATTTGCGGATTTACAGTAGATTTCGCTGACCCATCCATTCCGCGTTTTCTGCGGAATGGGTGGGATACTCACCAAATTCCGGTTCACCCAATTCCCGAAATTGCTCTAGTCGTCGTTTGGCCTTAAATTTAGTTCCTGACCGCGCCACCTGTGGGGTGCCTGTCTTTGGTGGACTGATCGTGCGCACCACTCATCCATTGGCCAATGATCGGAGTCTGGTCAACGCTCGCCCAGGCTTGAGTGCCTGTAGAGTGCTTGACGAGCTTCCTTCGCATCGGAGAGGAACGCCGCGCACCGGCTGTCTTCTCCGATGCGGCGTTGTAGGGATTGACTGGATTGGGGCTGGTGTATCCAGCACTGCCGCTCATTGCTTTGTCTCCCGAGATAATCGGATAGCAACTAGACCGCCAAGACAGAGCCAGACGCATAAGCAAAATCTCATCTGGCGATACTGCCATCTCCGCCATTCCCCGTTGACATTGCACTGTGGACTAAGTATGCTTAGTCCATGGCCTACACCGTCCACCAGGCGAAGACCCATTTCTCGCGGCTGCTCAAAGAAGCAGAGGCGGGGCAAGAGGTCGTCGTGATGCGCGGAAAAACGCCCGTGGCGCGAGTTGTGCCAATCAACGAACCCCCTGAGCTTAAGCTCCCCTTCCGCCTGATGGGCGCATTTGAGGGAAAGATTCGCTGGGACGAGGACGCATTCGATCCGATGACAGATAAGGAGTTGGCTGAGAGTGGCTGGGGGTGGATGCTGGATGCGCCTTTGCCGCCGCCGGCCTCTGAGTCCAAAGAAAAATGACCTATCTGCTCGACACGCACACCTTCCTTTGCATTTTGAATTCACCGAAAGCAATTCCAGCTCCCGTCCAGAGCATCTGTGAAAATAGCTCCGCAACCTTGCTGGTTTCCATCGTCACTCCGTGGGAGATGGCCATCAAGAGCGCTCTCGGCAAGCTGGATGCGACATATGTTCTGGACAACTTTGAGAGTCTTTTGGCCCAAGGAGGGTATACGATGCTGGAGACCACGATTCACCATGTGATTCGCGGAGCGCGTCTTCCATCGCACCATCGTGACCCTTTTGACAGATTGCTGGCCGCGCAGGCGCTGGATCTGAAGATCCCATTGCTGAGCCGCGACATGGTATTTGATTTGTATGGAGTGAAGCGGATCTGGGATTGATCCCGGACTGATATTGATACGGTTTTTCGCTGCCAGTTAAGGAATTGGAGATCAGTTTTGTCGAAGTATCACAAGTCGATTGCGCCGTCGAAACCGCACGCGCACCTGCTTCCATTGGTGGCCATTGTGGGCCGGCCCAATGTGGGAAAATCTACGCTCTTTAACCGCCTCACCAAGAGCCGCCGCTCGATCGTCGGCGATGAGCCGGGGATTACGCGCGACCGCATCTATGGCGAATATGAGTGGGCGGGGCGTGAGTTCCGCGTAGTGGACACAGGAGGCATTGTCCCCGACGACCCAGATCTGATCCCCACCGAGATCTACAGCCAGGCCAAGGTGGCGCTGGAAGAGGCCGATGCCCTGGTGCTGGTGGTGGATGCGCGGACCGAGCTGGCCAGTCCCGATTACGACCTTGTGCGCCTCTTGCATCGTGGTGGCAAGCCGGTTTTTCTGGCGGTCAACAAGGTCGAGGGCGAGGCTATGGCGCTGGCAGCGGAGAACTTCCGCCAGTTGGGCATTCGCAACGTGTTCCCCGTCAGCTCCGAGCATGGGCTGGGAATCGGCGATCTGCTTGAGGCGATCTCCGAGGCAATTCCGCCGACGCCGGAGGCGGTGCCGACCGACGAAGAAGTGTTGGCCGCCCAACAGGACGCCGTAGCCGAAGAGGCCGAAATCTCTGAGGGTGGTCCCGTCCCTCCAGATGCCGAAGACGAGTTAGCTCATCCCCTGCACCGCACGCACGGCGAATTTGCGCCAAACGAGACTTCGGTCGCCATCATCGGGCGTCCGAACGTCGGCAAATCCACCCTACTCAACGCTCTGACCGGAACGAGCCGTGCCATTGTCTCGCCCATTGCAGGCACAACGCGCGATGCGGTAGACGAGGTGGTGGAGTTTGAAGGCCAGCAGTTGCGATTTGTCGATACCGCCGGCATCCGGCGCAAAGGCAAGACGCACCTGATGGCTGAAAAGATGAGCGTCGTCATGGCGCGGCGGCATCTTGAGGCTGCGGACGTGGCGCTACTGGTGATCGACGCGGTAGACGGTGTTACCGCCGCTGACGCCACGATTGGTGGCTATGCCCACGAAAGCGGGCGCAGCGTGATCATCGTGGTCAACAAGTGGGACGTGGTGACGACTGGGCGCACAGACGGCAAGCCGCCCGCCGATCGTGAAATCTTCGAGCAGCAGTTGCGCACGGTGCTGAAATACCTGAACTATGCGCCGGTAGTCTTTCTCTCCGCGCTCGAAGGCACAGGCCCTGACGCAAAAAAGATGCTTCGCGTGCTGCACGAGGTCGTAGCCGTGGCTGCCGAGCGTCGCAAGCGCGTCTCGACCGGGCAGATGAATCGCTTCCTCGACAAGATCGACTTCCAGCGCGCGCCGGTGCCGATGGCCAAGCGCATTCGTATCTTCTATATGACGCAGGCCGCAGTGGCCCCGCCGACCTTCGTGCTTTTCACCGACCGCGAGATCAAGCTGCATTTTTCCTTCGAGCGCTTCCTCGAAAACCAGATCCGCGAAGCCTTTGGCTTCCAAGGCACGCCGATCTGGTTCAAGGTAAAGGCGCGCAACGAAAAAAAGGATGAATAGAGATCATAAAGAGAATCACTTGCAAAATTCCATGAGATAGAAAAATGTGTCAGGGCACGACTAAAGTCGTGCCCTGACACAATCTATAGCCTGAAAATAAATTGGAAGCAGCTCAAGAATTTTGACCCATCAAGACCCCTGCGTCGAAAAGTACTCGGCAACCTCCTGCCAGTTGTTCACGCGAAGAAATCCCGTGGCTGTTAGGTTGTGGGGGGCTGTGTAGAGCAGGCCCTGGCCCTCGAATCGCAGCAGGTTTCTCGGCTGGTCGTCGATGAGATAGTCGGCGCGCAAAATGGATTTGTTGCCGCAAAAAACGTAGTGGCTCGGCGGTATGAAGGGGAAGTGGCGCTGTAGCCAGCGGTATTTGGGGCCGAGTGAGTTGGGGACGGCCATGGCCTGAGTGGCGATATAAATCTCAAAGCGCGCTGAGAGCTGCTCAAGCACCTCTTGAGCGCCGGGCAAAAGAGCCAGGTCTTCAAAGAAGTCCTCGGCGTCGAGGAAGGCTCGAAGCTGCTGTTGGCGGTCAAGGGGCGCAACCTCCCACAGACCTTTACCGGCCAGATCGCTGGTGGTGACCTCTTCGTCAAAGGTCTGGTTGTAGCGGCGGAGGTGCTCGGCGAGTGTATCCGCCATGACCTCATCCATGTCCACACAGATGCGCGGCACGGGCTTGCTCCTTGACTGTGATTGGGGCCGGGAGGGCCCAATAAAAGGGTAGCAGGCCGAGGTTGGGATGGCTCCGTATCTCATTTGGCTTGACTGGTCTGTCCCAGGACCGGTAATTGGTGCAGTCTCCCAATAAGCAACGATTAGATCAGGACTCGAAAGCTGCCTGGAGACCAGCTCGATAAGTGCTTCGGGCTATCAACAATGTCGGCTTTATTTCTGTGTTTCTAGGTCGCTGACTGTTTGTTCTTGTACCAGTACCGTGCCCCATCCTTTCGCCTTTTTCTTGGCGAAAGGGTGGGAAACCGCGAACCCTAAAGTGCGAAATCACGAGGTCAGAGACCTAGATGCCGCTCGGGGATACGCACACGGGGTACTGCGATCAACGTAATTGCGAAGAGGAAGATCGAAGCCGCGGTGAATTCCAAGTGCCCGAGGCGTAGGTCTTCGAGTATCAGCTTTACCGCGACCAATACCAGCGCGGCGTAGCCAATGCGCGTTAGCTCAATCCGCCGCCAGCGCGAACCGCTAAAGGCTAGCGTGAGAACTGTCGCGCAGATCGTCAGCGTGCGGATAAGAGCGATGTGGTGGGTTGCGGGAGTTACTTCCAATGCGACCAGAGACACTAGACCTGCTACCAGAAACGCCGCCAGAGCGCTGACCGCCAGAAGTGCCGAGACAAAATCGAGTAACTTCTTCTCGAAGATCACTTCTCCTCGGCAAGGCTTCCGCGCCGCGTAACAGAAAACCGCGCTCACCGTTACAACATACGCGCTCCAAGCTGGCGCACCGGGTAGTGCTCCCACGAGCGCCTGGAAAGCATAAATGAGCAAGCCGGATGCAACTGCGGCCGCTATCAGATATACCGCGCCATGGAACTGAAGAAGCGGATGGTTCAAGTGAACTGCCAGAAGCGTGGCCACAATCGCGGCCACGGCCAAGCATAGGGACGCTGACGACGTCGGCAGGCACAACAAGCTCCCTGCCAGAAAAAGTGCTGCGCTCCAGGTGCCAATGACTCGCTCATTGCGCCGTTCCGGAGCGCGACAAAAAATTCCAATGACGGTCGCATAACTCACGGCGGAAAGGAGCAGGCAAATGGCCCCCAAGACGATTGCTCCACTCTGTCGTGCGCAGGTGAGCACACTGCAAGCAAAAAGCAAGAATGCAACTGTAGCCTGAAGCGTTTCGAATGCACTAATCTTCCTTTGAAAGAACACTGTCTTGAGGGCCACGCTTGTCCCGTATACGAGGAAGAGTGTGAGAGAAGGAACAAGTAGTGCCACTGTTCCGAGCAAAGGGTAATCCGTGCGCTCGTTCTGCGGACTGGCGTAAATGTAAAATTGCGCGCCGATTGCCAAATCGGCGACGACAGCCACCAACGGTCTCACGCTCTGCTCATGGCCGCGAAACGCCGCGTACTCGTTGAGAAGAACCATCAGCAGGAGGGCCGCGATGAATGGCGTCATTTCACGCGTCGCAATCGACAATGCAAAGGCAACCGTGGCCGCTGTAACATTGGCGATCCAGAAGATCGATGCGAGATTGCGTTTCCATGCCAGGGCAGATGCAGTGCCTGCAAATGCGCTCAATACGGCGGCGCTTTCCACCGCGGTTAGCACCTTGAAACTCAGAGTGAGTTCCCACAGCATGGGAGCCAGAATCAAAGCCGACGTGCTGGCATAGGTGATGGTTGAAAAATACGCGCGTGTGCGTGCGGCGCATATTAGCCACAGCATTGCATATGCGATGGCAAGGGCAGCAATCAACGGTTTGGGAAACGAAGTGGATTCGGCCACGGCGCGCAGCAGGTAAGCCCCAGCTATGCCGATCATGGCTTTGCCGAACACGGAAAAAGCACCGCCGGCCAGCGCAGATGGAGGCCGTTCGACATCCTGCGCCGTCTCAGGTGGACGAACCACGGTCGTGTTGGGCGTCTCTGAAGGATGCTCCAGCGCGCAGACGCGCCGTTCCAGTGCTTCCAGACGCTTGGTCAGCAGATCCAGGGGATCGGAATGATCGTCCATGAATTCCACCTGACGGGCAGCATTCCTTCTACATCAAGCCAGTCCCGTTTTACTCTACTGCCACGATTTCATCTTCGGTTGTTGCAGCCCACGGAGGAAGAAGCTTTATCAGCACCGAAAGAAATAACAGCGGAAGAATGGTTAGAGCGATTGCGACCAGCAGGCCTTCGCGAGTGGCCAGCGCCATCTTGTAGGTCGTGTATCCGAGAAAACTCTTGGAGAACAATTGTCCGCCAATTACCACATTCCAGCGCATGGCAAGAACACCGATCAGGGCCAGACTTCCGGAGATGACGTACATGTACTTGCGGGCGATCTCAGGCAGTTTCACCACCTGCGTCAGGAACAGCAGAACCAGCGGTGTGACCGTGCCCAGGCATATCTGGAGAACGATCTGCGAGAAGTAGAGCTTGGTGTGGACCATGAAGTTCAGGCTGCGGAAGGACTCGTTGGCCTCGTAGATGCGGTGCACCAGGTCGAGCATCTCCAGGCTGAAGTCGATGATGTAGATATAGAACATGTACATCGCAATGGCATCCACGCAGCGCATATCGATCTTCTGTTTGCGCAGACTGGTCAGCGCCATGTAGAGCAGCATGACCCCGGCAATGCCTGACACCATCGCCGAGAAAATGAAGACCACCGGCATCAACGGCGAGGACCACCAGGGATTGGCCTTGATAGAGCCGAAGATGAAGCCGACGTATCCGTGCAGCATGAAAGCGGAGGGAATGCCGACCAGCGTGACGATCCAACCGACCCGCTCGTCGATAGCCAGAGAGCGTTCGCTGATGTTGGACGAGCCGAGCGTCATCACGCGGTAGACAAGGCGCAGCAGGCCCTTGCTGGACTGCGACAGAAGCACGATCTCGCGCCGGTAGTCGAGCCATATCTCGAGCACCAGCACTGCCATCAGGTACCAGAGGTAGACATAGCCGAACATGGCCATGGCCGAGGTGCTGTGCGGTGTGAAGTACATCTCTGGCGAGCGGAGCGGGTGGCCCAGATGCAAAACCAGCGGCAGGGGCGCAACCAGTAGGAAAGCCAGGGCCGTCAGCAGCGCCAGCCTGTAGGTGGGCTTGACAGCCTCCACGCGGAAGACTCGCTCGAGCGACGCCAGGATGAAAGCGCCCGCAACCAGTCCCGTTATGAAAGGGTAGAGAACGATCAGTACGCTCCAATAGAGCGTGATTTCGTTTGGATACATGTAGCCTTCAACACCGCTCATAACACCCGCCCATCTCCCGATCATTCATCATCGTCGAAGGAATCTTCCCTCAGAGGCTAAGGCCCCCTGTTATTCGGCCTTCTTCGGCGCGACTCAAGTCGTGCCCTAACACAAATCCGGTCTTTGAAACACGCTCCAGCAGCTAGCGGTAGCAGCTAGAGGCAAGTAACTGTTCTTAACGCACCGAGCCATCCAGATCGTTGTAGAAGAGCTTGGCGCCGGTAGCCATCTGCGGCTTCAAAACCTGCACGCTGTGCGTCTTCAGAAACTCGTGGATCGGATCTTTGGGGTCCTTCAGGTCCGCCAGTTGGCGCGCCCCGGTGGGGCAGGCCTCGCAACAGGCGGTCGTCAGGCCCTGGGTAATCCGGTGGTAGCAGAGCGTGCACTTATCGGCCACCTCTTTGGTGGGATGAATGTAGCGGCAGCCATAGGGGCAGGCCTGGACGCAATAGGCGCAGCCCAGGCAGTATGTCTGGTCAACTAAAACCACGCCGTCCGGAGCGATGAAGGTGGCGCCTACTGGGCATACCTGCGTACATGGGGAATCCGCGCAGTGGTTGCACATCTTGGGAACGAAGAAGTACTTCCCGCCTTCATCGGTGGCAACCGGGAATCCTTCCTTGCCGCCGTCAGGCGAGATGACCTCCGGGTCGATCAAGGGGTTGTTTGCAATCTCACCGGATTTGGTCATAGGCCAGTCCGACCTGTGATAGCGTTCCACCCACGTACGGAAGTGGCCATCGGGCACGTCGTTTTCGGTTTGGCAGGCGCGCACGCAGTTGCCGCAACCGATGCACTTGTCGATGTCGATCAACATGCCCCACCAGTGATCGCTCATCTTGTAATTGGGCGACTCTTCCGGGGTTCCGGCCAAGACCGACTTCCACGCCACCGCCGCGGCCGGCAAAAGAATCAGCATTTCACGCCGGGTAATGTTCATTTCGCACCTCCCGCCGTCTGGCTTGATGAATCCATCGCTGGGCTGTGTGGATCGTGGCAGGTCTGGCAGGGGACGCCGTTCGCGTGGTCCACCGGCACAACCTGTGGAAAGTCCTTGGGCTTGGCCGCGCTGGCCGTGTGGCATCGAGCGCAGAGCACGGCCGTATCCGGCAACTCCGGCACCACTGACGATGGGTCGTCGGCATGGCGGACGAAGGCAACTTCTGGCGGGCCAGTGGGAGCGATCGCGGCTACGAAACGCTCGTAAAGATTCGCCGGAGGCTTCTCAGGAACGGCCGACTGCTTGATCAGCGCTCCGTGGCAAGCCTCGCAGTTTACGTGGGCGTGCTTGCCGTTCTTTTTTTTGTCCACCACTTCCGTGTGACAGGCCTCGCAACTCTCATGGCCGGCAAACTTCAATGGTCGAGCCCCAATTTCTCCCATGGCCGCTGCACGATAATGCCCATACTGCCCAAAGGTCTTGGGAACAACAAAGTGGCGCACCACCAGAAACACAAGGAAAGCGAGGACAAAGAGTCCCGCAAATCGAAAAAGATGTCCTACATCCTTGAAAACGCCCATCAAGCCCCATTTCCTTGACATCAACTTCAGGAGGTCACACGAAATCCACCACTGTGAGCTGGAACACTTTCCGTGAGTCTAACCGTACAAGAACCGGTCTCTCGTCTGTATGTGAGATAGGTCACATGTCAGTGTGCTCGCCGAGTACGCTGCCGTTTGGGATGAACAGAGTCATAAGGTTCCAGGAATACACACTCCGCTCAGGATCTGGCCCGCAGAATGAGGAGATTTCTCACTCATGTGAGCCCCTTGCAAAATTCAACCGAGACTAAAAAATGTGTCAAGGCACGATTAAAGTCGCGCACTAACACAATTTATTGCCTGAAGGTAATTTTGCAAGCAGCTCTCTTGCAGAAGGGTTTGGGCCGCACTGTCTAATCTTCCACGGGGGACTTGGGCGCTTTGCGTTTGGGCTTGGGTTTGGGATCATCTTCGGTCGGGGCTGGGGCCATGGACGGGTCCCAGTAGAGAAAGCGGGAGCAACTGTCGCAGGTGAGCAGCTCACCCTCTCGGAGCTGGTTCCAGGTCTGCGGACGGACACCCATGCGGCAGCCAGTACACTGCTGATTGTCAGCGCGGGCCAGACCGGTGCCGCGTGAGCCGCAGAGGCGATCAAAGCGGATAAGATAGTCGGTCTCGATGAGCGGACGGAGTGCTTCGCGTTGGACGGCAAGCTCTGCCAGTTCGCGGTCAAACTCTGCCTGGCGAAGGGCCACACGCGCACGGACATTATCGAGGGCAACCGAGAGCAGCTCGACCTGGGCGCGTGCGGCTGCCAAAGCCACCTCTTGCGCCTCAGTGCGTTCGAGGCTGACAAACTCCTCGCTCTCAAGGCGTTGCGCCTCTGCCTCAGCAAATTGAAGTTCGTTTTCGACTGCGGTGGCCTGCTCAGAGGTGGTGAGCGAGTCCTGCTGTGCGCGGTAGCGGGCTGCCTTTTTGCGGAGGGCGTCGATCTCGCGATCAAGACGGGTGCGCAAAGCCTCTTCGCGGCTAAGGGAGGCAGAGGCCTCAGCGGCCTGGCTCTCGGCGGCGGCCAAAGCGGCCTTAGCCTGAGCGATCTCAGTCGGCAGGGCGCGAGCCGCCAAAGTCAGATGGGTTCGCTCCAACTCCACCGCTTGCAGCTTTACGAGGTTTTCAATTTGCTCTTGCATCCGTGCTATGAAGTCTACGGTATGGAGCATCTATTTAGAAAATGAGGGAAGCGTGGGCTGGCCTGGGTTCCCGGCTTCGCACACCTTGAGTTGAAAGAGATCCGAACGGACGGGCGCCTGCTCTGTGGTATGAAGGAGCAGGCAGCGAGTTAGCAGGTTAGCGATTGAATCAACTAGCCTTGCAAGACAACAATCGAAGCCAATGGAGGCGGATTTGGCGAAGGGTAGGATATCGGTCTGGCACAGGCGACCGTGGCTGAGGTGGGTTGCTGGCGGTTTGCTGGTGGCGGTGGTTGTCGCGGCCGTGCTTGTGGATCTGGGGCTGCGCCGGGCGGAGCCGTTCCTGCGAGCGCGTCTTGTCGAGCAGTTGGAAGATCGCTTTCATGCGCGGGTGGAGCTTGACAGCTTTCACGTGTCGCTGGTCAAAGGGCTTTGGGCCGAAGGCAAAGGGCTGCGCATCTGGCCCCCAGCCCAAGTGGAGGGCGTTGCCGTTCCAGTGGGCAAGGGCGAGCCGCTGATCAGCCTCGATGAGTTTCGCTTTCGTGCGCCTCTGCACTTTGAGCAGGGCAAGCCAATCCGTATTTCTGTGGCAGAGCTGAAGGGCCTGCACATCGATTTGCCGCCAAGGTCACACTTCGAGCATTTATCCGCGGTTGGCACGGGCGAGCCGAGGGGCATGATGGCGGGGTTGGTGAGTTTTGAAGTGGACACCATGCAAATCACTGGCGCGGTATTAGTGATGGAAACCAGCAAGCAAGGTAAGCTGCCGCTGGATTTCCAAATTGCGCACTTGAAACTGAGCCAGGTTGTTTCGGGTGGGGCCGGCCATCCCCAGGGCGAAGACCGGTCTGCTCACCCAAGCGAACCAAAGACGCTCGCCGGAGAGCCCCAGTTGATCATGACACCGGCGTTGAATTTTGAGGCTGAGCTGACCAACCCGCGACCGAAAGGGACGATTCATACGACGGGAACCCTCGGACCACTGCAAGGAGTCGATCTGGGCGAGATTCCAATCGAGGGCAGTTATCGCTTTGAGGACGCGGACCTAAGCAGCTTCACTGGGATTGCAGGGACTCTTTCGTCAACCGGGCAGTATCAGGGCACACTGCGCGACCTGAGAGTGGATGGGAAGACGGAGACGCCAAACTTCCGGCTTACGCATTTTGGGAATGCGATGGCGCTGAATACGAGCTTTCATGCGCGGGTGGATGGGACCAACGGAGATACATGGCTGGAGCCGGTCGATGCAACGCTGGGCCACTCGCACTTTACCGCGACGGGGCAGATTGTGCGCGTGCGTGGGGAGGTGGTTGAGGGTGCGCCGCAATACATCGGCCACGATATTGCGCTGACGGTCAATGTGGATAAGGGGCGGATCGAGGATTTCATGCGGCTGGCGAGCCGCTCTGACAAGGTGCTCATCACAGGCGATGTGACGGTGAAGACCACCCTGCACATTCCGCCTGGAAAAGAGCCTGTGCATGAACGGCTGAAGCTGAACGGCTGGTTTTCGTTGGACAAGGCATTGTTTACCAGCGAGAAGATTCAAGAGCATATCGCGGAGTTGAGCTTGCGCGGGCAGGGGCGGCCAGACGAGCTAAAAACCATCGATCCGGCGAGCGTTCTGTCGCACATGGAGAGCAACTTCCAGTTGGCGAGCGGGGTGATTACTCTGCCGGCGCTCGACTACACCGTGCCAGGCGCGAAGATAGAGCTTAAGGGCACGTATACGCTGGAGGGCGGCACGCTGAACTTCGACGGAAACGCGAAGATGGAGGCTCCGGTCTCAAAGATGGTGGGCGGATGGAAGGGGCTGCTGCTGACGCCTGCCGATCCCCTCTTCAAAAAGGGCGGTGCCGGAACTCAGGTCGCGATTCACGTGAAGGGAACGCGGGAGGCTCCGGAGTTTGGAATTGACTTTGAAAAACTGAAGCTGGAGAAGAAACCATCAGGAGGAAGCCTGTAAAAATTCCACCCAAAGAAGTGTAATCGGGCCGTCTTCGCTGTCGCGTATAATTCTCCGTTGCTTCCTAATGAGGCAACGGAGGAAACGAATGGACGGATTTGTCCTGATTGCGCTGGGAGTATTCGCACTTATTGCGCTCATTGTGTTCTTGAGCAGCTTCTTTACCGTGAGCACGTCCCAGGTGGCCGTGATCACGCGCTTCGGTGAGTTCAAGCGGGTTGCACAGCCCGGGTTGAACCTGAAAGTTCCTTTCGTCGAAAACGTGGCAGGTGTTGTGAGCCTGCGCGTCAGCCAAATCTCACTGACGATGGAAACCAAGACGAAGGATAACGTCTTTGTCACGATTCCGATCTCAGTGCAGAACCGCGTTCGGCCAGAGAAGGTTTACGACGCTTTTTACAAGTTGTCAGACCCTACGGCGCAGATCAAAAGCTACGTCGAACAGGTGATTCTGGGCCACGTGCCTGGCATGACGCTGGACGAAGTCTTTGCCTCTCAATCGTCAATCGCCGCCGCAGTCAAACAGGAACTGGACGCCGACATGGCGACCTTCGGCTTCGAGATTGTGAATGTGCTGGTGACCGACATCGTTCCCGACGCCAAAGTGAAGTCGGCCATGAACGACATCAACGCAGCGCAGCGCGAACAGGTCGCGGCCAACGCGCGAGGCGAGGCGGAGAAGATTCTGGTCGTCAAAAAGGCCGAAGCCGAAGCGGAGAGCAAGGCTCTGCAAGGCCAGGGCATCGCCAACCAACGGAAGGCGATCATTGAAGGTTTGCAGGTCTCCATCGAACAGTTCCAGAAGGTAGTCGATGGAGCATCGTCACGGGACGTGATGCAGTTGGTGATGGTGACGCAGTACTTCGACACCCTGAAGTCAATCGGAGAGAGCGACAAGACCAACACGCTCTTCCTGTCTCACTCGCCGGGGTCTGTAAAGGATGTCTCGGAGCAGATTCTTGAGTCAATGCTGGTGGCGGGGAGCGCAAGAGTCTGATTGAGCCGCTGACCTTCGGAATTCTCTATTGCTTCTTCGTCATTGGACATGATCGGCGGCGCATTCTTCACTGCAATGTGACGAAGCATCCGAGCAGTGCTTGGGTTGTTCAGCAGTTGCGCGAGGCATTTCCTTACGACTCTGCGCCGCGTTATCTGATCTTCGATCACGGCACACAATTCAACGAAGAAGTGATCGACACAATGAAGAGCTTCGACATCAAGCCCAAACAAACCAGCTTCCGCAGTCCGTGGCAGAACGGCGTTGCCGAGCGCTGGGTCGGCAACTGCCGCCGCGATCTGATCGACCATGTGATCGTTGTGAACGAACGACATCTGAAGCGCCTGATGAGCGAATACATCCGTTACTACCACGAGGACCGAACTCACCTTGCTCTGGCGAAGGAAACGCCCGCGAATCGTGAGGCAGCGAGTAACTCCGGTGTTCTGAGTAACAGGGTTATAGCAATGCCAAGGCTCGGCGGTCTGCATCATCGCTACGATCTGGCTGCCTGAGTCGCTGTTGATAACATTTCGCCTTTGAGTCGAGGAGACCCTTCGGGAGAACTGTGCCCGATGACCTTTTGCCGCCGACTTGAAGGTGTCTTCACGGCTGTATGCGGTCACCAATCTTTCGCCCCTGTACTCCAAGAGTTCCTCCAATACAACTGTTCAGATCAGAATCTACTCCTCGTTCCAGCCGGATGA
>CAYVMS010000039.1:0-19029 GCA_964452615.1 uncultured Occallatibacter sp.
TGAAATTCGGCCAATCCGGGCTTTGCCAGTTCCAAGTCATGAGCGATAGCGAACCTCTCTATCGCTCATGGTACCCGGTGTTGGTGAGCGATACAAGCAGATTCTATCGCTCATGCTCAGCGCCGCTATTAGCTTTGACGATGGCGTTGCAGCTTTGGGCTGCCAACTGGACCGCCGTCCTCATGCGGCTCGGGAGTTGGAACAGCTTGCACCACTGATGGTGTCGGCGTGGCAGCCGATGCGGAATCCGAATCCATGCACCCTCGAATCCCCATTCCAGCAACCAGTCCAATTACCAGGGTTGCAGTGGAAATTAGAGGAATCCAGAAACACAGCAACTAGGTGTTCAGTTGATGCAAGAGCGCATCCAGAGCATTCTCCCGCTTCTCCGGAGACTGCGTGAGCCGGTTGTTCGCAGACTCAATCTGAGCGACGACTCCGCCCTTTGCACCACTCAGATTGCCGAGCACGGCAGAGAGTTCCTTCTGAGCGCGCGTCATCTCCGCGCTGGTTCCTCGCAGGCATCTGGCCGCATTGGGCAGGCCGGATTCGAGAAAATTCTGGCGTAGACTTTCACTCAGCAGTCTTGCAATCTTCTCTGCATCAAGCCCGGATTCGATCTTCTCGGGCAATCGAGCGATCCGCGACTCCAGTTTGTAGACATAGCCGAACATTTTCTGTTGCGCTTCGTCTGAATACTGCTGATGAAGATCGAGCATCTCCTGAAAACGCTTACGCTCTTCGGCAATCTCCATCGGTGTTTGCGGGTGGCGTGGGCAGTACTGGCCAAAGAAGAACCATATCGCCCGCCAGTGCTGGCGAGTGCTCCTGCTCACTGACAACACCAGCAAACCAACCACCGGCCACTTATTACCGAAGCTACAATAGCAGGACCAACGCCCATGAGTTTTCCGAGGCATGAGCAAATCTATCGTCCGATGGGATCTTGTCTTTTGACTGGAGACGGAGCCGTTGCCGGCTCCGTCTCAGTTCCCATCGTCCCGATGAGTTCGCAGCTGGTTATTCCTCGGTCGGGTTGCACTCCACATTGCCCGCCTCCGCTTCACCAACCGAAGTTATCTTCGATCAAAAGGATGGAACTGTAAAGCTGCACGGCCAAGGGGGAGGTTTCGACTGAAATCATGCAAATACTTCCGTCGGTGCTGACCAGTTCAAGCTTCACCCGTATTTCGGAATCTGCCAGGTCTCTGGCGAGCAATGAGATGGCACAACGGTCGATCCCGGCGCTCTGGAAACTTGTAGAGTAAAACAGCCGTATGAGGCTGCCTGCTTAGAGAGGAACAGGGCGCAGCACATTCCATCAAGGCCCGGAGCTAACAACGCTCCAACAGAGGCCGAATACATTTGCGCAGACCAACCTGCTGACCTCACATTTCGCTTGCAGAAATGCGGCGGACCATACATTACTCCGCCACATCACGCCGCTAACGCGGCGCAATGTGGTCTATTTTTGCTCCTGCGCGTACATCCGCATTGACGACTCTTAATCGCGACCCAATCTACTCGCATTCTGGCGATAGTTATCGAGCATTCATAATGGAGAGAGCGCACTGCACTATCTCCGAAAGGACACGAGATAGGTTTCCCTTTGGTCAGATGCCATTCACGACTGCAAAGACTCCATTGCGGTTGATGACAGCCCAGGCCGTATTCGTTTTTTCATCCACGCCGTAGGTTCCCAGTCCATATTTCGCATCCCATGGACCCGAAACGAATTTTTCGCATGCGGCTTTTGCCCAGTTACCGTGGGCATCCAGAGTGGCCAGCCCGAATGCGCCATGTTTGATTCCAGCGCCTTCTGCCTGGCTGGAGTTGTAGCTCATCGAAAGCGCATAAACATCGGTCTGATCACTTTCCATACTCTTGGCCATGCCAGTTATGGTGAGAATGTCACTGGCGGTGCGTTTTGTTGCAGCAGCCCAAGCGGTATTCACTGCATTGCTGCATGGGCGGCCGCTGCCGTCTGTCTCTGTCTTGCCATTGATTCCGCTGAGAATCTTAGCCACTGTACCTGCGGGTGATTTATCTTCCACGGCAGTGTAGGGCTGACTTTGCGCCACCACGAACTCCTGGCCGTTGAGACCGTAGCCGAAGGTTTCGCGCTTGAGAAAGTTAAGTGTCGGAGTGCTGGAGATAACAAATTCTTTATGCCGCAATGCAGGGTAGACATCCGCGGAATAAAAATCCACCGATACCTGCGGACCATCAACAGTAAAGATGTAGAACCCGACGGTATTGAGCTCCTGGCTGATGGGTGTCTGGCGAAGCCTACCAAATCCACCAGGGGTCGCGGGTTCGTCGTAGAGATTGTCGTTCGAGGGAACAGACGGGATGTAGAACTTCGAGCTGTCGGAAGCGCACAGCAGTTGCATCACCTTGCCCGACGTGCCGTCGGTGGTTGTCACGATGCTGCGGTCGTGCATATGGTCGTGGCCGTGGATGTAATACTGTACTTTATTGTCAGACAGACTCTTGATGAATGCATCCTGCTGCGGGGCGTTCTCGGTGGGGTCTTCGCCGAAAAGAGTGTCAACGTGGTTCTGAGTGATCAATCCCTTGTGGCCAAAGACGAATGCATGTGTTCCTGCCGGTCTTGAGGAAAGCTGCGAACCGATCCAGCTCTGCTGCTTGCCAATCGAGTTGTCGAGCGAGTATGCAACACCGCCGTCCAGCGGGTCGAACTGGTCGAGCAGTACAAACCGGGCATTGCTGTAATCGAACGCATAGCTCAAGCCATTCAAGTTTCCTGTTCCATCCGGATCGGGGCTCCCCAATATCTTGCCTACTTTAAATGGAGACCCTTTTGCTTCCGGAGCCTTTTCATCCAGCCCATCGACGTTGAGAACACCGATTGGCGAGGTGTTGTGAATTCCGCTTTGCGTCTGCGGCCAGATGCGGATGAAGTCCTGCGCATTGGCCTGCTTCGACTCGTGATTGCCACGGAGAGGATAGAAGCCGATTTCGGCATTGTAAAGAGACTGCGAGTAGAGAGCGCGCGTGCACAAACCGGCGGTTGTGCCTTTGTCGCAGAGGTCGCCGACCTGCACTACGAACTTTACCTTCTTCTTGATGAACTGCCGATTGATCTGCTCGATGATCTTAACTGCAACGGAGTTAGGATCGAGACCATCGTCCTTGGTGATCCACTGAGTGTCGGCCAAGACTCCGAAGCTCCACGCGGAAGAAGATGAGTGCGACGATGCGGGCGTTTTGGGAGACGGAGCACCGGCGGTGGCAGGCTTGGTTTCGCTGGCTAAGATAGTCTTGGTTAACGCTACGGCTCCAGCGCCGAGTGCGGCTGTCACCAAAAAGTGTCTTCTGTTGACGCCCTGCGGTTTCACTTCTTTGAGTTCCTTGTCCTGTGGCATCGTATTCCGTCTCCTTGATTGAAATGTGTGCAAATGAGTGTCAAAGTTCTTACCGCCTCTCCGCGAAGCTAGAAGCAGCCTACAAAAGCCTCTCGGACCTTTCCGGCAGAGAGGAAATCCCTCTGCCGGAAAATTGATTACACGCGCCGAGCAGAGACTCCTGGCATCACTCTCCCTGAAAGAGCCGATTGATCCCTGGGATCTGTTTTGCCAGTTCGGCTCTAATCGCCTCTGCCTTGGCCACCGCATCCACATAGTCGGCTGCCGACGTGAAGGGGATTTCCATCACCAAGATTCCAATACGCTTCCCTGCGGCATCGAGCAGTGGGAGTTTGAGATTGTAGAAGGCTCCATTGTCTTTCCTGCTGCAATAAGTCTTGCCGTCCTTGACTGCATCTAAGTCCCCGCTCGTTGACTTGATACCGATCCTGCTGCTGTTTGCATTCGCAATGATCAGGCTATCTGTTTGTCCCGGGGGGACTGCATGAAGTCCCATTTTGCGCAGCTCTGGATGAGTAGAAAGCGTGGAAAGCAGGAGACTCTCGGCAAAGGGAGCATTGACTGGCTGAGCAGATTCGGTTGAAGCAGTCTTTGCGGCAGGGGTGTCCGTCGATGAGAAGACCGCAATCGACGCGCTTGTCGAACCGCTCTGCGGGACGGCCACATAGTAACGATTGAGTTCGGGGGCAAGCAAAGCCGTGCGGGCCTGAGAACCTGCTTCGATCTTGCCAAGGGACTTGTAGTGATCGGCGTCGTCTTGCCCAATCACCTCAACGATGCCACTGCCGGTTGCGTAGAGCCGCTTGCTCGCAGCATCGTAGGTCAAGTCGTCAACGCCAGCCGTGATAGGAAAGGATTGCAGTTCCTTGCCAGTGTTTGAGTCGAAGACCACGACTGCTCCATTGCGACAACCCGCGAAGAGCCGTTGATGCGCTTCATCCAGCGCCATTGCGACATTTCGCTTGCCCATCGTAACCGGCCATGCGGCAACAGTCCTATTGCTCCACCGGTCAATCACTTCAATCTCGCTCTTCGCTGGATTGTTCAGGTACAGACGAGGCCTGAAGAGGTCAAGCGACATGGCCTCCAGCGTATCTCCATTGACCTTGATGTCAGCAATCTTTTTGTTTAGGGTCGTGTCGATCACACTCAATAGGGAAAACGTATTTCCCGCGTCTCTTCCACCGCTGACAACATACAGAAGCTTTCTTGATGGGTCATATCCAATTGAATCGGCGTCCTTCTCAAGATTGATCTTCTGCTGAAGAGCGTAAGTTGTGCCGTCGAAGATGTCCAGCGTGCCTTCTCCACCGTCCGTCACATAAATTCGATTCACGTCAGCGCGAAATAACACCGAATGCGGCACTAGAACATTCTTGATTTCGTGAATCGGCTTTCCTGTGTTTAAGTCGAGAACGACAATCTCATGAGCCATTTCCGCATTAACAAATAGTCGGCTATTTGCCGTGTCGATGCCCAGATGGTCAAACATTCCCTTGATATCAGTGGAAAGTGCGAACGTCCCAGCGGATTTTAGCGGAGGTGTTTGTTCCGTGGACTGCTCCTGCTGTTTGGCTACCACGAGAACCGCAAAGGTTCCCTCTTTCACGGTCCGCACCGGTTTTTGAGAAGGATCGGAGGCTGGTGTAACTTCAACCTCGGCCACAGGCAGAAAGATCTTCTTCGTCTGTCTGTCGAAGGCCATCGTCTTGGCGCCCTTCTGCGTTGTGACGGTCTCCACGGCTTCGTACTGGTCGGGCGTCTTTTCATGGATAACATTGAGAGTGCCGTCGCCGTTTGAGGCGAAGATGAGACCGGCTTGCTTGTCAAAGCCGGCCGCGTCGACGCCAGCGCCAATGGGAAGAGTCGCAATTGTCTGACCGTTGGTTGCATTCATGACCACGAGCACCTTGTTGTGGCAGCCAATGAAGAGCCGGTCGTGTTCGCTGTCTATCGCCATACCAGTAGGCGCTTCGCCACCTTGGACGGGAAAACGATGAAGCAGTTCGAGAGTCTTTGTATTAAACTCCACCACCTCCGACTTATCCTCTAAATCGACAAATACGGTGCCGTGATTTCCAGTCGCAAATCCTTCGCTGTCTCCCTTGACATCGATTGTCCCAACCACGGCAGCGCTTTCGGCATCGATGACCGTGATGTTATGGGAGCCGTGATTGCCGGTGAAAACTCTTTGACTCGCGGAATCGAAGTAAATACTGTCTGGCTTCTCTCCCACGTCGATCTTCTTAATCAGGGCCAAGGTTCTAGTATTGAAGACCGAGACTTTGTTCTCTTTTCCGTTGGTGGTGAACCCGCGCTCAAGAGACGAGGCAATTGCGATTCCGTGAACCCCGGGGGTATCTCCGACGACACCCACCGGCTTACCGGTATCCGCATCGAGAACATCAACTTGAGTGCCATGCGAGATATATAGCCGGCGCGCAGCACTATCGATTGTGATGAAGTCCCATCCTCCATTTCCGGTAATCGGAAACCGGGAATCCAGCTTGTAAGTGGCCGCTTGCAGGACGACGGTCAGGGTCAGGAGCACAGTCGATAGACGAATCGCAAATCTCATAGGATTGATCCTTTTCTGGTTTCACCCGGTTGCTTGTGAAGGCCCCCGTAACGGAGGCCCTGTCCATAACTACATCGGTGATATTGCAATAACACTCTTTCGCGCGTTTCTCTGCGTTAGTAAGAAAAACGAAGGCTGAATTGCATCTCGCGCGGAGTGCCGGTGCCGACGGATGACGAAGTGTAGGCAGATGTAATTTGGCCGAAGGTGCCGGCCGAACTCGTCGTGCCATTGCCGGTCCACTTGACGGCCGGGCTGCCGATCATGTCCCGATTGAAGGCGTTGAATACCTCCGCCCGGAAACTGAAATCCATCTTTTCGCGTACCGGGAACTTCTTGGCGAGAGCCAAATCACCCTGCCAAATGCCAGGAACACGCACGGCGTTTCTGGAGGCGTTTCCCCAAACGCCGTTTGCGGGAGTAGCAAAAGCTGACGGATTGAGCCAGAGGCCAGGAGTCTGATGTGAGGGATACAACGATACACCGGGTACGCGATCAGGCCGCTGGCTGGTGTTGATTAAGTCAGGAAGAGCTGAAGCCGAGCGGCTCATGGTGACGTTGAGCGGGATGCCCGTGTGCGCCATGCCAATGCCGCTGAACTCCCATCCGCCGACCATCTCGTTCACAACCGGCGCAGCGTCGCCGAGCAAAATATGACCTCTACCGACGGGCACGGTCCAGATTGCACTCGTCGAGAAGTTATGGCGAATATCGAAGTCAGTCGACGCGCGCTCGCAGCTCCTGCAGTTATTGTTTTCAGGTGTGTCCGATTCGCCACCGCCATTGGAACCGTCGCTGATTCCATGAGAGTATTGATAATTGGCTGAGACCAGAAGGCCGCGATACATATTGCGTTTTAGTCCGACCTGAAGAGCATTGTAGTTACTGTTGGCATCCCATGTCGTCCAGCCGATGGTTGCGCTTGTCAGGCTGGCATAAGGCCGGGTTCCGGTGGCTGGATTGATGCCATTTAGCGAGAGCCCCTTCCGGAATAAGTGAGTGCCCTTGCTGCCAACATAGGACGCAGTGAGATAAGTGTTGCGGATAAGTTCGTTTTGCACGGAGAGTGTCCACTGATTTACACCCATATCCTTGCGATGCTGGTCGGAGGCCGAGTAGGAAATATTCGATTTGGCCGCCCCGAGAAATGGAGTGACCGGAAAGCTCAGGCCTTTCGAATTTGCCTGCGTTAAGCCCCAGGACTGGCCAATCTGGGTCTGCAGCGCATAAAGGCCGCCGTATTGTCCGTCGTCGAATACGCTACCAAAGCCGAGGCGAATAGCGGTCTTGCCATTCAATGCCTTGGGAGCCCACCCGATGCTAAGACGCGGTTCAAAGTCAAGCGTGTCAGGATAGTAGAAAGGCGCGCCGGGAGCACAGAACTGCAATCCGCAAGTGAATGGGTCGAACACCTGTCCGATCGCAGGGTTCTTCTCATAATCCACGCCGTAGTATTCGTAACGTAGTCCGGCGTTTACCGTGAGGTTTGGACGAAGCTTGACCTCGTCCAAGAAATATCCAAAATAGGTAGTCATACGCGCCGACGTCTCAACGCCTGCGGGCTTGTAGGTATATGAGTCCAATACATTGTTTATGAAGTTCGCCTCGCTGATATAGCTTAGGCTCTGTTCCACAAGCGGGTGAAGCTTGTTTTCTTGTAAGTGGCGAATCTCAATGCCTGCCTTAAAGGTGTGGCGTCCATGATAGAAGCTGGCGTCGTCAAGAAGACTGAAGGAATTGTCGTGGCGATAGGAATGGTCTCCCAGCGTATAGCTGAAATTCGGGCTAACAGAGAGCGTGTAGATCGTCGTCGCACCTGCGCCTACGTCCTGGTATTCGTCGTTGTTATAGCCAACCTTGGCATCGTTGAGAATTGACGGCGAGAAGCGATATGCCACATCGATGACAGCGTTGGGACTAGCAACGGTCGTGATCGTGTTCTCGGCCAAAGCGGGCGCGGTATTAGTGTAGGAGTCGGTGTTGAAGCGGACGCTGATTGCCGTCTTTGCATTCAGCGCATAGTCGACACGAGCCAGACCACCGTCTTCGGTCGTAGGGGATGGCTGGCTGGTTACCCAGAGCAGTGCGTCGGGGTCGCCTGTCGTCTGGCTTCCCTGTGGAAAGGCATTTACAAACGGTGCGAGAGCGGGCGACTTAGCGATCACGGCAGCACGGTATGCGCTGGTGGGTACATACCCGCTGACCACTGTTGAGAATGCCTCCCGGACAGCCTCATAGTTGGCGAAGTAAAACAGTTTGTCGCGAAGGATCGGGCCGCCGGAGCTTACTCCGAAGTTATTCAGCTTGAACGGGGATTGACTGGTCGATCCAAAGTATCTCGCATCGAAAAAGTTATTCCTGAGGTACTCATAGAAAGAGCCGTGGAAATTATTTCCTCCGCTTTTGGAGGCCATGCTCACTTGGCCTCCGGCCATGCCGCCTGTGTCTGCGCTGTAAAGAGAACTGCTTGCCCTGAACTCGGCAATGGACTCCATAGGCACCTGGACAACCAGAGGTTGTTTCATGAACTGGTGGTTGATGCCCGTAGCATCCACACCATCGAGCCGAAAATTATTGTCTTCTTGTGAGAGCCCGTTGAAGCGGATGGTGTCTTCGGTGCCGCTGCCGGAACTCAGCGCACCCGGAATCAACGATTCCAGCACGACCCAGTACCGGCCATTCACCGGAAGGTCTTCGGTCTGATTGGCATTGATCACTCCACCAACAACAGCCGAAGTCAAGTTGAGATCCGGCGCGGCGGCTACCACGGTGACTTCGTCATGCACCGGATTCACGCGCAGCATAACGTTGAGAGTTCGCGTTTCGCCCACCTCCAGCGTGAATAGCTCAACATTCTCCGTGTCGAAGCCCGCTGCTGCAATCGATGCAGTGTATTGGCCCAACGGTAAAGCACTGAAGGTGTACACGCCAGCAGAGTTTGTGTCCACGACACGTTGAATTCCCGTTGCCGTTGCTGTTAAGGTGATTTTGGCTCTGGATACAACGCTCCGAGACGGGTCCATGACAACGCCTGTGAGCGTTGCCCGGTCCGTCTGCGCGGCCAAGGGAAGCACAGATAACAATAGGATGAGTACAACAGTAAGTCGACGCATGTTAGTCTCCTGATGCAAATCGGGTGCTATTGAGAGTAAATGACTTCGATTATCGGTTGCGTTTGCGCGTTCGGCCCAAGGTTTTTTTCTTTTGCCTTCGCATCGGTCAGTCGGGGGGAGCGATTTCGCTGCGAATGCCCATCATCGAATTCGAATGCAAAAGTCAACCGGGATGCTCGCGATAAACGAAAACGGCAACGCAGAGTCAATTGCAATACACGTTCGATTGAGATAGTCACATTAGATCCTGAGACTCTAAAGAGAACCTTAAGGACAAACCACGGTTATCCAATATTCATCAAATGCTAAGACACCGTTCACAAATCAGGAAGGCCACCTGAGAAGTAATCTGAAGTGCTTATCCGCGGCGAGACGCAGCCCCTATACGTCTACTCAAACAAGACCTTGGCTTTCAATCAGAGGAAAGGAGACTTCGAATGTCGTCCCGGCGCAGTCGAGACTGCGGGCCGTGATCGTTGCCCGATGGGCCTCTGCGATCCACTTGCCGATGGCAAGTCCTAGCCCGGTCCCATCCTGTTCTCCGCGCGACGCGTCGACGCGAAAGAAACGGTCGAATATATGCGGTAACGAAGCATCTGGAATTCCAATGCCATTGTCGGAGACCGCGAACAAAGCGCATTGCGCATTACGCCTGAAAACGACCTCGATGCGGCCGTCATAGGGCGTGTACTTGATGGCGTTGTCCACGAGAATCCACACGAGACGCCGAAGGAGCTGCGTATCGCCAGACAACTCCAGGAGATCGTCTGAAACCCGCTCGATGATTCGTTGCCGTTTTTCTTTGGCCACCACGCGCATTCGAGCGACGACTTCCCGGACAATGTCGGCCATGCAGACGGGCTCACAGATAAATTGTGCGCGCTCGGCGTCGGAGCGGGCCAGCAAAAGCATGTCTTCGAGCAGACGGGAAGAATGCTCGGTTTCACTGACGATGTTCTTAAAGGCTTCGATCGCTTCAGGGTCCAGACCCGGAGTCAATAGAGCAAACTCACTGGTGGTGCGAATGAACGAGATAGGGCTTCGCAATTCGTGCGACGCGTCGGCGGTGAATTGCGTAATTCGCTTCACCGCGATCTCCAGGCGACTGAGCATTTCATTGCAGGTTTCAGCCAGTTGCGCCAGTTCATCTCCAGTTGGCGAAACTGGAAGCCGTGCGGCAAGATTTCCGATGGTTATGGAGCGGGCGGACTCGGTGAGATTCACGAGCGGCTTGAGCGCTCGGCGGCTGATGAAAAAACCCGCGAGTGCGGAAACCAGGATCATTGCCGGGATAGATCGCTTAAGAATCTCGGCCAACCGTGCCAAGAGACTTCGATTGTCCATCAGGGAACCGGCAACGCAGATGCGAACAGGAGCTCCGTTCAGCATTGCGGAACGAATGAATACACGATAGGGGTGCTCTCCGATCCAAGCGTCGGAGCGAAACTCTGCGACGGATGCTGGAACAGTCGGCCACGGAAACATCGTCGCCTTGGCGTCAGTTTGGGGAAGCAGACGCTCGCCGCTAAGCGAGTACACCTGAATTAGCCCTCCCTCAGGCGTCGCCTCTACAAATTCCCGGTATTTTGATTGCAGCAGTGACGCCGGATCGTTTCCCTCCTGTTTCAGCAGGTCGATGATTCGATCGGCGCGCCGTCCAAGCGTTCTGTCCCGTCCGCTGTTCAGAGATGCTGCGAGGTCGGAATAGATGAATGCACCAAAGATCACAAATCCGCAGAGAAAAATTGCGGAAAACCAGAGCGTGAGACGCAGTGAAATAGAAAGATTGAGTCTCATGCGCGTAAGGAATACCCGACGCTGCGAACCGTTTGCAGAAGTTGCGTCTCTCCAATTTTGGCGCGAAGCATGCGGATAAAAACGTACAAAGTGCCTTCGTTCACTTCTGCGCCCATGCCCCAGCCGGCCTCGATCAGCGCATCGCGAGTGACGATTGAGCCAGCCCGCCGCATAAGCAAGTCCATCAGCGCAAACTCGGTCCGCGTCAATGTGCTGACGCGTCCGTTTCGATGCAGCGCGTGCGTGCTTGTGTTGAGCACGAGATCCTGAAAGACCAGGTTTGACGGAATACTGACAGGAACCCTACGAGAGAGAGCGCGAATCCGCGCCAGCAGGACTTCGAGTGCGAAGGGCTTGGTCAGGTAATCGTCGGCGCCCGCATCCAATCCCATGACGATGTCACTCATCGCGTCGCGAGCGCTCAGGATGAGCGTAGGAGTACACATCCGTTCTTGGCGCAGCGTGCGAATAACAGTAAAGCCATCGATACGCGGCAGCATGAGATCGAGAAGAATCACATCGCTGTCGCCGCAGCGTCCCAGGTTGAGGGCCTCCTGACCGTCGTAGGCCACTTGAACTGAATGGCCTTCGCGGCGCAATGCACGGGTCAACAAGTTGGCCATGGCGGGTTTGTCCTCTGCCACCAGGATTCTCATAAGATGCCTTCCACTGAAGAATTGAAGCGATCATAGAACCTAGATATGAATATTTCGTGACACCTACGCATCTTTAGGTTCTTTTAAGAGGTGAATGCTTCAATCCGTTGTGTAAGCCAAGCGCTAGTGTGACTCGCCTGCAATTTGCCGGCGAGCTGTGACACGGGCGCCATTCACAGTTCAACGGGCCAGACCGCCTGGTGCCGAGAGAGTTCACTGTCAGGCTCGGTGCCTGCGTCGTAAAGAATGTTTTCAACCTTTTAACCAGGGAGACTCCATATGAAGAAGATGATTGCAGTGGCAAGCCTTGCGCTGGCCACAGTCGCATTTGCCCAATCCGGAACCTTTGCGCCCGGCTCACGTACGATCATGCTGGCACACAACGCTTATCCAGACCACGGCAAGTTTACCGAGCGCATCGATCAGGCGCTCGCCACGGGGAATCCGGTCGCAATTGAGCAGGATCTGTCATGGATTGACGGCAAGTCGCTGATGATCCATGGAGCTAAGAACGTGGGTGCCGACGATCCGTCGCTCGAGACCTATTTCTTTCCCAAGGTGAAGCCGATCATTGAAAAGGCTCTGAAGGAAGGCAACAAGGGCAACTGGCCGTTGATCACCCTTTATCTGGACATCAAGAACGATCCGCCCGAGCACCTCGCGGCGATCGCCAAATTGCTGGATAACTATGACGCCTGGCTGACCACGGCTGTAAAGACAGACGACATCACGAAGGTGTCGCCACTCAAGGTGAAGCCAATGCTCGTCCTGCTCGAAGACAAACAGGACGACATCAACAAGCAACTCTTCTTCTACGACCAGGTTCCGGTCGGCGGAAAGATCCGCGCCTTCGGAAGCGTGCCGAAACTGGATCCAAATCCAGGACGCAAGCTGGCCAAGGATGTTGCAACAGATAACCAGTTCCTTGCCAATCCGGACGATCTGATCATCGCCAAAGCTGACAATTATCACCGCTGGATTGGCCTCGATTGGGCCTTTATCGAAAAGGGCGGCGAGACTAAGGCTGGCGAGTGGACCGCAGAGAACGAAAAGCGGCTAAAGGCCTTCATCGACTACGGTCACAATATGGGCTATGTCGTAGGGGTCTATTGCCTGGATGGCTTTACCGCAGAAACTAACCAAGGCTGGGATAAAGACTACAACCTGGGTTCTCATGAAGCTGCGATTACGCGCTGGAAGGCTGCGAAAGCGGCCAAAGCGGATTTCATCTCTACAGATCATTATGAAGAACTTGCCACCATGCTTGCTACTCCTTCAAAATCGGCTATGCAAGCCTCCGTGGGAAAATAGAACCTATTAACTAGGATGGAAACCGGAGCCGCTTGGCATCGCGGCCCGGTTTCCGCTGGAACTGGGGTTTCGTTCGTTGAAGATAGCTTATTTTTCCTTGCTCTTTCTGTTGTTTGCGGTCATTGCGTCCGCGCAGACGGCCTCTCTGCGCGGCCGCGTTTTCGATCAGTCAGGCGCAGCGGTGCCATCCGCCGACGTAACTCTGCAAGGTTCGCAAGCCAGCACTGTTAACGCCATCACGGCGACAGACGGAACGTATGAATTCACTTCGCTGGTTCCGGGCACTTACGAAATCTCCGCCTCAGCTCCCCAACTGGCCACGCCGCAACCAGTGCGCATATCGATCGCAGGAAGCCCGGTGACTATGGACCTGAGGCTCCGCGTCGTTGCTGTACAGCAAGAGGTGAAAGTGGGAGATCCCGATGTGCCCACTGTTGCCACGGATAGCGCGAGCAACGCTGGATCTGTTGTGATCAAAGGCGATGACTTGAATGCCCTGGGTGACGACGCGCAGGATCTTCAGGCAGACTTGCAGGCATTGGCTGGGCCGGCAGCAGGGCCCAACGGCGGCGCGATCTACATCGATGGATTCAGCGGCGGCCAAATGCCCGCGAAAGAGTCCATTCGCGAGGTTCGAATTAACCAGAATCCATTTGCGCCCGAGTATGACAAGTTAGGCTATGGCCGCATCGAAATCTTCACCAAGCCCGGCGCGGATAAATGGAAAGGCACTCTAGGCTTCAATTACGCCAACGAGTTTTGGAACTCGCGGAATCCCTACTCGACGAAAAAGGCTCCCCTGCGCCTACAGGAGTACGAGAATACCTTTGGCGGACCGCTAGGCCATAAAGCTTCTTTCACGATGGACCTGGAACGTCACGCTGTTGACAACGGATATATCTCGAACGGCATCGAACTGAGTCCGGATACTCTGGAGCCTGAACCATTCAATACCACACAAGTGACTCCGCAACGTCACACGCTAGTTAGTCCGCGCGTAGACTGCCAGTTGACTTCTGGCGATACAGTTAGCCTGCGCTATAACTTCACCCATGCCAGCGTGGACGGATCCGGCGTCGGAGGTTTCGACGACCCATCGCGCGCCTACAACTTGAACAACGGCTTCCAAACGGTGCAGGTTTCCAACACCTTTGCAGGCAAGTTATGGATCAATGAGACCCGCTTTCAGTATTTCCGCTGGGCGACGACAACCGATCCGGCAAGCACAGCTCCCATGGTTCAGGTGCTGGGTGCATTCAATAGCGGCGGAGCTACGATTGGGAAGGGCGCGGACACGCAAAATAGCTTCGAGTTTCAGGATTACATTTCGATAATTCGCGGCATGCATTCGTGGCGCTTCGGGGCTCGCTTGCGGGAAGCGCAGGAGAACAGCGTTGCGCAGAATAATTTCAACGGTACCTTCACTTTCGCATCGATCGACACTTATAGACAAACGTTGCTCGGTACTTTGGGATATGGCCCGTCGCAGTTTTCACTCACCGCAGGCCAACCTCAAATGGAGGTGCAGCAATTCGATGCCGGCATCTTCTGGGGCGACGAATGGAGAGCACGTCCAAATCTCACAATCAACTACGGACTTCGCTATGAGTTTCAGACAAATATCGAAGATCGAAGAGCCGTTGCGCCGCGCATGAACTTCGCCTGGGCTCCACGGAGTCCAAGCGATGGAAAAACAACAGTGCTACGGGCCGGCTTTGGCGTCTTCTATGATCGCTTTCCGCTCTCTGATGTGCTAACGGCCCGGCGGTTTAACGGTACAAACCAGTCGCAGTTCGTAGTTTCGTCTCCGGCATTCTTCCCGGCGATACCGAGCCTGACGGCACTAGCCAATTCCAATTCACCGCAAGTTATGTGGCAAGAGCAGGCTGGACTTCGCGCGCCCTATATACTTCAATCCGCATTCTCGATTGAACAACAGGTCACGCGAACAACGGCTCTCGCTCTGACTTACACAAACTCTCATGGGCTTCATCAATTGCGTTCGACAGTGGAGAACCCAGGCACTCCGTCGCCGGTTTTCGTCATGTCCTCCTCCGGTCTCTATAACCAGAACCAGGTCGTCGCCAACATTCGCGCCAAGCCGTCGTCGCAGATCTCTCTCTTTGGCTATTACGTGTTCAGCCACGCCAGCAGCAACACGGATGGCCTGGGAACCTTTCCTGCAAATCCGAAGAGCAACAGCGGCGAATACGGGCCGGCTGCGACGGACATTCACCATCGCTTCCTGGCTGGCGGTTCTTTGCAGATGCGCGGAAACATCCGAATCAGCCCATACGTGATTCTGCAATCGGCAGCGCCTTTCAACATCACTACGGGAGTGGATCAGTACGGAACTACGCTGTTCAACTGTAGGCCCGGCATCGCAAAAAGTCCTGGTGCCGGAATTGTCGCAACACCCTATGGATTGCTCGATCCAAACCCGGTGGCCGGCGAGACGATTCTTCCACGCAACTTCGGCCGTGGTCCTGGACCAATGACGGTTAATCTGAAGATTGGCAAGACCATCGGCCTGGGCCCTCTGAAAGGCGGCAGTGCAGCGAAGAACGATAGCGGACCGCAGATTAACGCCGCGAACATGTCTGCGCCTGGCGGGCTGCGCGGACTCTTCGGCGCGCCGTCGTCGGATCGGCGCTTCGGCCTCGCGATTGGCATGTCTGCTAGGAACCTGCTGAACCACAACAACCCAGGCCCGATCATCGGCGACATAACATCGCCGCTCTTCGGACATGCAAATCAGGTGGCAGGAAATCCAAACATGGAAGGCTTCTTGGAGAATGCCAACAATCGCCGCCTGGAATTGCAGATCAAGTTCTTGTTCTGATAGGCAACTAGCAGGTTCAATGTTCTCGGCGAGTTCCGTGTCTTCTTCGGAACTCGCCTTCCATCAGTGCGGGCTCTTTCGATCATCATCCACAAATCGAATCGTCCGCTATGCGCGCGAATTAATTGAGCTGGCTATCGGCACTTCCCGCGTATACATCGGGCGTTGTTTGGGTTGTCAAATTGATCGACTCCGATCGCAATACTTGCCTTACAAACATCGCTGAACCGCGAAAACGCCTCATGGACATTGAAAGTCCGGTCCACACAAGCCAGCAGCAAGCAAGGCTTGTTATGCCTGCCGCAGTCTGCCCTGCCAGACCGCCCGCGCTTCCTGTATGAATTGGACGTGTAAAGAGGCGGAGTTTCGAACCAAGACTGTGCGACGAGAACGCATTCAACTTCAGGATCGCGCCTGTCTGCCTGTCGAAGATCATCTCGACGGATTGGTCGGGCCGGCTGTTGTCGAGAAAGTCGATTGCGACATTCATCGTGCGATCCTCGGAATTGGGTCTTGTAATCCGAAGAATTCGCCACCCCGCCGCCTGGCGCTCCGAGTTTTCGAGAATCTGCTGGAGGCCGGCAGATGTTTGAGGTGGCAATGGCTCGGCATCCTGGTGCGACCGGTGCCGCGCCGCGATTGCAGTGCGCTCCGGCTCAGGGGGCAGCGAGCTTCCTGTTGCCAGAAAGAGCAGATTGGTGGCCCATCCATACGCGAGAATCGCGCCGGTGATTGCGATGACCGCAATCGGGAACGCCAACCAGAAGCCCAGGACGTTATGCTGGTTCGATTCGCGCGCTTTGCCGGCAAGGCCTGGGCGAAGAAATGCGCCGGCGGTCAGCGCTTGCCAATGCAATCTTTTGGGCAACCAAAGATACACTCCGCTGACGATCAGGAGCAGCAGCGCCAGGTCGACCGATCCTTGCAGAGTCCGCATGAATGGCCGGTTTTCCGTCGAGGCGCCAAACCAGCGATGCAGTCCAGTTACCATATCGAAGAACGCTCGCAGACGTATTGCGCCGCCTCCGAGAACCGCCCCGGTGTAGCGGTTCAGGAATAGCCGCTGCTCGCGTCCGAGGTCGATCTCGACGGGCGCGCTCACGTCTGCTTGCACCACAACGGTGGACCACCGCCTTCCAGTAGTCGCGGTTGCAATTTCTACAAGCCGGTCAAGGGACAATGAAGAAGGGTGTGCTTCAGGCGGTGCTGAGTGATAGCCCCTTTCTTGCCAGGCGACGATCTGCTTCTCGTAGGCAAGAATGCAGCCTGTCACGGAGAGGAAAAGAATCGCAGCTCCAGCCACACAGCCGGAGGCCAGGTGTATCCAAAATATCGCTCGTCGAATCTTCATCGAATCGTAACAATTCTCCTTGCAGGATCTAACCTAATCAGTCTACCTACAACTGCCGTTCGGGTGGAACGGCCTCCGGCGGGACCGAACTTCGAGCCGATATCTCGTGATTTTCAGATAAGGAATTCTATCTGAAAAGTTTGAGCTAACCGGTCTTCAAGGACCGGTTAGCCCTGTTCAGATTCGCCATTTGTCGTTCACGTCGAGTGTTTGTTTGGGCCCGCGCGAAGTTTTCATGTAAACGAACAGAAAACCAACTGTCATTCATCACCATGTCCGGGCGGGCAGAAACTAGAAAAGCACCTTGAGCGCGAACTGGACCTGTCGTGCAGGGAGGGCGCTAGTGATGGTGCCAAATTTGGAGCTCGACCGGTCTCCACTCGCTGGCGAGAAGTTGGTCTTATTGAGAGTGTTAAAGATCTCACTGCGAAACTCCAGGAATCGTCCTTCGCCCCAGAGTGGGAACTGCTTGTGGATGCCGAGATCCATATCCTGATAGAAATTGCTGCGGCCTGTATTGCGCCCTGAATTGCCGTATGGTTGTGTTACGTCCGTGGGAACCGAAACTGTATTCGGGTTGAAATACTGGTTGATGGTTCGCTGTCCCTTCGGCATCATTGGATTGCCGGTGACATTGGGCCGGTAAATGGCAGAGTTCTTGCTGCCGTCCGTGGCTATAAACGCGGCGCTTGGATCATAGGTCAGATTGATCGTTTGGCCGCTCGTTGCCGTATTGATCCCTGAAAGCGACCAATCTCCAAGAAGCGCGTTGAGCGCATAGGGCATGTTAGCCTCGAAGCGCCGTGCTTTTCCAAACGGCATATCCCAAACCACCGAAGTCGTGTTATTGAAGGGCTGATCAGAACCGGACAAGCCCTTTGACGACGCTGGATTAAACATATTGATGGACTGCTGATCTCCGTTGGTCAATTCGAGGGCTCCTGCCGCATCGTCAATGGCCTTTGACCAGGTAAACGAGTTCAATACGGTGAGTCCCTGAAGGTTTCGCACTTCGAATTTCGCCTGCAAAGCATGGTAATTCGAGAAACCGACTCCAAAGTTCGAGTCGATGTAATCGAATTGGGCATTCGGCCTACGCGCCTTCACGGGCAGACTCTGACCCGCCAGGTTCGGCACCGCCTGGTTAAGGTCGCCTGTAACCCAAAGTCCGACGCTGTGATTTCCAACATACCCGAGGTCGAGCATTAGCTTCTTTGCCAGTTCCTGCTGAATTGAGAGATGCCAGCTCTGAACATAAGGAGTCCGAATGTCCTTTTGGATGTATACCGTTTTGGTGTTAACTGTTGAGAAGTTTGCCGGGGAAACGAACCCGTCCGGAATACCCATCATTGTGGGACGGAAGCAACTGGTGGGAGTGGAGGTCGCAGTGCACAGACCCTGAGATGGAGATTGTGTAATCTGAGCGTTGACGACGTAAGGGCCGTTGTACGCCAGGTAACTATCGCCACCCTGTCGAATAAATTGTACGTAGCTAATCCCGTAGCCGCTCCGAACGACCGTTTTTGACGTAAGGGAATAAGCAAGGCCCAGGCGAGGAGCGAAGCCCGTGTACCGTGGATCTACCAGGGCGCGGCTGGATAACGATCCGTTGGTGGCTGGGATCAGTGAGTTCGTCTTAGGGTCGTAGTTAGCCTGACGATTGTCCCGTTCGTATTGCGGAGTGGCGAACTCATAGCGTAGGCCAAGATTCAAAGTAAGCTTGCGGGACATCTTGAAATCATCCTGCAAATAAGTGAAGTGCATTCTTTGTTCTAGATTGGCGACGGCCTGATTGGTCAACTGGTAGGTAGATCTTGCGCCGTACAGAAAGTCGACCAGGTTATAGACGGTGTTGCTCTTGCCGGGGTTGCTGAACTGGCCACCGTAAATATCCTGTCCGTAAGCAGGATTGAAGTCGTTGATGTTGGTTTGGATAGCTTGATATTCATAGCCGATTTTAAGTGTGTGGTGCCCAATTATCTTTGAAAAGTT
>CAYVMS010000040.1:0-18862 GCA_964452615.1 uncultured Occallatibacter sp.
CCGCCGAAACGTAACCTATCGTTACGCCTCAGTTCGCAAGATACAAGGGTGGGAAGCCACGAACACGCGTATTCCGCGCCTACGCCAACTCAGTCATCCACCGCTGAAACTCACCAACCGGGTTTGCCTGACGGAAGATCCCCCCAGCAACCGCCACAACTGAGGCTCCAGCAGCTAGCGCTTCAGCCGCCGTGGCCAGCGTAATACCGCCGATGGCCACCAGTACCGGCCCAGAACCAGCCTCTTGGCGCAGGCGCCGGATGCCCTCCATGCCAATCAATGGCGAACTGACCTGCTTGGTCCGCGTCGCGAAGACCGCGCCAATCGAGAAGTAATCCGCCGGAGTCGCGAGAATACCCGGAACCATTCCCGCCGCACCACCGCCAAAAGTACCGATAATGCGATCTGCTCCAAGCAGCTTTCGAGCTTCGCTTGGATTCAAGTCTCCCTTATCTACATGTGCGCCATCAAAGCCAATCTGTTCAACGAGATCAGCTCGATCATCGAGAATCAACTTCACCTTTCCTGCGGGTAGCGCAGTACGCAGAGCCTCTGCGTCCGCCAACAGCTCTGCATCTGAACCGGTTTTGTTGCGGTATTCGAGCAGAGTCACTCCGGCATCGGTCAGCTCGCCGCCCAGCCGCTGCAGAAACTGCACCCGGCCATCAGTTGGAATAAAAGAGGAATCAAGAATGGGATAAATCTTGGGAAATGAGACGGTCATGAAACTAGGATAGCTGAAGAGAGAATAGGGAACAGGGTATAGCTGGCGCAGTCCGTCGAACAGGCAATCGCTCTTTCTGTTCCCTAGTCCCTATTCCCTGCCCTTCTACATCTCGTCCGCTGACGGGCCATATGCTCCGGGGATAGGTTTGTCGAGCAAACGCAGGTAGACGCCAAGTTGCGCCCGGTGGTGGATCAGGTGGTCCATCACCCAGTTGCGGAAGACGCGGTACTTCGATTCGTCAATCCAGGCTTGCCCGCCGGCGACGAACTTCCAGTTCTCGTCCCACTTTGCCGGAGCAAAGTCGGCAAACGCCTTTTTGGCCTCGGCGGTCTCCTTGTCGAAGCGATCCAAGAGTGCGGTGGTGGATACGGGGATGTAGGCCTCAAACTTGTGGTCTGGCGGAAACTCCAGCTTGTCGGTTGTAAAGGTCGTCTTGGCCCACTCGCCGGCTGTCTCCGCCAGGTGCCCAGCGAGTCGACCCAGACTCATCGATTTGGGATGTGGCTTGTAGGTGAAATCGGCGTCCGCTGGAATCGCCTCAAGCATCTTGCGTGTCTTGGCAATCTCGCGGTCGTATTCGGCAACCAGTTCTCGTTGAAAGTCCATCTGGGCAACCTCCTATGTTGCGAACCCAGCATACAACAGCCTTGCTCTAAAAAGCGAAGAAAAAGCGATAAATTATTTCAACTCCGAAGCCCCGGCGTTCACCCCTACCGAAAGCGCGTTGACACGAAAGACGCCGACCAGGCGGGCTGCCATCCCGGCAGGCCGCTAATCGGAAGAGGCAAAGCGTTTTGGGGAACATCGGTGGGCGGAGGAATGACCGCCGGAGCCGGTGGGTTGACTTGCAGGTAATTGCCGTGGCCAAAGTCCCACTCATCCGGAATCTGGCATGGGCCCAGATAGTGGGCAGGACGTTGACGCGCGCCCGACCGCCCTAGTGCCGACTCCCACCATGGATGATCGTGGTCGACAATCTCGGAGACAAAATCCCCAATAGGGAAGGCCCAGCGCAGCACCTCGTCCTCTTTCGAGGCAAGCAGCGATATTGACTCCACCTTGCCCGGCACTGAAGAGAACTCACCGGTGAAGCAATCGTCGCCCACCGCGCCCGCCATCAGGATGAGGCGACGCAGGGGGCGGCTCATCTGACTGGCGGTTTGGAGCACGACACGCGCTCCCAGGCTGTGCGAGACCAGGGAGATGCTGGCTGCATCCTGAAAGTTGCTGTCGATGTATTGAGCAATCATGCTGCCCGCCGCCATGGCGTTCTTCGGCTCCTCGGGATAGCTGAGAGCGTGCAGAGACTCCGAGTCGCCCGGCCAAAGCAGCCCTAAAAAGGCAGGAACATCCGATCGAGAAAGCAGCTTCTCCCAAGAGCAAAGGGTTTGAATGCCATCGGCCCGGTTGACATTGAAACCGTGGGTGGCGATCAAAACGTGTTTGCCGTGGGTGTAGCTCAGCAAGTCAGCCAACGCAAGGTCGATGTACTGGGAGTGGTCAGCGTAATTAGCGCCGCCCGCCCACTTCTTGAGCTGCACGCTATTCGAAACGCAACCGCTGCCCCACAATGCGCGAACATCGAGGAATCTTGTCATCGCCGACCTACTTCTTGATCATCTGCATTGTGTTGACTGCCGTTGCCAGGGCGCTGGAAATATCCTTGGCGATTGGTGCCAGCGGGGTGGCCAGCAGGCCAACGAAAATGGCCTGGAGTAACTCCTTTGACTGCCAGTACGGCGCTCCTGCCGCGGGGGTCACATCCGCCGCCAGAGTCCATCCGCCCACCACGGCCAACGCCACGGCAATCACGGCTGCCAGCCCGCGAGTCCAGTTGCGATAAACCTGGTCAGCGTGCTGGTAGGCCTCGTCGAGTTGCGCCGTTACGATCAAGTCAAAGCGCGAGAAAACGTCGCTCTCGTTCTGGGCAAGCGATATCCCTGCGAGGGTCTTGCTGGCAACGGAGCCAAGCAGATCTGCATCGACGTTGGTCGCGGCTGCCAAGGCCTTGGCGTTCGCCTCGCTCAAATGAAGCTTGATCAGCGTCTTGGCAATTGCCTTCTGGCTCTTTAGATCGGTCCCATTCACCCAGTTGGCGAGTAGAGAATCTACGACGTCTTTCTGAGGCAAAGCATTAACCGGCAGTTTTGCCTGCGCGCCTTCCGGCGTCAGGTTGGAGACAGTGCTGCGGATTCCCCCGAATCCGATGTGATTGATCCAGGGAATCACCGGCTTGACCGCTTCCAGCAGCCCAAAGGCAGCAGTTCCCAATCCACCGATGGCCGTTACAACCTGTGGAAGATTCTGAAGTGCGCTCATTTGCTTCCCCTCAACTTTTGCCGAATCGGGCAAATTCCTGTTGCTCAACACTATAGGGCATAAATAGTCAAAAACGTGACAACTTTTTTTGGCACCGACAAAAAAAGCTGGAACCCCGTGCAGGATTCCAGCCCTTTGTCTTTGAACATCGGCGGAGTATGCGCCTAGGTCTGCCTCTTGGCTAGAAATTTCTCCATAAAACTGGTATCGAATTCGCCGCCACGAAAACCAGCGTCGGCAAAGATCTCCTGATGCAGTGGAATCGAAGTCTCAATTCCCTGCACAATGAATTGACTCAGCGCACGCTCCATCTTGGCAATCGCCTCTGCCCGGTCGCGTCCATGCACAACCAGCTTGGCGATCAGCGAGTCATAATACGGCGGCACAATACCCTCGGCATACTGCGCCGTATCCACGCGCACGCCGTTGCCGCCCGGCACATTGAAGGCTGTGATCTTCCCCGCCGACGGTGTGAACTTCACCGGATTTTCCGCATTGATGCGGCACTCGATCGCGTGTCCGCGTATCTCTAGCTTCGGCGGCAAGATCGCATCCAGCCGCTCGCCGGAAGCGATGAGCAACTGCGCCTTCACAATATCCACGCCGGTGATCGCCTCGGTAATCGGGTGCTCCACCTGCACACGTGTATTCATCTCGATAAAGTGGAGCTGACCATTTTCGTCCATCAGGAACTCGACTGTCCCGGCGTTCTGATAGCCGATCTCGGCCAGGCAGTGGCAGAGCGTACGGCTGATCTCTTCGCGCATCGCGGGTGTCACGCGCAGGCTCGGCGCTTCTTCAATCAGTTTTTGATGGCGGCGTTGAATGGAGCAATCGCGCTCGAAAAGCGTCCTCACGTTTCCATGTTCATCGGCCAGCACCTGGAACTCAATGTGCCGCGGGTTCTCGATGAACTTTTCCATATAGAGTTCGCCGTTGCCAAATGCATTGGCCGCCTCGCTATACGCCGCATGGAAAAGGTTGGGCAGCTCTTCCAGCGTGCGCACTATCCTCATGCCGCGTCCGCCGCCGCCTGCTTTGGCCTTCAGAATCACAGGGAGGCCAACCAGCTTTGCCCACTCTTGCGCCTCCTCGGCTGTCGCAATCACGCCATCGGAGCCCGGCAAGATCGGCACATTGGCGGCCTTCATCGCCTGGCGCGCTTTGTCCTTCTCGCCCATCAGCCGCGTAATCTCCGGCGGAGGCCCGATGAATTTCAGATTCGAAGCGCGGCAGACTTCGGCAAAGTTGGCGTTCTCGCTCAGCAGTCCGTAGCCAGGGTGGATCGCGTCTACATCGGCAATCTCAGCCGCCGAAATCACCGCCGGGACGTTCAGATAGCTCTCGGCAAGCCGTGGCGGGCCAATGCAGATGGCCTCGTCGGCAAAGCGCACATGCAGCGAGTTGCGGTCGGCCTCGCTATAGACGGCGACCGTCCGAATGCCCAACTCCCTGCACGCGTTCAACACGCGAAGCGCGATCTCGCCGCGATTGGCAATCAATACCTTACGAAACATGGAAACCTACAATTCAGATGTGTAGCAAGTCAGCTGGTCGGCTAGTTGGTTGGCTCGGAGCAAGGCTAGATGTGCCAGCCAGCTTTTGGCTGACTCGCCGACTGGCTGACTCGCTCAAATCCTATCCCACCCTGATGGAATAAAGCGGCTGCCCAAACTCCACAGGCTGGCCGTTGGCTACTAGGCACTTCACGATCTCGCCGGCAGCGTCGGACTCGATCTCGTTCATCAACTTCATCGCTTCAATAATGCCGATTACCTGCCCTTTTGCAACATGATCGCCGGGAGAGACAAACGCCTCCGCACCCGGCGCAGGCGAACCATAGAACGTGCCGACCAGAGGTGACTTCACAATGTGCAGGCCGGAGTCGTCAGCTTGGACCGTCGCCGCCGCAGGTTCTTGTGTTTGGGCAGCCGCAGCCCGCGCTACCGCTGGAGGTGCAGTAGCCAAAGCCCGCGCCAAGTCGTCCAGTCCGCTCCCTGAGGCCTCCGGCGGGTTGAACTTCAGCCGGATCTTCAGATCGCCCCGGTCCAGATCGAACTCGGCAACCTGGTACTGCTTCAAAAACTCGATTAGTTGTTTCAGATCTTCAATGTCTTGTGGTTTCATTCGTTCCTTGACTCTCTTGTGACGGGTTCGATCAAAGTTCGATTAGTGCCTTGGGTGCTGGGGTGAGCACCTGGCCTCCGTTGCGTGTCACAGCCACCATATCCTCGATGCGAATGCCAAACTTGCCGGGAAGATAGATTCCCGGTTCGATTGTGATGACCATGCCGGCCTGAAGCCGGACCGTTTGTCCAGCGCC
Source organism: uncultured Occallatibacter sp. (assembly GCA_964452615.1). Lineage (GTDB taxonomy): Bacteria > Acidobacteriota > Terriglobia > Terriglobales > Acidobacteriaceae > Telmatobacter. The sequence goes on from CAYVMS010000040.1 coordinate 5,370, forward strand.
AATACGCGGTGGCTCGTGAATCTCAAGCCCGAGAGCATGGCCGGTGGAGTGGGAGAATGCCTCCGCCAATCCTGCACTGCGCAGTACGCTGCGGGCTGCCTCGTCGACCTCTCCGCCGCTCGTGCCCGAAGCTACTGCGGCAATCGCAGCCTGCTGAGCCTCTAGTACCACTTCGTAAGCCGCCCGCTCTTCAGCCTTCGGCTTGCCCAGGTACACTGTGCGCGTCATATCCGAGCAGTAACCTTTGAGAATAACACCGAAGTCGAGCGTCACGAAGCCGTTCCGGGGCAGCTTGGCGTCAGTGGCTCGCCCATGCGGCAGAGCCGATCGAACACCCGAAGCGACGATGGTCTCAAACGACATGCCCTCCGCCCCCAACAGGCGCGCCTGATACTCAAGCTCCGCAGCCACTTCAAACTCTCTGAGGCCCGGCTCGATGAACTCAAGGATTCTCTCGAAGAGCTTGCAGCCGGTCAGCGCCGCCTCGATCATAAGCGCCAGCTCGTTTTCGTCCTTGACCACACGAAGCGGCTCAATCAAAGAAGCAGCCAGCGGCGTTAGAAGACTCCTGCGTAGGCGCGTTGGCAGTGCTTCCCTCCAGCGAGCCAGATCGGCCACACTGGTCCTCGCTGGATCAAATCCGGCAAAGACAACGCCGGGCTGGGCAGCCAGCCACTGCACAGCGGAAACTGCCGGGGCGCCGGAGACAATCTCGACCTCGGCGTCGGCAACCTCTTCGGCGGCCTGCGTCCGGTAACGGCTATCTGTGTAGAGCCGCGCGCTCCTGCGCGTAATGGCCAGCGCGGCACTCGAACCGGTAAATCCACAGAGGTAACGAAGATCGGGAAGATGGGTGACCAGCAGGCCATGAAGCCCAGCTTTGGTGAGACGGCGGCGTAACAGCCCGATACGGCGAAAGTGGTCCACGAGCTAAGAATAACAGGGGCAGGATTAGGGATGAAAAAGTTAAAGCGCGAGAATTGGATAGCTTGAAATGTGTTATCATGGTTGTATATCAGAAGGGAGGTCCGATATGCGCACGCTTGTAGACATTCCGGCAGAGGATTTGAAGCTCCTCAACGGAGTTGTGAAAACCATGGCCATCTCCCGCGCTGAGTTTGTCCGCCGCGCCATCGCGAAGTCTCTTGAGCCGCACCGCATCAGCCAAAAGCAACAAGCCTTCGGGCTCTGGGCCAACCGTCCCGTAGACGGCCTGAACTATCAGGAAAGGATACGCGAGGAATGGCAAGAAGGAACGTCCTCTTCGACACCAACATCCTGATCGACTACCTTAGCGGTATCCCCCAGGCGCGCGCCGAGTTGGAACGATATTCCAACCGCGCTATCAGTGTCATCACATGGATGGAAGTCATGGCGGGAACCGGTCCGTCCGATGAACAGCAAGTCCGTGCCTTCTTGCTGACCTTTACGATCCTGCCCCTCAATTCGGAGATAGCCGAGCAAGCTGTCACCTTGCGCCGGGAACGAACGATCAAGCTGCCCGACGCCATCATCCAGGCCACTGCGCAAGTCGATGACCGGCTCCTAATCACCAGAAATTCCCGCGACTTTCCAAGCCGTGATCCCGAGATTCGGATTCCGTATAGGCTTTAATGGTGACCTGAGTTAAGCACCTTGCCTCTACATCGCTGGCCGGACTGGCTTCCTCTGCTCAGGGTCGACATTCAGGTCAGCCGCATGCTGGTCGCTCTGACGGTCCATCCACTCATCGAGCCGTGAACGCTTGAAGCGCCAGCGGTTACCCAGCTTGAAGGCGGGCACAAAGCTCTCGGAGGCATATTTATAGAGCGTGTCGGGCGAGATGCCCAGGTAGTCAGAGGCTTGGCGAATGTCCATGACTTCGCGCACTTCGGGCACGAGAAGATTCGAGCGGAGAGCATTGCTGCGCATGATGTCTCCTGGGGAGCGGGGAACCCCGGAAAAGATTCCGGCAATCCTGCCGGTACTCTTGTATATAGCGCGGATTAACCCGGCATTTCAAGGGATTTCAGGTAGTTGCAGGAAATTAACGGCAGTTTGCTGCCCTTTTTCGGGAAGCTATCGCCCCTCGCGACTAATAGAGACCCCGCCCATTGGGATGTGCTCTCGCCCATCCCCAATCCCTTGGGTCATTATGCCGGATGGTGCATCAAGCTTTAATTCGAGTCGTCACGCCGGTGCAGAGTAGGTTTGTCGTCACCGTTGGAGTTGCCATTGGGGTCAGACGCGTTCGGAGTACTGGTCGGGTCTCCGCTATCGGTGCTGGCACGACGTAGTGACGGTTTCTTCTCCTTCGAGTCGGTCAGCCTGCGCTTGTTCTCGATTCGCGCCAGCCGAGCCTTCACGTCGTCAAACTCCGAGGTCGTCACCGTGTATTCATCCCTCGCCGGCAGTATGCGCGCAATCTCCTCCTGCGAGTGCAGGATGCGGTCGGGGGTCTGAGGATGATCGCTGAAGGTCTTGGCCACAAGGCCGGGCTTGCGCTTCTCCAGAGCCTGCACCTTTTCAAAGAATGTGATGAAGGCCTGCGGATCGTACCCTGCCCTGTACATGTATTGCACGCCCAGGTAGTCGGCCTGCGCCTCGAAGTCGCGCGAGAACTTCATAAACGTGATCGGCACGGCGAAGTTCGCCGCTTCGTAGATGCCGTACCCCGTCCATCCGCCAATGAAGATCAGCGGGATCATGCCAATCTGCGTGTAGTTCAGGCGCGTCTGCTCGCGAACCGCGTGATGGGCGCATACATGCGCCGTTTCGTGCGCCATCACCCCAGCAAGCTCCGCTTCTTCGTCCGCGTTCAAGATTAAACCCGAGTTCACAAAAAAGAAGCCGCCCGGCAGCGCAAATGCATTGATTTCATCCGAATCGATGACCTTGATCGTGAACGGTACCTTGCAATCGGAGTTCTTGACGATGTTTTGCCCGATCCGGTTGACATACTCGGTGACCACCGGATCGTTAATGAATTTCGTACTCTTCTCGACATCCATGGCAACCGACTTGCCCATCTTGATCTCGGTGTCGGTCGAGTACCAGTTCCCCATGCCGCGGCCGCCGATGTCCCGGTTACCTACGGCGCTCACATCGTCGATCGAGCCAGGCTTGACGTTGATCTTTTGACTGCCCGGCTCCACCACCTTGTCTGGATTCACCGTGCTGGTGGCCGGGGCATCTCCTCCCACTGGTGTAGTTCCAGGCGCTGGTTTGTCCTTGGGATTCGCCGGTGGCTTGTCGTCCTTGGAAGTCGTAGCAGCGGGGGCTGGCGCATCCCCTCCCACAGGAGTCGTTCCCGGAGCCGGCTGAGCTGTGGGGCTAACCGTGGGGGTGCTCGACGGAGGCGTACTCGACGAAGTCGTCTGCGCCCAGCACATCGTGCCCAAGGCCAGCGTCAGAGTCAATCCCGCCAGCACCGTTGCTTTGGAAGCTATCTGAACTGTCCTCATGACCTCACCTCCGGCACCACTCGATTCTCGCAGAGTAACGCCCGCCAAGTCTAAGCCTCGCCATTTCGGGGAATGCGAGCCGCTTCGCTCCACCTTTTAGACGTTAGTATCTGCCTCTTCGACAACAATCGTAAGAATAATTTGTCAGCGAGATCGATTCTTTGCGCAAATGCCGGAATCCCCGCGAATTCCATCGCGTTCATTTGCCTGCGTCATTCCCTTGGAGCTTGTAACCGTCTGCGTTAGAGTGGAGAGCACGGGACACTGAGGAGAGAGCGCTTGCGCCGGACAATCCTGGGGATCGCAGCCATAGCCGTTTGCGGAGCAATACAACTTGCTACCCAGCCGGCCCATCCACATCCTGCGCCCCCACTGGAAGATTTGTTGCTCCCGCACACCCATGCGCGTCCCGCACCGGCCAACCCCAAACCCACTCCTGAAGCCATCTTCGACGCCACCAGCATTGGTTCCCCGCTGTTGCTCGATAGAGGCTGGCGGGTCGGCATCACGGCCAATCCGGCTGCGGCGGACCCCGACTACGACGACTCCACTTGGGCACTACGCGATGCCAAGGACTCTATTGCCGAGGTGCCCGATCTGGATCACCCCGCGGGCGCTCCAGATTTTGGTCCAGGTGCCTCACGCCCCAAAGGACACCAGCACCCCTTCGCCTGGTTCCGGCTGCATATCAAGCTTGCGCCGAACCACGATCCGCTCGTCCTGATCATTGAACTGCCGCCCTCCGAGACCTCGTCCACGGGTCCAGAGTTGCTCAGTGCGGATGTCTTCGCGAACGGCCGCCAGATTTCGCCTGAAGGGCCGCACGGTGACGCGCCCGAACGCTACCAGCAGATCACGCGCATCTACAATCTCCACGTAGACCCATCGGAGACCTCGCTGACCCTGGCAGTGCGCACACTCTACTTCCCTGCCGGTTATGGGGCCTACACCAGCTTTTTTGCCAATAGGAAGATCCGCGTCGGAAACCGCGATGAGCTGGGCCGCTCACTGGAGATCTGGTCTGCTCATAATCTCTTCGTCCGCCTTCCCAGACTGATCAATGCCGTACTGCTCACCGCGCTTGCACTCTTCCTCTTCGTGCTCTATCTCACGCAAAAGGGCCATGTTGAATATCTGTGGCTGGCTCTCAATGAGCTTTTTCTAGCACCCGCCGCCTTTGCCGAACTGGCTGGAAGCACTGCTGTCTTGGACAGTCTCTGGTATCAAGCGATCATCTTTCAATTGCTCGTGGTATCGGCATATCTTTACTTCGAGTTCCTGGTAGCATTTCTATCTTTGCGCCGGCGCTGGTACATCTTCCTGTTGCGATGGACTGCTCCCGTGATGGCACCTTTCTTCCTCCTGCTGCTTGTTGCCAGCCGCAGCCATTTGCTGTATGACGCATTGGTCGCGATCTTTTTATGCAGCCTGTTGTGGATATTCGGCTGGCTGATTTTCATATTCAGCACACTCATCATTGCCACTCTGCGGCGCAACTTTGAGGCTGCTCTGCTTTTGCTTTCTCTCGTGCTAAGCATGGTGGCCTGGATTGAAAACATCGTTGCAACGCGCATGAACATATTCGGCGGTCAGACCTATCGCTCCCCGCTCACTATCCATGCCGGGCCCATTCCCATCACCTTTGAAACAATCGCCGGTTTCGTCGGCATCTTTGTCATCGTACTCATCATCTTCGTCCGATTCCTTCGCGTGCAGCGCGATCAGGAGCGGGCATCGAGCGAGTTGGCCGCCGCCCGCAGCGTGCAGGAGCTGATGATTCCCCACGAGAAGCTCGCTACCCCCGGCTACGAGGTCGATTCCATCTACAATCCAGCCAACGAAGTGGGCGGCGATTTCTACCATATCCACCCCACCTCCGACGGCGGGCTGCTCGTGGTCATCGGCGATGTTGCCGGCAAAGGTCTCCAGGCCGCCATGAACGTCTCCATGCTCATGGGAGCACTTCGCAGCATCAAGGAACACGGCCCTGCGAAGATACTCGAATCGCTCAATCGCGTGCTGGTCGGCAGCGACAGCTTCACTACCTGTCAAGCCGCCTGGTTTGGCCCCAACGGAGAACTGGTGTTGGCCAACGCCGGCCACCTGCCGCCCTACCTGAACAGCCAGGAGGTCGCGCTCCCCGGCGGCCTGCCTCTGGGCGTTCTCGCAAGCGTCAGTTATCCAGAGGTGCGCCTCTATCTTCACCCCGGTGACCGCATCCTGCTCACGTCGGATGGAGTGGTCGAGGCCCGCCAGCCCTCCGGTGAACTCTTCGGCTTCGACCGCGTGCACAATCTCAGCAACCAGTCCGCCTTCTACATCGCCGACGCCGCCAAAGAATTCGGCCAGGAAGACGACATCACCGTCCTCACCGTTCGCCGCCTGGCGCAATCCGTGGCCGCGTAAGGGCGCATCTTTTGTTCAATTCACTATCTGGCGACTTCGCGTGAACCAGCATCCATCCCAGCCACATGGGCGTTTCGGCGACGAATGCGATCGGATGAGCATATGCTGATCATGTTGCGGAATGTTTTGCCGATCAAAAACCCAAACGACTACAAGGTCCATTTTGCAAAGTGGAACGGCACAAACCAACTCCTTGATGTGTTCACTCGGGATCGACGTGGATAGCAAGGCTGGCAGGAATATCGACCTGAGCGTGACGACTTCAACAGACTGTGCGGCTTCTCTCTCGCCAGTTTGTATCATGAGCCGGATACTTGGTTGTTCTGTGAAGTGTTCTGGCTTTCTCTTAGTGCCGATCGTTTCGGGACCTGTCTTTAGAGGGCTGATGCTATCTCCCAGCGTCAGAGAATCGAAACCCACAGCACCATGATTCTCGCATACAAAGATGGGCCATCCGCCTAGAATTCGGATCTCTCAGTATGAGGTGACTTGGACAGGAACCGCGCTGTTATTTACCGTTCCGTTGCCCAACTCCCCGTTATCTCCCGAACCCCACGACCACAACGTCCCATTGGCGCATAGTGCCTCGTTGTGAAAGTCGCGCGTCATGATGTACACCGCGCTGCATAGTCCCTGCACCTGGACCGGAACCAAGCTCTGGTAGATGACTGGAACGCCGAGTTGCCCGGCGCCGTTGGAGCCGAAGGTCCAGACAGTTCCATCTCTAAGCAGCACCGATGTGGAAGAATCGCCTCCCAGCGCCATGATCGCCCCGCTCAGTCCAGGTACCTGCTCCGGCGTGTAATGATCGTTCTCAGTGCCGTCGCCCAGCATGCCGTATCCACAATAGAAGCCAAGGTTATTATCGTCGTAAGCGTCTTCGCAGTCGAAAGCGCCCTGCCAATTGTTCGCCCCCCACGTCCACACCGTGCCGTCTGCGCGGATCGCCACTACGTGCGTCCATCCGGCCGAAACCCACACCACCTGATTGATGCCCGGCACCGGAACCGGAGTGAGCCGGTTGGTTGTCGTCCCGTCGCCGATCTCGCCCTCAGCGTTGTTTCCCCATGCCATCAGTGTGTGATCCTGCATCAGCGCCACGCTAAACTGAAATCCCGCGGTCACCATGATCGGGTTGCTCACGCCCGCAACCTCGATCGGAACCAGGTAGTCGTTGTTCGAGTCGTCTACGCCGTTGCCCAGGGCCCCGTATTCGTCCCAACCCCATGTCCACACTGTTCCGTCAGACTTGACGGCCACTGAATGGTATCCGCGCCCGCCCAGCTTCACAATCGAAGTCAACCCACTCACCTGGACTGGCGTGGAACTGTTCGTCGTCGTTCCATTTCCCAACTGCTCTTCGGCGTTCAGGCCCCACGTCCACACGGTGCCGTTCGACTTCAAGGCAATGTTATGCTGCTCACCGCCCATCACAGCGACGATTCCGGTGAGATAGCCCGTTCCGTCCGGCCCAAGCACCTGCGCCGGCAACGAGGCGTCCGTCGTCGTTCCACTCCCCAACTGCCCCTTCGCGTTCAGGCCCCAAGTCCAGACCGTGCCGTCGGGCTTCAGTGTGATCACTTCGCGTGCTCCGCCCCAGATCGAAACAGGCGGCCAGTTTGTCGCATTCCATTGCGCGTAAAGAGTCACATTGCTGTTGCCTATTGTGAAGGTGTCGCCGATGCCACGGTCCGATCCCGACCCGTCGGCGGAGGTGTTCCATCCGGCAAAGGAGAAGCCTGGCTTGAAGAAAAAGCCGAGGTTGCCAAGCACAGTCACTGTCGACCCTGCAGTGTACTGATTTGGATCGGGTAGTCCGAAGCCGCTAGTGCTGCCATTGCCCGCGTAGGTCACAGCGTATGTTGCACCGGAGGCGGCCCATTGCGCATACAGCACAACATTGCTGCTCCCCATCGCGAAGGTCGTGCCCGCGGCGTAGGCTGTTCCTGAGCCGTTGGCCGCCGTGTTCCAGCCGGAGAACGTATATCCTGTGTTGACCAAACTTCCGGAGTTGCTCAACACCGTGACCGTGGCTCCGGTCGCGTACTTGTTGCCGTCGACAGGTGGCGCTCCGCTGGTTGCGCCATTGCTGTTGTAGGTGACAGTGTATGTGGGAACCTGCGTCCACTGAGCATAGAGCGCCACATTACTTCCGCCCATCGCAAAGGTCGCGCCCCCTGCGTAAGCCGTGCCCGAGCCGTTGGCCGCCGTGTTCCAGCCGGAGAACGTATATCCTGTGTTGACCAAACTTCCGGAGTTGCTCAACACCGTAACCGTGGCTCCGGTCGCGTATTTGTTGCCGTCGACAGGAACCGCACCCCCTGTTGCACCGTTGCCGCTATAGGTGACCGCGTAAGTGGTTGCGCTGCTCGAAGGGGCAGGAAGAGACGACCCGGTCCCGCCGCCGCAACCTGCAAAGCCAGCCGTACCACAAAGCAGCGAAACCGCAGACAAGACAATTCTTCCGATCTTCATCGATCCCTCAAAAGGGATATATCGGCATAAGGCGATGCAACAGAGGAGATTCCTGTGAAGCCCCGTGACCTTCGTCATCTTCGAGACCTAGAATCCACGGCATGGTTGCTGCTTAGGATGTGCAGATGCGAGCGAGCCTCAAGCGACAGCATAAGTAAGCCAATCTATTGATAATCATCAGCCTTGGCTTCCAAATGGAGCATTACTCCTCGAGTCGCCAAGGCTCCGTTGATCGTCTCCGCCGGCTCTCACTTGATGCGTATGTTCCAAGCGGTCAAAAGCAAAACGCCCCACCCAAACGGATGAGGCGTTTTGCTTTTGCGACCAACGGGAGCGTCTGCCCCACCGCAGGTGGCTCAGTCGTAGTATTCCAGTCCCAGGTGCGTGATCAGATCCGCGCCCATGATGTGACGCAGTGTGTTCTTCAGCTTCATCGATTGGATGAACAGATCGTGCTCGGGATACAGCCCCGGCGCGCTCTGCGGCGACTTCAGATAGAAGCTCAGCCACTCCTGAACGCCAATCGAACGCAGCGAAGGCGTGCGCTTGGCCAGATCCATGAACAGCACCAGATCCAGCGCAATTGGCGCGGCCAGAATCGAGTCTCTGCACAGGAAGTTCACCTTGATCTGCATCGGGTAACCCAGCCAGCCAAAGATGTCGATGTTGTCCCATGCCTCCTTCTCGTCGCCGCGAGGAGGATAGTAGTTGATGCGAATCTTGTGGTAGAGATCCTTGTAGAGATCAGGGTAAAGCTCCGGCTGGAAAATATAGTCCAGCGAACCCAGCTTCGACTCTTCCTTTGTCTTGAAAGACTCCGGATCGTCCAGCACCTCGCCATCGCGGTTGCCCAGGATGTTGGTCGAGAACCAGCCCGAGACGCCCAACATGCGCGCCTTGAACGCCGGCGCAAGCACCGTCTTCATCAGCGTCTGTCCGGTCTTGAAGTCCTTGCCGCAAACCGGCGCTGCGTTGCGCTTCGACAGCTCGACCATTGCCGGGAAGTCTACCGTCAGATTAGGCGCTCCGTTGGCAAAGGGCACGCCCTCGCACATTGCAGCGTATGCATAAATCTGAGAAGGCGCAATCCCGATGTCGTCGTTCTCCAACCCTTTTTCAAAGGCCTCGACCGACTGATGAACGGCGGTCTGCTCCAAGAAAATCTCTGTGGACGCGGCCCAGATGATGACAACGCGATCAACGGTCTTCTTGAAGGCTTGAATGTCGGCCCGCACCTGCTCGGCCAGATCCCGCTTGTTTTTGCCCTTCTTGATGTGAGTGCCGTTGAGCCGCTTCACATAATACTGGTCAAAGACCGCAGGCAGAGGCTTGATCGTCTCCAGATACGGCTTCAATTGAACCAGCGTATCCTTGTCCAACACCGCGGCATGAGCGGCGGCTTCGTAGACGTTGTCCTCAAAAATGTCCCAGCCGGCGAAGACAATATCGTTCAGATCGGCCAGCGGCACAAAATCCTTGATCCGCGGCGACTTGTTGTCGGTGCGCTTGCCCAGCCGGATCGTGCCCATCTGCGTCAGCGACCCGATCGGCTTGGCCAGCCCGCGGCGAACAGCCTCGACTCCGGCGATCATCGTAGTGGCAACGGCGCCCAAGCCGACCACCATCACTCCAAGCTTGCCCGTAGCAGGTGCAACAGTGCCCACTGCTTTCTGGCCGCCTTGCTCTTCAATTCCCATCGTTTCTCCTAACTTCAATTCTGATGGCTCCGGATTTCCGGGCCCTTTTAACACTTTTTCCGGCGAATGAAACAGTTTAAACCCTGCCGGAGGACCACGTCTCAAATGCCCTCTTACGCCGCCTGCGTCCCTTGGCCGCGCCTCAGGTGCGACCACACAAACCACACAATCCCGGCCACCAAAATCAGCAGAACGGCGTTGTGAAAACGGTGAAAGAGTTCGTGAAAAGGCGAATGCGGATCGTTCCAGCTTTCGCCCAGCTTTTCTCCGGCATAGGCCAGTGCAAAACACCACGGCCACGAGCCAGCAAACGTATAAATGTGAAAACGCAATTGCGGCATCTTGGCTATACCCGCCGGGAAGGCGATAAACGTGCGCACCACCGGCAGCAACCGCGCTAACAAGACTGTAATCGAGCCGTACTTCGCGAAGAACTCCGTCATCCGGTCAAGGTCGTGGTGGCTCATTAGCACCCATTTACCGTAGCGCTCCACCAACGGCCGCCCGCCCTTGGCACCGATCCAATAGGCGATGACCGAGCCAAGATTGCAGCCCACCGCTCCCGCCGTCGCGGCCCAGAAGAGACTGAAGTGGCCCAGATAAACCACGTAGCCGGCAAACGGCATGATGATCTCGGATGGCAGCGGAATACAGGCTGATTCGATCCCCATCAGCACTACAATTCCGCCGTAGCTGCCCATCTCGATCACGTGGGTAACAAATTGAACCAGGAAGGCAATAATCTTTTCGCTCATGGGCGTTACCAGTATATAAGGCTGACCTCCGGTGCGGGCTCGTCCAAGTCTGGGCATCCCAAAACAACGGGATGCCCCACATCTGGTGCAGCACCATCGCACCAGATGTGGGAGACAACGAACCAATCTTTCTTCACCCACACAGGCGATTTGCTACTATGATTGGGTATTCAAAGGAGATATGCTTGTGGCCAGCTTCCCTCCAGTTCCTCTGACGCTTGAAGGCTCATTCCTCCTCCACCAGATTTTCCGCTTCGACTGGAAAGCATGGCGCCGAACCCCGCCCACCGAGCGCGACCGCATCGTAGCCCATGCATTGATTGCGCTGCGCCATCTGGGACGCGAGGCCCCCGATGCACCTCTTCGCTCGGCCATTTACTCTCAACTTGGCCACAAGGGCGACCTGATTCTCATCCACTTCCGTCCCACGCTCGATGCCCTTAATCAAGTTGAACTCGATCTGGCCCAGACCGAACTCCATGATTTCTTCGAGTTGCGCCACTCTTACGTTTCTGTGGTGGAACTCGGCCTCTACGAATCCACCCGGAAAAGCTACGAAGCGGCCGCCGAAAAGGGTCTCGTCGAATTCACGCCCGAGTGGAACGCCGAGATCGCCGCCACACTCGACCGCCAGCTCGATGCCATGGCCCCGCGCCTCTTCCCGGTCATTCCAGAGGGCAAATACCTCAGCTTCTATCCCATGGACCGCAAGCGTGGCGAGCAAGTCAACTGGTACACCGTGCCCTTCGCCGAGCGCCAGCGCATGATGCACGACCACGGGCTGATCGGCCGCCGCTACGGCGACCAGGTCAAGCAGATCATCTCCGGCTCCATCGGCATGGATGATTGGGAGTGGGGCGTAGACCTCTTCGCAAACGATCCGGTCGTCTTCAAGAAGCTAATCTACGAGATGCGCTTCGACGAAGTCAGCGCCGTCTACGCCCTCTTCGGCCAGTTCTTCATCGGCATAAGGCTGCCCATCGACAAACTCGGTGCGTGGCTCAGCGGGAGCTTGCAGCTCGACTAATTGCCATGCTTGCGGTGAACCCCGCGAACTCGCTAACCTGCGATCACCGCGAAGCGGTGGCTAACTTGCTACATTTAGCCCAAATCCGGGAAAAATGAGGCAATGAGAGTGTCATCTTCATCTGCGCATTCAAGGAAGGCTCGGATTATGCATCCGTGTCAGGAAAAGGCCGCACGGATTAATCAGGCTGAATATCTGTACTTGCATTCGATCCGAGAGCCCGCTGACAATCAATTGGAAATCTTCATCGAAGAAGCAGCAGTGAACGAGGAAAGGCGCGGCCAGTCATTTGCCTGCGCCGGCCGGCCCGAGCTCGCCAAAATAGCGGGGAACGCTGCTCCTGTCGACTCAACTCCAGGCTGTCTTAAGTTCTGTCTTTATTGGAAGCACTATGCAGCTTATCTTGTAACTGAAGAGATGGTAGGCAGTTGCGGAAATCATGATGACAAACTGTACGATGGACATCTATTTCGCTTCTACATCAAGTCACACTTCCTGGACCATTTATCCAAGGACACTGGCGCGCATTCCAATCCGCTGCTTCACTATAAAATCATTTGCTTGAATCACCTCGTGGATGTTGCTTCAGAAAATTCTCCAGAAATCGAAATCGTTTCGACATGAATCAGAAATACCCTTACGCCAATGATTAGCCCGGCGCTCCATCCTTGGCACGTTCTTGTTTTTGTGCCAAGGTGGGATACTACGGACCTCAGCCGTTCGCTTCCCCATTGACCCGCTCGCCCCATATCGAGATCCTTAGACCTCCCGGCAAGTCCCAAGACAACAAAAGCGCCGCCCGAGGGCGACGCTTTTGCTCAAAATCAAGCTGGTGGAAGGGCGCTTACAACGCCGACTCGATCTCAAAGCCCCAGGCCTCTAGAAGAGCCTCAGGGATGTACTTGGAGTTTTTGTTCCGGCGAGCCCACTCCCGCAGGCGGGTGGACCGTATGTACTGGTCTGGGCTGAGCTTGAACTCCCTCACAATCTGTTCGAAGGAGGTCACCGTGGGCACTACCGGGCCAATGGGCTCCGGCTTGCCCCAATTCGGATTTCCACGACGCTTTGCCATTGATTTGGTATCCTTAAAAGAAGTGTTTGTACTTGTAAATCCTGGACATTCGTACAGGGGATGCTGTCGGTCCAGACGAGAGATTACATTCTTATTTTACGTATTTTTTCTTCAAAAATCAATAGCAAAATTGCACACCTTTGGGTACAATCGCGCCGGGTAATTTCTGTCTAAAGTTGCCATATGTTGTTACTATATAACTAATTAGCTCCAACTTCCACTGACAGAGAGAGCTTTAGGTTCGCCCGAGCCCTGTGCAAAATTAGCACCTTAATTGTTGCTAAAGGCAGGTACTAGTAAGGCAACACTCGACGCGGATGGATGGCGAAATGCACTGGTGGGCGCGAAACGCGAACTCAGCATCAGCTAGTGCACCACTCGTTGAAGACGCCTGCCCAGATCGCCTCGGCAAGAGCCTCGATCTCCGGGGAAAGACTGCGATCCTGCTCGAGGCGAGGTACGATGGCGCGCACCGCCGCATGAGCACGCTCCACCTCGCGGCTGGCCTTGAGAGGCCCAACGCTTGCACTGAGCACATCAGCTCTATGGCCACGACCCGCTCGGCGTTGTGGACGATCTAGCGCAGCTTGAGCACTCCGGTCATCCCCATTGAGACAT